>NZ_RZTT01000170.1 GCF_003996995.1 Mesorhizobium sp. M7A.T.Ca.US.000.02.2.1 | reverse complement strand
CCCCAGGTGGAGGAAGTTTCGTGACAGGTATCATCTCGAAGTGTGCCTTGCGTTCAGCGGCGCTGGCGTTGGCCATCGCCTTAACGGGTGCCACGGCGGCATCGGCGGCCGACAAGATCACCATCATCGTCGGCGGTATGGAAAAGCAGATCTATCTGCCGGCCGTGCTCACCCAGCAGCTCGGCTACTTCAAGGATCAGGGGCTCGATGTCGAACTGGTCAACTCGCGCGCCGGCGTCGAGGCCGAGAATGAATTGCTGGCCGGCGCCGTGCAGGGCGTCGTCGGCTTCTACGACCACACCATCGACCTCCAGTCGAAGGGCAAATACATCCAGTCGATCGTCCAGTTCAGCCAGGCGCCTGGCGAGGTCGAGCTGGTCTCCGCCAGGCACCCCGAGATCAAGTCGCCAGCCGACTTTAAGGGGGCCACGCTTGGCGTCACCGGCCTCGGCTCGTCGACCGATTTCCTCAGCCAGTATCTGGCCGTGCGCAATGGCCTGAAGCCCGGCGACTATACGCTGCTGCCGGTCGGCGCCGGCAACACCTTCATCGCCGCCGTCAAGCAGGATCAGATCCAGGCGGGCATGACCACCGAGCCGACCATTGCCCAATTGCTCAAGACCGGCGAGGCCAATGTCCTGGTCGATATGCGCACCCCGGAAAAGACCAAGGAAGCGCTGGGCGGCCCCTATCCGGCGGCGTCCTTCTACGTCCAGTCCGCTTGGCTCGAAGACCACAAGGATGAGGCACAGAAGCTCGCCAATGCCTTCGTCATGACGATGAAGTTCATCGCCACCCATTCGGCCGAGGAGATCGCCGACAAGATGCCGAAGGACTATTACGCCGGCAACAGGGATCTCTACGTGCAGGGGCTGGCCAGCGGCAAGGCGATGTTCACGCCGGACGGCCGCATGCCGGCCGACGGCCCGCCGACCGTGCTCAAGGTCCTCTCGACATTCTCCAAGAGCCTGCAGGGTAAGCAGATCGACTTGTCGAAGACCTACACAACGGCATTCGTCGACGCCGCCAAATAGCCTCGTCCCCAACGGTGCGGGCTTCCCGTCTTCGTCCATCGAAGAACAATAGCTTGCGCCGTTAGCCTAAAAAAACCGGCAGCGGCACAGCCCTTGCCGGACCATCTGGAGACCCGCGGCCGCGCTGTGGCTCCTTCCCCATTGCGACAGGAGAGTGCCATGCAACTGCAACCCATGGCGGCCGAGAGACTGTCTCAGGCCGCGCCGCCAGCCGATGCCGCGATCGCCATCGACGATGTGACACTGCGCTTCGTCACACCGGACGGCCACATGATGACGGCGATCCGCGATTTCACCATGACCGTGGCGCGCGGCGAATTCGCCTGCGTCGTCGGGCCGACCGGCTGCGGCAAGTCGACGACGCTCAACCTCGTCACCGGCCTGTTGCGGCCGACGACAGGCAATGTCCGGGTCATGGGCAATCCCGTCAACGACATCAGCCGCGACATCGGCTTCGTCTTCCAGGCCGATGCGCTGTTTCCGTGGCGCAGCGTCATCGACAATGTCGCCGCCGGTCCGCTCTATCGCGGCACGCCCAAGGCGCAGGCCTATGAGCGGGCGCGTGACTGGATCGGCCGTGTCGGCCTTGGGCGCTTCGAAAAGCACTATCCGCACCAGCTATCCGGCGGCATGCGCAAGCGCGTCGCACTCGCCCAGACCTTCATCAACCAGCCCAAGATCCTGCTGATGGACGAGCCCTTCAGTGCGCTCGACATGCAGACGCGCACCGCCATGCAGGACGAACTGCTGGGCCTGTGGTCGGAGCAGAAGTCTTCCGTCGTGTTCGTCACCCACGACCTGGAGGAGGCGGTGGCACTGGCCGACAAGGTTTATGTGCTGACGGCGGGACCGGGGACGGTCAAGAGCGTCTACCGCATCGACCTGCCGCGTCCGCGCGTCATGGCCGACATTCGCTACGACCCGAAATTCGTCGAGATCGCCAAGGTGATCTGGAACGACCTGCGCGAGGAAGTGCAGCTCGGCCAGAGCCGCACCTTGCAAACCGGCCATTGAGAGGGACACAGCCATGACCGCCATCTCTTCAACCGCCGATCATGCAGCAGTCCGAGACGCCTCCATCGCGGTCGCCGAAGGCCGGGCGAGGGCGCGGCTGCGCCGCCGCCATGCGCTGGTCATCGGCCTGCGCCTGGCTATCCTCGTCGTCTTCCTCGGCCTGTGGGAACTCGGCGCCGACTACAACATCATCGATCCGTTCTTCTTCGCCAGCCCGTCCGGCATCCGGGACCAGATCCGGGTGTGGGTCACCGAAGGCACGTCGCAAGGTCCGCTCTGGCTGCAGATCTATGTGACGCTCGAGGAAACATTCCTCGGCTTCGTCATCGGCGCGGTCGGCGGCATCGCCGCAGGCATCATCCTTGGCCGCAACCGGCTGCTGGCGGACGTCTTTTCCATCTACATCAAGATCGCCAATTCGGTGCCGCGAGTCGTGCTGGGTTCGGTGTTCATCATCGCGCTCGGCCTCGGCATGGCGTCCAAGGTGGCGCTCGCCGTGGTGATGGTGTTCTTCGTCGTCTTCGCCAATGCCTTTCAGGGTGTACGCGAAGCCGACCGGGCGATGATCGCCAACGCCCAGATCCTCGGCGCCTCGCCATTCCAGATCACACGCACCGTCATTATCCCGTCGGCGATGAGCTGGATCCTGGCCAGCCTGCATGTCAGCTTCGGTTTTGCCCTGGTCGGCGCGGTGGTCGGCGAATTCCTCGGCGCCAAGCAAGGCATGGGCCTGCTGATCTCTACAGCGCAGGGCGCCTTCAATGCCAATGGCGTCTTTGCCGCCATGATCATCCTGGCGGTGATGGCGCTGGTGGTGGAGTTCATCATCACCCGCTTCGAGAACTATGTCGTCAAGTGGCGGCCGGCTCCGTTCAACGAACAGGGGACCTGATTGATCAGGCCAAAGGCAACTTGACCTCGACCACCAGACCGCCGGTCGCGCCATCTCCAAGGGTGACGCGGCCGCCGGCATTTTCGACAACCTCGCGCACGATGGCGAGGCCGAGCCCGCTGCCTTCCTCGGTCGAGCCGACGATGCGGTAGAAGCGTTCGAATACGTGGTCGCGTTCGTCCGCCGGAATGCCGGGCCCGTCATCGTCGACTGTCAGCACGGCTTCGCCGTCGGTGGCCGCCAACTTCACCGTGACGCTGCCGCCGGCCCGGGTGTAGCGCAGTGCGTTATCGACAAGATTGACGATCATCTCGCGCAGCATGGTGCCGTCGCCGATAACCGGCACAGGTCCGGCCTCCTCGAGGCCGAGATCGATGTTGCGACCGATTGCTATTGGCGCATGCGTTTCCAGAACGTGCCGAGCGGCTTCGGTCAGGTCGACGTGGTCGGCGCGCGGCCGCCGACTGCCCGGTTCGGCGCGTGACAGGGTGAGCAACTGTTCGGCCAATCGCGCCAGCTTGCCGGAGCTTGTCTGCAGCGCGACCAGCGCTTCCTGGCGTGCGTCGGGGACAGTTTCGCGAAGCGCGTAGCTCGCCTGCGTCGACAGCAGCGCCAGCGGTGTGCGCAACTGGTGCGCCGCATTGGCGATGAATCGGCGCTGTGCCGCCATCTGCGCCCGCACGCGCTCCATATAGGCGTTGAGCGCATCGATCAGCGGCCGGATCTCGCTTTGCGCACCTGGCACTTCAATGGGATCGAGGTCGCTGCGGCGTGGCGAGCGCACCGCGTCGCGCAGCCTTATCAGCGGCGCCAGGCCGCGACGCAGGCCGAGCAGCACGAAGATGCCGGCAATGGCCACCAGGGCCAGTTGCTGGGCGAAGGCGCTGAGCCACAGCCGTTTCACCATCGCATCATGCCCAGCCATCGTGACGCCCACGGTGACCGTTATAGGTGAATCGGGACCGGCGCCGACCACCGCATGACTGAACGTCAGCAGCCGCAGCGCTTGGTCACGATAGACCGCTTCCACGCTCGGCTGCCTCGTATCCTCGGGCAGGTCGGGGTAGCCGGTCAGCAAACGCCCGCCAGCCGTCTCGACATGATAATAGACGCTGTCGCGATCACCGGTGTCGAACATCTCGATTGCCGCCGGCGGCACCGTGGCATCGAGAACGCCATCCACTATGGCGACCTGTTCGGCAATCGCGCGTGCCGAACCGAGCAGCATTCGGTCCGTGACCAGATCGGCGGTCGCCAGCGCGCTGCGGTGACTGGTCCATAGGTTGATGGTGGCGAGCCCCGCAAGCGGCAGCACCACCCAGGCCAGCAACTGCAAACGGAGGCTGCTAATCCTCATGGCGCAGCAGGTAGCCAAGACCACGCAAGGTGGCGATCTGAACCCGAGACCCTTCGAGCTTCTTGCGTACACGGTGCACATAGATCTCGATGGTGCTGGGGTCGGCGTCGGTCTCGAAGTCGTATATCGCCGCCGACAGCGCCGCCTTGCTCACTGTACGTCCCGCCTTGACCATCAATTGTTCCAGTACCGCGTGTTCGCGCGGCGTCAGCCCCAGCGTTTCGCCGGCGAGCGAAAACAATCGCGTGTTGGTGTCGAAGACAAGATCGCCGCAAGCAACGACGGGCGCGGTGCGGTCATTGGCGCGGCGCAGCTGCACGCGGATGCGCGCCTCCAGTTCCTCGATCTGGAATGGTTTCGCCAGATAGTCGTCGGCGCCCTCATTGAGGCCCTTGACTCGACCGTCGAGGCTGGCATTGGCGGTCAATACAATCACCGGCACCGCATTGCCGCGCGCCCTCAGCATGCGCAGCACTTCCAGGCCGCCCATGCGAGGCAATGCCAGGTCAAGGATGATAAGCGCGTGGTCACCGGCGGCCAGCGCGTGCTCGACATCCTCGCCGTCATGGACGACGTCGACGACATAGTTCGCCTGACGCAGGGTCTTGCCCAGCCAGTCGGCCAGTTCGCGATTGTCTTCGACGAGCAGCAGCCGCATATCTATCGCTGTCCTGGGAAGCTGCCACCGCGTTTCGGAGGATGCGGCTGGCAGCGTACAAATGCATACTCAGGAACAATCGATAGTATCGATCCAGCCGCAAGGCAAATAGCAGACGGCCTGCTGCCGCCGCGTTTGAGCAGCCTGAATTCGCCTACCATGGATAAAACCGAACCGTTCGGTTCGATTATCATTGACGGACCGTCCATGTTGGGTGAACGTCGGCTCATCGAATGATAGCGTCATGCGCTGGGCGATTTCTCATAATTATTTGATTCTAATGAATAAAAAACTCACCGCCGAGGGCCTGTGCCAAATTTCAAGGCCCGGATTCAAGCTGCGGAGGAACATCTTCGTGATTGGAATCCGCGGCAGGGCAAACCCATCTCGGGGTGGTCCGAGCAACGCGAAATTCCTCCCAAGGGCACGCCACTAGACGGACAGAACAAAAGAAATACCGGAGTAACTAAAATGACCAAGATCGCTCTTACCGCCGCCGCCATCCTCGTTGCCACGGGCACTGCTTTTGCCGGCAGCGACAATTATGGCTCTTACAATGCCAACCAGCCGGTTGCGAACCAGTCCGTGTCCAACATCGACACCACGCACACCGGCTCGATCCCGAAGTCCGTAAAGACGCAGGGTGATGCCAATGCCAAGGTGCCGGCTCAGTCGGGCCAGGGCATCTGGGGTCGTTGATTTTCTGAAGTCTGCGACCACAAAGAGCGGTGGGCTTTGCCCGCCGCTCTTGTTTTTTATGGAACCAGCAACAATCGGGGCATCGTTTGAGCAGCCGATTTGGCGCAGTCGGCATGAACCGTTGGTTCGAAGTCTGCCGGGTGGCAGCTTGCCCGCCGCGCCCGAATTCTAGCCCAAATCCTTCGGGTGCACACAATGCGTCAGCGGGGCGCTCGACAGGCCGGACCAGTCACCTTCGAAAGCGAAGCGTGCCAGGGCTGCCGTCGGGAATTTTTCTTCAAGTCTCGCGAGCGCCTTGGCCTCCGACCCCGGCCCGGCAAGCTGTCTGGCCAACTGTTCCAAGCCCGGATTGTGGCCAATTACCAGCAAGCTGCCGCTTGAAGCGTCGGTCTGACCAATCTGGCTCAGAATATCCGCCGCTGAAGCATCGTAAAGCGCCTCGACGAATGCGATCCGGGGCTGGACGGGCCACTCGGCCGCCACCAGCCGCCAGGTGTCGCGGGTGCGCAGCGCCGGCGACACCAGCGCCAGGTCCGGCAGCCAGCCGCGCGCCGCAAGCTCGCGCCCGATCGAGCGCGCCGCCTTCACTCCGCGTTCGGCCAAAGGCCGATCGAAATCATCAAGGCCAGGGTCGTCCCAGCTGGATTTGGCGTGACGAAGCAGGAGAAGCTGTTTCATCGTCACGCTCTCGCCTCACGGCGTGATGCGCGCCAGATGCTCGAGGTCGGTTTCCTCGCGCAGCGGGTCGGGGGCCATCACCACCGAAGTGCCGTTGTCGGCATCGTCGGCAAAGTGGGCAAGCACGGTGCGGCCGGCCTCCATGCGCGCCTTGCCTTCGGCGACCAGTCCCAATGCCAGCGGATAGAGCCGGTGCTCGGCCTTCAGCACGCGGGCTGCCAAAGTATCGGCGGTGTCGCCGACCATCACCGGCACGGCCGCCTGTGCGATGATCGGACCGTCATCCATCTCGGAGGTGACGAAGTGCACGGTGCAGCCATGGATGCGGATGCCGGCGGCCAGTGCGCGCACATGGGTGTCGAGCCCCTTGAACGCCGGCAGCAGGGCAGGGTGGATGTTGATCATGCGGCCCTGCCATCTCTGGACGAAGCCGGGGGTGAGGATGCGCATATAGCCGGCCAGCGCCACGATCTCGGCGTTGAAGGCCGCGAGCGCCGCGTCTATTGCCGCGTCATGCGCCTGCTTGCTGCCATGGTCGGCACGCGAGACGATCTGCGTGGCGATGCCGCGCGCTCTGGCGATGCCGAGCCCGGCGGCGTCCGCCTTGTCGGAAATGACACCGACGATCTCGGCCGGGAACGCCGGGTCGCTGGCCGCAGCAATCAGCGCGGTCATGTTGGAGCCGCGCCCCGAGATCAGGACGACGGTGCGTTTCCTCTGCGCGTTCATAGGCCGATCGAGCCCCGATAGATGACGCCGGCGTCGCGGCGCGGCACGATGCGGCCGATCGGCGTCACCGTCTCGCCGGCCTCCTGCAGCACGGCGGCGACCTGTGCTGCCTGACCTGATGCGACTGCCAGAATCATGCCGATGCCGCAATTGAAGGTGCGCATCATCTCTTCCGGCGCCACGCCGCCGGTCTTGGCCAGCCACGAAAACACGGCAGGAACGTCGATCGCTTCGAGGTCGAGTTCGGCCGAAAAATCCTTGGGCAGCACGCGCGGGATGTTTTCCGGGAAGCCGCCGCCGGTGATGTGGGCGAGCGCCTTGATACCATGCGTGTTGCGGATCGCCTTGAGAATCGACTTGACGTAGATGCGGGTCGGCTCGAGCAGCGCCTCGGCCAGAGTGGCCTCGTCGTTGAACGGCGCCGGATCGCTCCACGACAGACCGCTGACGGCGACGATGCGGCGCACCAGCGAATATCCGTTCGAGTGCAAGCCAGAGGAAGCCAGGCCCAGCAGCACGTCGCCTTCGACAATATCGTCGGTGGGCAGCAATTGGCCGCGTTCGGCGGCGCCCACCGCAAAGCCAGCGAGGTCGTAATCATTGCCGTGATACATGCCGGGCATCTCGGCCGTCTCGCCGCCGATCAGCGCGCAGCCGGCCTGGCGGCAGCCCTCGGCAATGCCGCCGACGATTGCGGCACCCTGGTCGGGATCGAGCTTGCCGGTGGCGAAATAGTCGAGGAAGAACAGCGGTTCGGCACCTTGCACGACGATGTCGTTGACGCACATGGCGACGAGGTCGATGCCAATCGTGTCGTGCTTGCCGGCATCGATGGCGATCTTGAGCTTGGTGCCGACGCCGTCATTGGCCGCCACCAGCACCGGGTCGGTAAAGCCGGCCGCCTTGAGGTCGAACAGGCCGCCGAAACCGCCGATCTCGCCGTCGGCGCCCGGGCGGCGCGTCGCGCGCACCAGCGGCTTGATCTTCTCGACCATGAGATTGCCCGCGTCGATATCGACACCGGCCTCGGCATAGGTGAGCCCGTTCTTGCGCTTGTTCACGTCGCGCTTGCTCATTTCGGGTGCCCGTTCAACAATTTTCCTTGTCGCGGGCTCTTCGCATGAACGGTTTCTGTCCGCAAGGATAACGGCCATTTCGGCCCATAAAACCGTGGACAGGGCGCGCGTATAGGCGCTCGTGATTGACGAAAGCCAAGCTGAAAGCCGCTCTCCCGTGCGGGAGATCGGCAGCTTCTCTCTTGTTGCCACCCGCTATCTTCATCATTTATCTCCGACCAAGAGGAGGTGCCAAGCATTTGACCATCCCCAACCTGATCACCATCCTGCGCCTTATCCTGGTGCCGGCGGTGGTGCTGGCGATGCTGCAGGCGCGCTGGGACTGGGCTTTTGCCGGGTTCCTCGTCGCCGGCATTTCCGACGGCGTCGACGGGTTCATCGCCCGCCGTTTCAACCAGCAGTCCACGCTCGGCGCGTATCTCGACCCGGTGGCCGACAAGCTGCTGCTGGTTTCGGTGTTCGTGGTCATGAGCTTCATCGGGCAATTGCCGCTGTGGCTTGTCGTCATCATGGTCTCGCGCGACGCGTTGATCGTCTGCGCGGTGGTGTTGTCCGCCGTCATGACCCATCCGGTCGAGATGAAACCGTTGTTCGTGTCGAAGGCCAACACCGCGATCCAGATCGTGCTGGCCGCGCTTGTGCTGGGAGAACTTGCCATTGACGTTCACCTCGACCCGCTGAGGTCAGCCCTCATATTGCTGTCCGGGGTCTTGACCGTGGCTTCGGCCGCAGCCTATCTCGTGACTTGGCTGAGGCACATGAGCGGCTATGGCGAAGGCTCCACTCCGGACATCTGAGACAGAAGCGGCAGCGATCGAGGCCGCGGCCGCCGACATCGCCGCGTCCGCGACCTTTCGCCGGCAGATCTTCTTCTGGCTGGCCGGCGCCGCGCTGCTGGCGCTTTTCCTCTATGTTTTCAGCGCCATCCTGCTGCCCTTCGTCGCCGGCATGGTGCTGGCCTATTTCCTCGATCCCGTTGCCGACCGGCTGCAGCGGCTCGGCCTGTCGCGTTTCATGGCGACGGTGGTCATCCTCATCACCTTCCTCATCGTGCTGGTGCTGGCCTTTGTCATCCTCATTCCGGTTCTGGCCACGCAGATGGCCGATTTCGCCGGCAAATTGCCGGAATATCTGACCCGGCTGCAAAGCCTGATCACCTCGTTCGATCCGAAATGGCTGGAACAGAAGTTCGGCGTCAACGCCAATAGCTTGCGCGACGGGCTGAATTCGCTGCTGACCTCGGGCTTCGGCCTGATCACCACCGTGTTCACCTCGCTGTGGAGCTCCGGCATGGCGCTGGTCTCGGTGGTCAGCCTGTTCGTGGTGACGCCGGTGGTCGCCTTCTACATGCTGCTCGACTGGGACCGCATGGTGGCGGTCATCGACGGTTGGGTGCCGCGCGACAACGTCCAGACCGTGCGCGCCATCGCGCGTGACATCAACACCGCCACGGCTGGCTTCGTGCGCGGCCAGGGCACGCTGTGCCTGGTGCTGGGCGCCATGTATGCCACCGGGCTGACGCTGACCGGACTGAATTTCGGCATCCTCATCGGCCTGTTCGCCGGGCTGATTTCCTTCATTCCTTATGTCGGCTCGCTGACCGGGCTGGTGCTGGCCATCGGCGTCGCCTTCGTCCAGTTCTGGCCGGACTGGACGATGATCGTCGCCGTCGCGGTCGTGTTCTTCGTCGGTCAGTTCATCGAGGGCAACATCCTGCAGCCGCGGCTGGTCGGCAAGAGCGTCGGCCTGCACCCGGTATGGCTGATGTTTTCGCTTTTTGCCTTCGGTGCGCTGTTCGGCTTCGTCGGCTTGTTGATCGCGGTGCCAGCTTCTGCCGCCGTCGCCGTGCTGGTGCGGTTCGCCATTGCCCGCTATCTCGAATCGCCGCTCTACAAGGGCCGCGGCGCGGCACCTGTGCCGCAGCTCCCGGCCGATCGCGGCGGCGGCCACCGCACGCAACCGCGTCGCTGAAGTGACTGCCCAGCCACCCGACCCGCCACGCCAGTTGCCGCTCGATCTCGGCCATGGCACCGGCTATTCGCGCGACGAACTCGTCGTCTCCGGCACCAACAACCAGGCCGTGGCGCTGGTCGACCGCTGGCCGGACTGGCCATCGCCGGTGGTGGTGCTGGCCGGTCCCGCGGGTTCGGGCAAGACGCATCTGGCCTCGATCTGGCGCGCGCGCGCCAATGCGGTGGCGGTCGACGCCAGGCGCATCGGCGACAGCATTGCCAATCTCGGCGCGCGGCCGACACTGATCGACGATGTCGATACCGGCGCGGTCGATGAACAGGGCCTGTTCCATCTGATCAATGCGGTGCGTGGTGCCGGGTCGACGCTGCTCCTGACGGCGCGCCGCTTCCCGTCCGCCTGGGGCGTCACGCTGCCTGATCTCGCCTCACGGCTGAAAGCGGCCGCGACAGTGGAAATTCATGAGCCCGACGATCTCCTGCTCGCCGGCGTCATCACGAAACTCTTCGCCGACCGTCAGATCGAGGTCGAACCGCATGTCGTGCAGTATCTGGTCCGCCGTATCGAGCGCTCGCTGGCGACAGCGATGCGCGTGGTGGAGCGGCTCGACCGGACCGCGCTCGAACGCAAGACGCCGATCACCAGGGCGCTGGCAGCCGAAACCGTCAACGCCATGGATGAAGGGCAGGGCGAATTCGAGATTTAGCTGAGAGGTCAGTCTCAGAGCCACATTTTGGCGAAATGACGGACGGCGAGGTAGACGGCCGAGTGAGCGGCGATATAGCCGGCGGCGACCAGCACAAACATTCCGATACTGACACGCCAGGAGCGGGAGACGACGGCGCCTGGGGCCTGCCTCGCCTGTCTGCGGCTTTCACGGTTGTTCCACATCGCCAGCGCGGCGCAGGCAATTGCCCACGTCACCATGAACGGAACGGTGATGCCGGCATAGGCAAAGTAGGCCGGTCCGAAAAGCGACACCCAGGCATCGATTCCAAGCATCTGAACCCCTGTTTGCCGAACCGGCCACGGATGCACGACCGGAGCCGGAGCAAGTGACCATATGGCTGCGCCGGGCATTGGGCTGTGAGGGGATGGTCGGAGTGGAGAGATTCGAACTCCCGACCCTCTGGTCCCAAACCAGATGCGCTACCAGGCTGCGCTACACTCCGAACGGTCTGTTGCCTATTCATTTCGGTGGTGCATGGCAAGTGCAAAAACCTGCGAGAGCAAAAACCTTGCCGCCGTGCGCATTGCGCAGTAATGACGGGCGAAGGGTGGCGATGCTGCCTTGCACAAGAACGAGGTGGCCATGTCCGCGCGCATTTTCAGCCCAGCCAAAACCGCGATGCAGTCCGGCAAGGCCAAAACCGGCCACTGGGTGCTGGAATTCGATCCCGAGACGCGCAAGAAGATCGATCCGCTGATGGGCTATACGACGTCGGCAGACATGAGAAGCCAGATCATGCTTAGCTTCGACACGCGCGAAGAGGCGGTAGCCTACGCCGAAAAGCAAGGGCTCGCTTTCCGCGTCGAAGAGCCGAAAGAGACCAAGCGCCGCCAGATTTCCTATGCGGAGAATTTCCGCTATGACCGCAGGACGCCCTGGACGCATTGAACGGCGGCCAATGCCAGAATATCCAGCCGGCCCAAAGGCCGGCCAGCGGTCCCGTAGCTCAGCTGGATAGAGCACCGGCCTTCTAAGCCGATGGTCACAGGTTCGAATCCTGTCGGGATCGCCAAAGCCTTTCGGTCCGTTCCGGACACATAGGTTACGGTTTATACCGGAGACATGGGCTTTCGGAGAGCGGCATCGGGCCTCGTGCGCTCAAACCGCCGCCGCCAGAAGCAGCGTTACCCCCAAAACCGTCGACGCATAGATCGTCGCTAGAAGCACGATCGGCCGAGGATACTCGGCGGGTGTCGCGAGGCCGGCAAAGTCGGGATTTCGGGTTTCGGTGCCGGGCCACGGGACGTCGTCGTCGTCGGCGGCGTTGTCATTGCA
>NZ_RZTT01000016.1 GCF_003996995.1 Mesorhizobium sp. M7A.T.Ca.US.000.02.2.1 | reverse complement strand
GATTTCAGGGCCGGCAGTTCCGATCTGCCCAATGCAGGCATTGCCGGCGGCTCTGGCCACACGGCGACGGCCGGCATGGCGATCCACAATGCGGGTGCCGCCGTCATCGCCAGGCTCGCCGATCTCGCCACCGGTGACGAGCACTCACCGCTCTACGGCGCCGGCAATGAAGGCGTGCTGGCGCGCGGTGGCCGCCTCTATCGGCGCGACGATGAAAGCCGCGGTGAAAGCTATGCCGAGATCCTCACACGTGCAGGCCTGACCGAGATCGAGGGCCATGGCAAAGGTGCCCCCGACCCGGCGTCCCAGGAGACCTATGCCAAGCACGCGCATGGCGCCGTGTTCGCCGAGGTGAAGGTCGATCCGGATTTCGGCCAGATCCGTGTCACAAGGCTGGTCGGCGCGTTCGCCGCCGGGCGGATCATCAATCCCAGGCTGGTGCGCAGCCAGTATTATGGCGGCATGATCTGGGGCGTCTCGTTCGCGCTGCATGAGGAAGCCATCACCGACCGGCGCTCTGGCCGGATCCAGAATGCCAACCTCGCCGAGTATCATGTCCCGGTGAATGCCGACGTTCCGTCGGTCGAGGCGCTGCTGGTCCACGAGGACGACCCTCACGTCAACGCGCTCGGCATCAAGGGCGTCGGCGAAATCGGCATCACCGGCACGGCCGGCGCCGTCGCCAATGCGGTCTGGCATGCGACCGGCGTGCGGCCGCGGCGCTTTCCGATCCGCATCGAGGACCTGCTGGGGTGAGGAGTGGTCCGCCTAGCGGACGGGAAGCCAATTGCTTGGCTTTCCCGTCCGACGAACGGTGAAGGCCCGGTCCGCCTTCGGGCGGATCAAAAGGTCCAGTGGATCTTTTTAAAGGGCTGAACGCCCGAACGGTCCGGAGCGACAGCGAAGGGCCGGACAGCGGGCGCTCGGTCCTCGCCGGCCCAACATCAGATCAACGACTTCGCGTCAAGCAACTGGAGCCAGATGCCCATGACGAAAACAACGATCCCCGTCCATCTCGACATCAACGGCCACCTTCACGGGCTCGACATCGAGCCGCGCGTGACGCTGCTCGACGCCTTGCGCGACCGGCTCGGCCTGACCGGCACCAAGAAGGGCCGCGACCACGGCCAGTGCGGCGCCTGCACCGTGCATATCGATGGCGAGCGCGTGCTGGCCTGCCTGACGCTGGCCGCCCAAGCCGAAGGCCGCACCGTCACCACCATAGAGGGGCTTGCACGGGAGGGCGAAATGCATCCCGTGCAGGCTGCCTTCCTCGAACAGGACGCCTTCCAGTGCGGCTATTGCACGCCGGGCCAGATCATGTCGGCGGTCGCTTGCATCCGGGAAGGCCATGCCGGCTCCGACGGCGAGATCCGCGAATACATGGCCGGCAATCTCTGCCGCTGCGGCGCCTATCCACACATCGTCGCCGCCATTCGCCAAGCCGCCTTGGAGGTCGCATCATGAGGGACTTTTCCTATTTTCGCGCCAGCTCGGTCGATGCGGCACGCCAGGCAGCCGCCCTGCCCGGCGCCATGCTCTTGGCCGGCGGCACCACGCTGATCGATCTCGCCAAATGCGGCGTCGCCGAGCCCGAGACGCTGGTCGACATCACCCATCTTAACGGACTGAACAGCATTGAGGTGAACGAACGCGGCGCCACCATCGGCGCGCTGGCCAGGATGGGCCATGTCGCCGACCATGCCGACATCAAGAGCCGCTTTCCTGCGGTGTCGGAAGCCCTGTGGCAGGCGGCTTCCGCGCAGATCCGCAACATGGCGACCATCGGCGGCAATCTGATGCAGCGCACGCGCTGCCCCTATTTCCGTGATCCCGGGAATTTCTCCGCTTGCAACAAGCGGGAACCCGGCAGTGGCTGTTCGGCCATAGGCGGCGTCACCAGGGGCCACGCCGTGCTCGGCGCCAGCGACGCCTGCATCGCCATGTATCCAGGCGACCTCGCCGTGGCGCTGGTCGCCTTCGACGCAACAGTTCATCTCGGCGAGCGCCAGATCCCGGTCGACGACTTTTTCCTGCTGCCCGGCACCACGCCGGACAGGGAACATGCGATCGAACCGGGCGAGATGATCACCGCCATCGAGATCCCCGGCTCGTCCTCTGCCCGGCGTTCGACCTACCTGAAAATCCGCGACCGGCAATCCTATGAGTTTGCCGCCGCCAGTGCCGCTGTAGGCATTGAGTTCGAGGCTGACGGCCGAACGATCCGCGATTTGCGCGTGGCGCTTGGCGGCGTCGCGACCAAGCCGTGGCGTGCGCGGGCCGTCGAGGCGGCCTTGATAGGCAAGGTGCTGGAGCCGGACACCGTGCGCGCCGCCAGCCTGCTCGCAGTCGAAGGCGCCGTCGACCATGGCGCCAACCACTACAAGATCGAACTGGTGCCGCGCGTCGTCGCCCGCGCCATCCTCAAATTGGGAGAGACGGCATGACCGTTCACAACATCAGGCATGGGGATGCATCCGACGGCGCTTTTGCCGAAGCCGTCGGCGGCCGGCTGTCGCGCGTCGACGGCCCGGCCAAAATCACCGGCGCGGCGAAATACGCCGTCGAGCAGCAGCTCGAAGGCCTCGCCTACGCCGTGCTGGTCGGGAGCACGATTGCATCGGGCAAGGTGCTCGCGATCGACACCAAGGCAGCCGAGGCGGCGCCCGGCATGCTGCAGGTGCTGACGCCGGACACCATCATCAGCCTGAGGACCGCGGCGGACTGGTTCGGCACGCCGCCGCCCGACAAGCCCTATTGCCCGCTCGCGCGCGACATCACCTTCTCGGGTCAGTATGTCGCGGCGATCGTTGCGGAAACCTTCGAACAGGCGGTGGCGGCGGCGGCCCTGGTCAAGGTCAGCTATGACGAGACGTCTACCATCGTCGACCTCAGCGACGCCAAGGCCGGCGACGGCATCCCGATCGACGCCATGACCAAGGAATGGGGCGATGCGCAAGGTGCGTTCGCCTCGGCACCGGTCCGCATCTGCGCCGCCTATAACACGCCGCGCGAATACCAGGCGCCGATGGAGCCGCATGGCCTGATCGCCCGCTGGGAGGGCGACAAGCTCACCGTGTGGGAGCCAAGCCAGTGGCTGGATGGGATGGCGCGGACCTATGCCGAATGGTTCGACGTGCCGTTCGAGAATGTGCGGCTGGTCTCGCCCTATATTGGCGGCGGCTTCGGCTCCAAGGCACTGGCGCTCAGCCATGGCGCGGTGGCCGCATGTGCGGCCAAAATGCTTAGCCGACCGGTGCGCCTGGTGATGACGCGGCCCCAGACCTTCACCGGTTACGGTGGCCGCGCCGCGACGCGGCAGACGGTGACGATCGGCGCCGACGCTGACGGAAAGATCCAGTCGATCGTGCATCGCAGCGTCAATGAGACCTCCATCGACGGCATGTGGGTCGAGCCGCTGGGATCGGTCACCTCGATCATGTATTCGACGCCGAATTTCTCCTCGAAGCAGAATGTCGTGCGGGTCAATTCGGTGGTGCCGGGCGCCATGCGCGCGCCGGGCGAAAACCCCTCGGCCTTCGGCATTGAATGCGCCATCGACGAGCTCGCTTACGAGGTCGGCATCGACCCGTTGGAAATCCGGCTCCGGAACTATGCCGAGCAGGATCCGCATGCCAAGAAAGCCTGGTCGACCAGACAGTTGCGCGAGGCTTTTGCCGCAGGCGCGGAGCGCTTCGGCTGGGCCAGGCGCTCGCCCGAACCGCGCTCGATGCGCGACGGCAACCAGCTGATCGGCTGGGGAGTCGCGGCCGGCACCTATCCGGTTCGGCGCGCCTATGGCGAGGCGATCGTGCGTATCCTGGCCGACGGCTCGGTCGAGGTCGAAAGCTCGTCGATCGACATGGGCCAGGGCACCTACACCATTCTGGCGCAGACCGCCGCCGAAACGGTCGGCGTGCGAGCCGACGACGTGGTGGTGAAGCTCGGCGACTCGCGCTTTCCCCGTGCCGGCGTCACCGGCGGTTCGCGGCTGGCCGGCGTCATGACCGGCGCCGTCTACAAGGCCGCGAGCTCAGCGCTCGACCAGCTGGTGGGCCTTGCCATCGGCGATCCGCGCTCGCCCTTCCACCCGCTGCAGGCCAACACGCTGGTCGTCGCCAATGGCCGCATCGCTTCGCCGCGCGGCGACGGCCCCGATGTCTCGATCGCCGAACTGCTCAAAAGCGTCGGCCGCGACCACATCGAAGCCACCGGCGACACCATGCCGGAAAACTCGACGCCAGAGGAGCGCTACAAGAACTACACCACCATCGCCATGGCGCTGCCGCACACCGAGGGCGACTATTCCCGCCACTCGTGGTGCGCGCATTTCATCGAGGTGCGCGTCGACGAGGATTTCGGCACGGTGCGTGTATCGCGTGTGGTGTCGGCGCTGGATTCGGGGCGGCTCTACAACCCGAAACTTGCCGAAAGCCAATGGAAGGGCGGCATCATCATGGGCATCGGCCAGGCGCTATTGGAAGAAGGCATCGTCGACCGCCGCCACGGCCGCATCGTCAATGACAACCTCGCCGATTACCTCGTGCCGACCAACGCCGACATCCCGGACATCGAAGTGATCTCGGTCGGCATCCCCGACCTGCATTCCTCGGTGCTCGGCGGCAAGGGTGTCGGCGAATTGGCGATCGTCGGCGTAGCGCCGGCGATTGCCAACGCGGTGTTCCATGCGACGGGAAAGAGGATCAGGGATCTGCCGATCACACTGGAGAAGCTAATCTGAAGCGGCTGATCTCCCATTCGAGGGGAGATGTCGCCAAAGGCAACAGAGGGGGTCGTCGCGTATAGAGCGCCGACCCCCGTCTGCGGCAGCAGGCCGAGCCCCGCCGGCCCCCTGGCCTGCCGGCCATCTCCCGAGGGAGATCTGTAGCACCAGCAATCAGAACTTGTAGCTGAGCCCGACCCGGATATCCTGTGTCTGGAGGTCGACATGGGTTTCCGTAGGCAGACCGGCTGCCACCGAGAGGTCCTGGCTGCCGAAGTCGGAGTAGCGGTATTCGGCCCGCGCGATCCACTTGTCGGTAAAGGCGTGTTCGATGCCGGCTCCAACGGTCCAGCCGGCATGGCTGTCGCTGTGGAGCGTTACTTCGGCGGCAGGGCCACCGGCGCTGACCGCAATCAGTTCATACTTGGCCGCGGCGACGCCGGCAGTGATGTAGGGCAAGGTCCGATCGAAAGCATAGCCGGCGCGCAGCCGCGCCGACCCCGACCATTTGAGTTCGCTCTTGAGCAACGTGGTGACACCGCCGCCGCCGGCGTCGAGGGCCGTCAGCCCATCTATATTGCTGTACATGATGTCGGCCTCGGCGCCGATCACGAAGCTGTTCTCCATCTGGTAATTGGCGCCGATATGGACACCGCCGATAAATCCGTTCGGATCGGTGGAGACATTGAGATCGGTGGCCCCGCCCAGTCCGCCGCCGGCGATGAACAGATTGGATTTTCCGGCCGCGTAGCCGATGTCGACGCCGGCATAGAGTCCGGACCAGTCGTAGCCGGATGCAACAGGCGAAACCTCATTGATATCAGCCGCACACGCCATACCGAGCGGCGCGAGAATGAAGGCCGTTGCGAGAAGAAGAGTTTTCATTGTTGTCTGCTGCCCCATGTTGCTTCCCCACCGCACAAATGAGCTGCGGAGATCCAGCTGTTGTCGAGAAATCCGGTGTTGCATTGTCCGCCCGCGGCGTCTTGGGCTGGGCCGCACCCGAATTGTCGGGGAAAGCATAGGCAGCGCTTTCCCGGCTGGTGTGGCCATTCGGCCTCAGTCGATTGGCGTGTCGTGTATCCGGCGGGGTTAGCGGCGACGAAACTACCTGGCACTGCCCGGTGTCGAGCCGAATCGGCGGCGGAAGCAGCGGTTGAAATAGGAGACGTCGGAGAAGCCGCTGAGCAGCGCGATCTCGCTGATCCGCATGCGGTCATTGTGCCTGTCGCGGAGCATGCGATGCGCCCTTTGCAAGCGCAGTTCGAGAATGCGCTCGGCAAAGCTCACCCCGGTTTCCTGCAGCAGGTCATGGACATAGCGAACGGAGAGCCGCAATTGCCCGGCAACGCCCTGCGCCGAAATGGCGGGATCGGCGAAATTATCCCGCATCTTCTGCAGTATGGCCTGCAGCCTTGCCGCGCGCAGGCCGCGCAGGCGGCCGCTTCGCCCTTGGCGCCGGTCGCAAGGCCGATCAGGTCGACGATCGTTTCGGTGGCGTGGCCGATGAGGTCGGGCGAGACCAGCGCCGGGCCTGCTTCCAGGAAGCTGCAATAGCGCTTGAGCATGCCGAGCGCCTCATTGTCGGCTCCAACGGTCAACGCCAGCCGATCCTCGATATGAGCGAAGGCATTTTCCAGCACGGCACGAGGGAGCACCACATTGGCCCAGACATTGCTGTCGCCGCCGGTCATCTGCAACGCTTCCGAAGCCGAGACCAGTGCGGCCTCGCCTTTGCCGACGTGATAATCGCGGCCAATCTGCGTGCCGCTGAGCACCGTATCGCCATTGTTCACCAGCAGCAGATAGCCGTCGCGACCATCGGCGGCGATATTGCCCGCCTTGCGGCTGGCATGACGGATCGTCCCGGCCATCTGCCCAAGCACCAGCGAGCCGACAGCGGTGGCTTCGATCGCGGCTTCGAACGACAGTCTCTCCGAAATCGTGTATTCGACCGACCATATCTCGGCGACATGGATGTCCTGCCAGCGCGCGAAGCGTGCGCGATGATCCAGATGCGGCGGCAGATCCGCCGATGAGAAGACGTTCTTTTGCAAGGGGCAACCGGCCTTTTCTACAATCGCGTCTTCATTTCGACACGCACCGTATGGGACCAGATCACGGTCTGTCCAGAGCCGGAAATACTTGTGCGCCAGGTGACAATTCCAGTGCCGTCCTGGACAAGGATTGGCTTAATTTCGTGGATTGGGCTGGTTGAATTTCGGATTACTCGAAAATACCCAGTGCCGACGAATCGCGCCACCCTACTCCGGCGACGGCACCGGCGGCCGTGATGTCAGCGCCGTGCCGAAGGCGGCGACAACGACGGCTGCGATCCCGGCCAACTGTGTTGCGGTCAGGCTTTCATGCAGGAACAGGAAGCCGGCCAGCGCACCCAGCCCCGGCTCCAGGCAGGTCAGCGTGCCGTAGATGCGCGCCGGCATGCGGGTCAGCGCCACCATCTCCAGGAAGAATGGCAACGCGCTGGAAAACAGCCCGACCAGCAGCGCGCTGACCAGGATCGACGGCGACAGCAGCGCGGATCCCGCCTGCGCGATACCGAAGGGCAGCACGAGCACAGCGGCGATGGCCATGCCGTAGGCAGTGGTGCGGGTGCCAAGCTCCGCGCCGGCCTTCTGGGCAAGCACGATATAAAGCGCCCAGAAGCCACCGGCAGCCAGCGCCAGCATCACCCCTATCGGATCAAGCGGCGCGAGGGAATGAACGAAGGGCGACAACAGCAGGATGCCGGCCACCGCCAGCGCGATCCAGGCAAAGTCGCTGGCGCGCCGCGAGCTCAAGGTCGCCACCAGAAGCGGGCCGGTAAACTCCAGCGCCACCGCGATGCCGAGCGGAATCCTGGCGAGCGCTGCGTAGAACAGGAGGTTGAGCGCGCAAAGCGTCACCCCATAGGCGACCAGCCACGGCAGAGTGGCACGCGAGGGTTTCTGCCAGGGCCGCAGCACCGCGATCAGCATCAGCGCACCGATGACCAGCCGCAGCGTCGTCGTGCCTTGCGCGCCGATCTGCGGGAACAGGCCCTTGGCAAAGGTGGCGCCGATCTGGATCGACACCATGGCGCCCATCAGTGCCGCGACCGGCAAGGGCGCCGCTTCGCGACGGGCAATCGGCGTCGATGTCACGTGATCCCAACCTCCATGCCGCCGGGTCCAAACCCGACCGGCGGCATGGAGTTAGGGCGAACCGGCCGACCTGTCGTGAGGCAGCGGCGGACTGGCTGCTGGGGCACGGACTGTTGGCACGCCATGAGCCTCCCAGCCCGCGAAGCGTTCATTGCCGCAGTGCACAAGGAATAGCTGGAGATGATCCTGTAGGTGCGAGAGCGCAACGACAACGATACGCTTCAGGCGGTGGCAGCCGAGCGCTTGAAGAGGATGGTGACTTTAGTGCCCTCGCCAGCGCTCGACTTCACGTCGAACTCCGCCTTGGCATTCTCGGTCAGCGAGCGGGCGATCAGCGCGCCGAGTTTGCCGCTCTTGGGCCAGGTCTCGCCGTCCGGCAGACCGATGCCGTCATCGGCGATCACGATGCGGCAGCCATCACCGTCGACGATGCTGTGCAGCGTGATCGTGCCGCCGTCTCGCCCTTGGAAGGCATGCTTGAGCGCGTTGGTCAAAAGTTCGTTCACCACCAGCCCGGTCGGCATGGCGACATTGATCGACACCGGATAGGTGTCGATCTTCATGTCGAGGCGGATGCCCTCGACCGCATGCGAGTTCATCACCGCCGACGCGATCTGGCTGAGATAAACACCAAGATCGACCTCATCCTTTTCATCGTCTCCCGACAGCGTCTGGTAGAGGATTGCCAGCGCATCGACGCGACCTGCCAGCCTCTCGAAACGCTTCTGATCCGGTTCGGCCGCGTTGCGCGTCTCCATCCGGATCAGTGCGGTGATCATCTGCAGATTGTTCTTCACCCGGTGCTGCAATTCGCGCAGCAGCGTGTCCTTCTCGCGGATGCGCTCATCGATCGATCGCGCATCTTCGGTTTCGCCATGGGCCGAGACGTCGACCAGCGCCACCAGCCGGAAGCAGGCCTTGCCATTGTCGTCCTCGATGACGTTGGAATAGACGTCGACGATCACAGATTTGCCTTCTGTCCGCTCCAGCCGGAACGTACCGATGAAATCGGTGTCCTCGACCACGGCCTCGAACAGCGGCCGGTCCTTCTGCTTGTGCAGGCCGGTGCCGGAAAGCGCCGCCCAGTGTTGCCGGGCGAGCGTCGCCGCCTTGAGGCCGGACAGTTTCTCGAATTCCGGATTGGCATAGACGACACGCTCCTTCGAAACTAGGTCCGAGACGGCAATGGCGATCGGTACCTGGTCGAGGAACTTCTTGAACTGTTCGCTTTCCAGCGCGCTGGCAAGGTCCGGCGTTTCGAGCAACTGCCCGACCGCTTCGGCCTTCTGTGTATCGGATGTCATCTGCGGCGCCTGTGCTGTGTGGTCACCATCAATAACAGCGATGCGATCACCCCGCCATCGCCAAAGCTCAAGGCGGCACTTCACGCGCCGTCACGAGCGGTGTGTTCGCACAATCTCGAAAATGCGTAGCCGCCTCGGAATACTTGACCGAGCCCTGGGAACCGCTCACGAGGCCGGCTTCGACGCCAGCCTTGGCGCGGTCTTGACGTCGACGATCTCAGGCTTGGCACTGTCCACCGTGCCATCCCAGCCGCCACCGAGCGCCTTGTTGAGGGCGATGTAGTTGGTCGCCAGCAGGACGCGGCTTTGCAGCAGCGAGTCCTCGGCCGAGTAGAGCGAGCGCTGGGCGTCGAGCACATCGAGCAGGCTTGTCTCGCCGGCCTTGTAGAGCGTGCCTTCGAGCCGCGCCGCATCGCCATAGGATTTCGCCGAAGAGGCGAGCTTGGCGATCCGGATGCGCTCCTGCGACAACAGCACCAGCGCGTTCTCGACATCCTCGAGCGCCGTCAGCACCGAAGACCGGTATGCGATGAAATATTGATCGCGCTGCGCCTTGGCGACCTCGACGGCCGCCTGCAATTGACCGGCATTGAACAGCGGCACGCTGAGCGTCGGCCCGAACGACCAGCCGATCGACGAATTCTTGCCGAGATCGCCAAGCTTCAGCGCCGCCGTGCTGATGTCTCCCGTCAGGCTGACCGAGGGATAGCGGGCGGCCTCTGCCTGGCCGATCCTGGCGGTGTATTGCGCATATTGGCGCTCCGCCATGCGCAAATCGGGCCGCGAAAGCAGCAGGTCGGCGGGAATTCCGGTGGGCATCGGCAGGCGTGGTGCGGGGATCGGGGCGACCCGCTTCAGCCGCTCGCTGAGCGAGGCAGGCGGCCGGCCGGCCAGCACCGCAAGACGATGCACGGCCTGGGCATAGCTTGCCTCCAGCGTCGGCACCGCGGCTTCGGTGCTCGCTGCCTGCCCCATCGCCTTGGCGACATCGGCGGCGGTCGCCGTGCCCGCCTGCGCCATGGTGCGGGTAAGTTCGGCGGTCTGCCTCTGCGACGCGGCCGAGCGCCGGGCGAGTGCGATGCGGGCCTGGTAGCCGCGCGCCTGGGTATAATAGGAAGCGACATCGCCGACCAGGGTGAGAAGCGTCGAGCGCAGTTCCTCCTGCGAGGCGTCCAGCCCGTAGCGCGCGGCCTCAACACCCCTGCGGTTGGCGCCGAACAGGTCGAGTTCCCAGCTGGCGTCAAAGCCGGCCTGATACTCGCTGTAGGTGGCGTCAGAACCTGATGTGGTCTCGGCCGACTTGTTGCGGGTGGCCGAGCCGGAGCCGTCGACCGACGGCAGCAACGTGCCGGCACTCTGGCGGTAGCTGGCGCGCGCCTCGCGGATTTTTGCCTTGGCGGTGGCGAAATCGAGATTGCCGGCAACCGCTTCCTCGACAAGCGTGTTCAGCTCGGGATCGCGCAGCCGCTGCCACCATCTCGACAGTTGCCCCGGCTGGACAGGCTTTGTCGGCTTCTGGCCACTCCAGCTTGCAGGCATCGCCAATATGGGCGTCTGATAATCCGGACCGACGACGCATCCCGCGAGCAGGACAGCGGTAATCATAGGCGCAAGAAGCCGCCTCGCGGCTACCGAGCCACGTTCCAAACCTGTCATGTGAAGTTTTCCTATTGCTGGTTGGCCGTCAACGGCGTCTCGCCCGTATCTGGTTTGGCCGCCCTGCCCTTGAAGATGCGCCGCACGGTGACGAACAGCAGCGGCACCAGGAAGACACCGATCACCGTCGCTGCGATCATCCCGCCCATCACGCCGATGCCGACGGAGTTCTGCGCACCCGAGCCCGCACCGCTGGCAATCGCCAGCGGCAACACGCCGAGGATGAAGGCCAGCGACGTCATCAGGATCGGCCGCAGCCGCTGTCGTGCTGCCTCAAGTGTCGCCTCAACGAGCCCCATCCCGGCGGTCTGCCGCTCGATGGCGAACTCGACGATGAGGATGGCATTCTTGGCCGCGAGACCGATCGTGGTTAGCAGGCCGACCTTGAAATAGACGTCGTTGGACTGGCCGAACAGGCTTGCCGCCAGCAGCGCGCCGAAGATGCCGATCGGCACCGACAGCATGACCGCGAACGGGATCGACCAGCTCTCGTAGAGTGCGGCCAGGCACAGGAACACGACCAGCGCCGAAATCGCGTAGAGCGACAGCGCCTGGTTGCCCGAAAGCCGTTCCTGGTGCGACAGGCCGGTCCATTCGTGCGAATAGCCGGGCGGCAATTGCGCCACCAGCCGGTCGATCTCGTCCATGGCCGCACCCGAACTCACGCCCGGAGCCGCGGCACCCTGGATCTCGACTGCCGCCGACCCATTATAGCGTTCAAGCCGGGGCGAGCCGAACGTCCAGTGACTGGAGGCGAAGGCCGAGAACGGCACCATGGCGCCACTGGCATTGCGGACCTGCCATTTGTCGAGGTCTTCCGGCTGCATGCGGAAGTTCGCGTCCGACTGCATGTAGACCGGTTTCACCCGCCCGCGG
The DNA here is from genome assembly GCF_003996995.1 of Mesorhizobium sp. M7A.T.Ca.US.000.02.2.1. GTDB lineage: Bacteria > Pseudomonadota > Alphaproteobacteria > Rhizobiales > Rhizobiaceae > Mesorhizobium. The sequence goes on along the minus strand of NZ_RZTT01000016.1, from coordinate 19,157 downwards.
TCGATGAAATCGTTGACGTAGTCGCTGCCCCAGGCGGAGGACAGCGTGTTGTTGATGTCGGCCAGGCTGACGCCGAGCGCGCTGGCCTTTTCCTGGTCGATGTCGACGGAGAATTGCGGCTGATCCTCCTGGCCGTTGGGCCTTGTGGCGGTGAGCAGCTTGCTCTGCCCGGCCAGGGCCAGAAGCTGGTTGCGCGTTTGGATCAGCGCATCATGGCCGGCGCCGTTGACATCCTGCAAGTAGAAATCGAAGCCGTTGGTGTTGCCAAAACCCTGGATGGCGGGCGGGGCAAGCGCGAAGACCTGCGCATCCCTGATCTTGGAGAAGGCGCCCATGGCGCGGCGGGCGACCGCTTGCGCCGACAGGGCCGGTGATTTGCGCTGGCTGAATTCCTTCATCGGCACGAAAGCAATGCCGACATTCTGCCCGGCGCCGCCGAAGCCGAAGCCGGAAGCGGTGAAGACCCCTTCGACAGCGTCCTTTTTCTCCTTGAGATAGTGATCGGTCACTTCAGCCAGCACGCGCTCGGTGCGGTCCTGCGTCGCGCCGACCGGCAGCGACACGCTGGTGATCAGGATGCCTTGGTCTTCTTCCGGCAGGAACGAGCTCGGCAGCCGGGCAAACATCCAGCCCATGGCGATGACGATGGCGAGGAAGACGGCGAGGAAGCGCCAGGACCGGTTGATGATGCCGTGCGAGCCGTCGCGATAGGCCGTCGTGCCGCGGTCGAAGACGCGGTTGAACCAGCCGAACGGACCGGTCTGCGTCGCATGGTCCTTGGGCCGCCGCAGGATCGTGGCGCATAACGCCGGCGTCAGCACCAGGGCCACCAGCACCGACAGCACCATGGCCGAGACGATGGTTACCGAGAATTGCCGGTAGATGATGCCGGTCGAACCGCCGAAGAAGGCCATCGGCACGAACACCGCCGAAAGCACGGTGGCGATGCCGATCAGCGCTCCGGTGATTTCGTGCATCGACTTGCGCGTCGCCTCCTTCGGCGACAGATCTTCCTCCTGCATCACGCGCTCGACATTCTCGACCACGACGATCGCGTCGTCGACAAGCAGGCCGATGGCCAGCACCATGGCGAACATGGTCAGTGTATTGACCGAATAGCCGAAGAAGGAGAGCACGCCGAATGTGCCGAGCAGCACCACCGGCACGGCAATCGTCGGGATGATGGTGGCGCGCAGATTCTGCAGGAAGATGAACATCACCAGGAACACCAGCACGATCGCCTCGGCCAGCGTCTTGACCACTTCCTCTATCGACAGCCGCACGAAGGGCGAAGTGTCGTAGGGGTAGACGACCTCGACGCCCTGCGGGAAGGTCGAGCTCAACCGATTGATCGTCGTGCGCACCGCTTCGGCCGTGCTGATGGCGTTGGCGCCGGTCGCGAGGTTGATCGCGACACCGGCCGCCGGCTGGCCATTGTAGCGGGCCGCCGTCGTATAGCTTTCAGCGCCGAGCTCGACGGTGGCTACATCGTTGAGGCGAACCAGCGAGCCGTCGACCGTGCTCTTCAGGATGATGTTGCGGAACTGTTCGGCGGTCTGCAGCCGGCTCTTGGCCGTCACCGTGGCATTGAGCTGCTGGCCCTTGCGTTGCGGCATGCCGCCGAGCTGGCCGGCCGAAACCTGCGTGTTCTGCGCCTCGATCGCCGAAGCCACGTCGCTCGGCATCAACGTGTATGTGGCGAGCTTGTCGGGATCGAGCCAGATGCGCATGGCATAGCTGGAGCCGAACAGCTGCGTCGAGCCGACGCCTTCGACGCGCTTCAGCGTGTCGTTGATGGTTGAGTCGACATAGTCGGCCAGATCGGTCGAGTTCATCTTGCCGTCGCTGGAGACGAAGCCGATGACCATCAGGAAGCCGGTCGAGGATTTGGAGACGGTGATGCCGTTGCTCTGCACCACTTGCGGCAGCTGCGACTGGACCAGCTGCAACTTGTTTTGCGTCTGCACCTGGGCGGTGTCGGGATCGGCCGCGGTGGTGAAGGTCAGCGTGATCGTCGCCGCTCCGGTCGAGGTCGAGGTCGCCGTCATGTAGTCGAGATTGTCGATGCCGGTCATGCCTTGCTCGATGACCTTGGTCACCGAATTCTCGACGGTCGACGCATCGGCACCCGGATAGGTGGCGCTGATGTTGACGGTGGTTGGCGCGATCTGCGGATATTGCGAGATCGGCAGCGTGGTGAGCGCGAGCAGTCCGCCCAGCATGATCACGATGGCGATCACCCAGGCGAAGATCGGCCGGTTGATGAAGAATGCTGACATCTCTCAGTTCCCGGCCTTCGGGGCGTTGGCGGCCACTTCGGAGGCAGCTGGCACGGACGAAGAGGTCTGCGCGCGGTCCTTGACCTCGCCGGTCGTCTCGTCGATCGTCACTTCGACGCCCGTTGCGTCGCCGCCGGGGCGGACAAGCTGCAAGCCCTCGACAATGACGCGGTCGCCGTCTCCGACGCCTGAATCCACCAGCCAGTTGTTGCCGACGCTGTTGCGCACTGCGAGCACGCGTGTCTCGACTTTCCCTTGCGCGTTGATGACCATGGCAGTCGCCTCGCCCTTGGTGTTGCGGCTGACGCCGCGCTGCGGCACCAGGAAACTGTTCTGGGCAACGCCCTCCTCGACCAGCGCCCGCACATACATGCCGGGCAGCAGCAAGCGATCGGGATTGGGGAATTCGGCCCTGAGCGCGAAGGTGCCGGTGGTCTGGTCGACATTGGCGCCGGCGAATTCCAGCTTGCCGGTCTGCGTGTAGATGGTGCCGTTCTCGAGCTTCAGCTTGACGCTGACATTGGGGCCGCTGAACTTCAGCCGGCCCTCATTGATGGCCTGGCGCAGATTGAGCAGATTGGTGCTCGATTGTGTGACATCGACATTGATCGGATCTAGCGAACGGATGGTGGTGAGCAAGCTGTCCTGGTTGGCGGTGACGAGCGCGCCCGGCGTCAGCGACGACTTATCAATGCGACCGGCGATCGGCGCGGTGATCTTGGTGTAGTCGAGGTTGATGCGCGCGGTCTCGACACTGGCCTTGGCGGATGCAACATCCGCGTTGGCCTGCGCCAGCGTTGCCGCAGCATCGTCATAATCCTGTTTGGAAACAACGTTCTGCTTCAACAGGCCGGCATAGCGGTCGAACTTGGCCTGCGCGGTCGGCACCGCCGCTTCGGCCTTCTGCTGGGCTGCCTGCGCGCTGTCATAGGCTGCCTGGTAGCTCGCCGGGTTGATGAGGTAGAGCGGCTGCCCGACCACCACCTCACTGCCTTCCTTGAACAGCCGCGCCTGGATGATGCCGTTGACCTGCGGACGCACATCGGCGGTCAGCGAGGCAGACGTCCGTCCCGGCAGTTCGGCTGTTATCGCCACCGATTGCGGGCGCAGCGTGACGACGCCGACTTCCGGTTTGCCGGGCGCGCCCATGCCGGCGGGGGCGCTGCCCTCCTGCGAGCAGGACGCCAGCAGAAAGGTAGCGGTGAACATCGCGGCCCAGGGCGCCAGATGGCGTGCCGAAAAACGAGGCTGGCTAGGCTTGGAAATCATGGCCTGGATCTTTCCCTGGAGTTGTGTACGCGTTGGCAATGGACCGCTTGGTCGAGGGGCATGCCGATCCATATGACGATAGGCCGCACCCGTCGGCGGGCGGCGACGAGCAATGCTTGGAAGCGGCTCATGTCGCGCTCCTTCTCGGCGGCCGGAGCTGCTCGAAAGTCGAGTAGCTGGCCTCGATGCCCACCAACATCATTATGCCGATCAGCGAGGACATGCCAAGCGCCTTGCCGGAGTTCACGCGATCTTGCGGTCATGATGTCCATGATTGTCGAGCGGCTGCGAAGAAGCGACAGCCGCCAGGCGGCGAAGCGCAGGCGGATCGCGCCCTTCAGCGTGTCGACCGGGAGCGCCAGCGGCATATCGCGCCCGGCAGGACCGAACGAGAGCCTCGGGCTGGCGGACGCGAGCAGCCGCAGCATGATCATGGCTTCCCACATTGTCGTGCTTCCATTGCATGGTTCGAATTGGCGTCATTCGAACTGGACGTGATTGAAACGAGGGATGGCGGAGATACGCCCGCCATCCCCCGGAGAACCGGCCGGCCCGAGAACGGGTTGGGTACCGGGCCGGCCGGTGCAGTCGGTCAGAGTTGTCAGTCGTTCCCGGGCTGGGGCGAGAGCTGCCTGCCATCGTTGGGCAGGCCTCTGGGGCCGGCTGCATCGTTCGGCGGCCCGCCCCAGGGACCGGGGGGTGATCCATGGGGGCGTTCCGCCGAAGCGAGGACTTCGAGTTGTTCGGGCGTCAGCTTGGCACGCAGTTCCGCGATCGCGTCCTTCAGTTTACCGGCCGAAACCGCGCGGGCGGTGACATCGTCGGCCAGCTTTTCCTGGAACGCGAAAGGATCAGGCTTGCCGCCGGGACCCGCCGCGTCGGGACCCTTCGCTTCAGCACTACCGGGCCGCCCGTGGTTGGGTCGAGGCGGCGAAAGCACCGCCTGCAGCGCGCTGGTGTAGTCGCGCCAGGCGTCGAGTTGTTCGGTGCGGATGCCGACGCGGGTCTCCAGCGCGGCGAGCCGGGCGGCCAGCATGAACTCCGGCGGCGGACCCATGCGGCGGGGACCAAAGCCCTGTGGGCCGAAACCCTGCGAACCAGGCCGCATCGGTCCATGCGGGCCGGGTCCAGCCATCGGGCCGTGATCTGGGCCGTCCTGCATGGCCACGACAGGTGGCGGCTCGCCTGGTCCGGCGCCGGGATCTGGCTGCGCTGCCAGCGCGGGGTGAATTGCGGCGACGGAAAACAGGCCGAGCGCAAGAAGTCTGCTTCGCATAAAGATGTTCCTTTCTCTCATGCTTCGGACAGTTCAGAGGATAGGAAGCGTCTTTGTCCGCTTCGCGTCGGCGTGTTGCCGAAGGTTTCCGCAAAAGGGCAATTTGTTTCCGAATGTTTCCCATGACCCGCCGGAAACGTTCGGTTGCAATTTTCCATGCCGCTCGGGCGCGGCTCCTCCTATAATCGTGGCCAAGGCAAGGGCACGATTGATGCAGTCACAACCCCATATCCTCGTCGTTGACGACGACCGCGAGATCAGGACGCTTCTCCAGCGCTATCTCGACAGCCAGGGCTTTCGCGTCACGGCGGCGGCGGACCGGCGCGAATGCGAGCAACGGCTTGGTGCGGGCCAATTCGACCTGATCGTGCTCGACGTGATGCTGCCGGACGGCTCGGGGCTCGATATCTGCCGCGGCTTGCGCGACCGCAAGCCGCACACCCCGATCATCCTGCTGACCGCGCTGAAAGAAGATGTCGACCGCATCATCGGCCTGGAACTCGGCGCCGACGACTATCTCGGCAAGCCGTTCAACCCGCGTGAGCTCATTGCCCGCATCCGTGCCGTGCTCAGGCGCTCGGCGCCCGAGGAGGCGCCCGCCTCCCCGGGCGCGCGTACCTACCGCTTCGCCGGCTACAGGCTGGAGCCGGACACCCGCAAGGTGACGGATGCACAAGGCGTGGCCGTCGACCTTACGGGCGCCGAGTTCGACCTCTTGCAGGTGTTTCTCGACCGCCCCGGCCGGCTTTTATCGCGCGACCAGCTTCTCGACCTGACGCAAGGCCGCGAGCGCGACCCGCTCGAGCGTTCGGTCGATGTGCTGGTGAGCCGGTTGCGCCGGAAATTTTCGGACACCGGCGACGGGCCGCTGTTCAAGACCGTGCGCAATGGCGGCTACCAGCTCACCGCGCGCGTCGAGACCGTGGAGAGCCAGGCGTGAATTCGCTGCGCCGCCGTCTCATCCTGCTGCTGGTCGCCTCGATCGTCGGCGTCGTCGGCCTGGCGACCGCCGCCGTCATCAGCGTGCGCGGCGGCGGACCGCCGCCGGAACTGACCGTGCCCTGGATTGCCCAACAGATGGAACTGGTGGTGCGGCTTTTGCCGGGGCCGGTCCCCGACGTCCTGCGGGTGCAATTCGCCGACCATCCGGCGGGCGGCAAAGTGGCTCGTGCGGAAACGGCGATGCTCAACGACATCCTGCACCGCCGTGGCCTCGACTTTCCGGCGGTCGTCAACGAGAAGGCGGACGAACCCGGCCAGATCGCATCGATGCACCTGCCTGACAGCCGCTGGGCGATCATGGAGGTGCCGCACCTCAAGCCGCCAAGGCGCGAATGGCTGGTTCTGGCAGGCTGGATCTCGCTGATCGTCGCCGGCGCCACGGCGGTGTCGGTCTATTTCACCTCGGTGCTGATCCGCCCGCTCGAGATGCTGGAGGCCGCCGTCTCCAAGATCGGATCGGACGGCGTGCTGGCGGCGGTGCCGGAAGTGGGCTCGGCCGAGGTCAAGGCCACCGCGCATGCGCTGAACCAACTCTCGTCGCGGCTGCGGACCGCCATGGAGAGCCGCATGCGGCTGGTCGCCGCCGCCGGCCATGATCTGCGAACGCCGATGACGCGCATGCGGCTGCGCGCCGAATTCCTCGACGACGAACGCGACAAATGGCTTCACGACCTCGACGAACTCGACCGCATCGCCGACAGCGCCATCCGTCTGGTGCGCGAAGAGGTGAACCAGGACGCCGTCGAACCGGTCGACCTGGCAAAGACGGTGCGCGATATCGAAGCCGAGATGGCATCGCTCGGCCATGCCGTGTCGATCGGGCACCTGGACAAGGTTTGCGTGCGGGCCGGCGCGCTTGGCCTGCGCCGCGCCTTGCGCAACCTGATCGTCAACGCCGCCACCCATGGCAAGGCGTGCCGCATCGACCTGGCCGCAGCCGACAATCGCGCCGTGCTGACCATATCTGACCATGGCCCGGGCATACCCACGGAACTCCTGAACAAGGCGTTCGAGCCCTTCTTCCGCGTCAACCCCGGCCGCCTGCAATCCGTCCCCGGAGCCGGTCTTGGCCTCGCCATCGCCAAGGAGATCGTCGAGCGCTACGGGGGCACGATAACGCTGGAAAACCGCCCGGGCGGCGGGCTGGAACAGACGGTGGTGTTCGACGCGGTGTAACGGTTAGCGGTCAGCCGAGTAATCGGCGTTGACGAAAAACAGAGACGATGCTGCACCGCGCAAAGCCAATGTTCCAAATCATATCTCCACGGAGCCAGGACCGAACCCATATAGCCAAAATATAGATCGCAAAATTTCTTGTGATCCAACAAAGAACTAGGCTCTCAAGCCAGGAGCTCCTCAATCAACCGAGGCGGGAACATCGGCACAACTTAAACCACAGCGTTTAAATTCTGAGGAAACTCGCCAGAGATGGCGAGAACCGGCCGGTTTGTCAATTTTTAGCACTTGCTCACATAAGTATTTCAGCCGGGTAGATTTTTTGTGTTGCGCTGCACAACGCCGTAGCCGAACGATCTCCTAGGGGGACTCGTTTGCGACTGGACATACGCCGTGGAGGATTCCGCCAGGTTGACCAGCTTGAGTTGTCCGTCCGTCGATTTCGAGCCCGGCCCGGCCGTGCTCGCAATGCGCAGATTTGCGGGTGCCTTGGCGGGTCTCGTCCGCCTTAGCCTGCCGCTCGAAACGGCCGGCTGGCGGCCTCATCGCGGATATCACGCCGGCGGAAGCCGCTGATGGGAAGCGCCCGTGACATCCAACTTGATGCGTTGAGAGCCATCGCCGTAACGATGGTGTTGTATTCCCATTTCTTAGCGGAGGAACCTTCGTTCTGGGGCCATATCGGTGTGCGGCTGTTCTTCGTGCTGAGCGGCTTTCTGATTACGCGCCTGCTCCTGGAGGCGCGCTCGGCCACCGAATTCGAAACCGGCCCCGCGCTGCGCTCCTTCTACATCAGGCGGATGTTGCGGATATTCCCACCCTATTTTGCCGTCCTGGGTTTCGTCTGGCTGGTCGACCTGGATCAGTCCAGGGGGTCGCTGGTCTGGCATGCGCTTTATCTGTCGAACTTCTGGTATGCGCTGCACAATAACTGGAACCCTTGGGTGCTGGGCCATTTCTGGAGCCTGAGCATCGAGGAGCAGTTCTATCTTGCCTGGCCGCTGGTCGTCCTGCTGGCCCCACGCCGCCGCTTCGAGGCCATCTGCATCGCCGTCATCGCGCTGTCGCTGGCCTATCGCTTCTATTGGCCGATCACCGCCACGCCGGCGCTGACGCGCGACCTGCTGCCGCCGGCATCCATGGATGCGCTGGCGTCGGGCGCGCTGCTTGCCTGCTGGCATTTTAGGGGCGCCGGCCTGCCGCACTGGATGCGGCTGGGCTGGCCTGCCTTCGCGGCCGCATTCCTTGTCATCGAGTGGTTAGTCCCGGAGCCCGCCGATCCGACACTGGAATGGGCCCGCTGGCTGCTGCGGGAAGTCCTGCCCCTGGTGCCGCTGATGGTCATCGTGGCAGCCTGTTCGCGCGGCCTTGGCGGCATCCTGGGCAGGCTTGCCGAAGTGCCGCCGCTGCTTGGCCTCGGCCGCATCAGCTACGGCGTCTATCTCTATCATCCGATATTGCTGTCGCTCGCCGTCAAGGCGCAGCCCTGGATTCCGCTCAACGTCTCGGAGCAAGGGCCAGGGCGATTCCTGGTCGCGGGCGCCGCCACGATTGTCGCGGCCTGGATTTCCTGGGTGGTTTTCGAGAGGCCGCTCAACAGCCTGAAGCGCTACTTCCCCTATGTCGCGCGCACCCGCTCTGCACAGGGCAGCCATGATGGCTGGCTCGCGACGGCGGCCGTCGGACCGCCCGATGGCCGCACACCGGCGCTCGAACTCCAGCGCACGGATGCAGGGCGATGACCGCCGCGCCGCTCGTCTCCGTCCTGTTGCCGGTCTACAATGCCGGCCCCTATCTCGCCGCCGCGCTGGGAAGCATCCTGCGGCAGGATCACAGTCGCCTGGAGATCATCGCGATCGATGACGGTTCGACCGACAATTCGCTCGAGATACTCGAGCGCTGCCAAAAGGCCGACAGCCGCATTTCGATCGTCTCGCGCGAAAACCGCGGCCTTGTCGCGACACTCAACGAAGGGCTGGCGCTCGCCCGGGGCGAACTGGTCGCGCGGATGGACGCCGACGACGTCGCCTATCCCTGGCGTTTGTCGCGCCAGGTGGCGCTGTTCGAGCGGCGGCCCGAACTGGGCTTCTGCGGCGCCGGCGTCGACATGTTGATCCGCGGCCGAATCGCCATCGGCAGGCCCGATCCGGTGTTCAAATTCGGCCGCATCCCTGTATTGGCGATGTTCTTCACGATCTTCATGCACCCGACGGTCGTCTACAACAGGAAAGTCATCGACGACAGCGTTCTCCACTACGACCAGACCTACAGGCACGCCGAGGATTTCGATCTTTTCAGGCGGCTGGCCGGGCGTTACCCGGCAGCCATGATGCCCGAAAACCTGGTCGTCTACCGCGTCCATGAGGCAAGCGTGACCAGCCGGCACGTCAAGGAGATGCGCAGGACGCATTTGCGGATCGTGGCCGAGAACCTTGAGCGCGAGGGCCTAGCGCAGGCCACGCGGGACCTGCGCGACATCGGCGATGCGGTCAGCCACGACACGGTCGCCCGTGCGGCCAGCTTCATCGTCGCGCTGGAGGAGGAAATCCGCTCGCTGCCGGCGGCGACGCGGCCGAGCTTCGAGGCTGGCGCGCTGAACCTGTTCTATTTCCTCTACCAGCTCGTCGCCGACGAAAAGCAGCCGGCGTTGACGCATGAATTGCTGACGCGAACCGCGAAATGGAACGCCATCCGGCGCCGCGAGCAATATGCGCTGCGGCCCGGCGCCTGGGCGCCCTGGCTCAGCCTCGCCTCGCTGTCGGCCAGCAGGCAAGCCGACGCCATGGCATATTTCTTCAAATCAGCGCCCGCCGCGGCGGTTCTGGCACCTTATCAAGCGGTCTGAGGCATGATCGTCAAAGCCAACCAACCTCTGCAGCGCGATCGTTCGACGGCGTCCGACCCCGCCCCGACCGATCGAGGCCGGGACCGATCGCCGGAAGTCAGCTTCATCATCTGCACCCGCAACCGCGTCGCCGTGCTCGATGCCTGCATCAAGTCGGTGCAAGCCGCTTGCCGCGCACATGCCGGCTTCGCCGCCGAACTCGTGGTCGTCGACAACGGTTCGATGGACCGCACGGCCGAACGCCTGGCCAGCATCGCCGCTGCGTCGGACATTCCGTTCACGCCCGTTTGCGAGCCGCGCCCCGGACTGGCGGCGGCGCGAAACGCCGGGCTGCGGCGCGCACGCGGCCGTGTGCTGGTCTTCGTCGACGATGACTGCGCGGTCCATCGCGACTATCTGCGCGATCTGGAGCGACACTATGCGTCCGGGGAACAATGGCTCATCCGGGGCGGCCGTGTCGAGCTTGGCGATGCCAGGGATTTGCCGTTCACCATCAAGCGGTCGTGGGCGCGCGAGCGGCTGACGCCGGATGTTCATCCCGGCGGTTTCGTGCTGGGCTGCAACATGACGATGCACCGCGACGTCGCGGCCCGCATCGGCTATTTCGACGAACGCTTCGGCGCCGGCGGACCATTGCGGTCGGCAGAGGATACCGATTATCTCGTGCGCGCGATGCTGCTCGGCATCGCGGTCGAGTATGTGCCTGATATGACGATATTCCATCATCACGGCCGGCGGGATCGCAAAGCCATCGAAAAGCTGCACCGCGACTACAGCCTGGGCAATGGCGGGCTCTGCCTGAAGCATGTTCGCCACGCGCCCTGGCTGCTTCGCCATTTCTACTGGGCCGCAAGAGGGGCTATCAGGGAATTGGCGGGAGGACCCGCCTTCGATCGTGAACTCAACCTGCCGCACTGGCCGATCGTCGCCATGAATTTGCTCGGCGCGGCCAGGTTCGCGGTTCTCCTGCTGGCCAGACGGCCGCGAGCCGAGCCGGTGCGGCAAGATCAGCAAGCCAATGCCCAGGCGAGGTGAAACGCTATAATGCCGATGCTGCCGCCAAGCCTGCCGATGCTGTTCCGGGCGTTCGGAAAGCGGCAACTGCGCCTGCTTCCGGCGGTGGTGGTACTCGGCCTGGTCAGCGCCGTCCTCGAAGGGTTCGGCATCGGCCTGATCATCCCGTTGCTGGGCATCATCATGGGACATGGGGATGCGGCCGGCATGGGCGGCTTTTCCGCTGTCCTCCAGCATGTCGGATCGGGCTTGAGCGAGCGCGACCGGCTTGTGGTCATTTCGGTCGCCATCCTCAGCTCGATCGTCCTGAAGAACGTCTTCGCCTTCGCCAACACGCTGCTGACGACCTTCATCTCCGGCAAGGCAAGTCACTCGATCCGCAGCGCCTTGTCGGAGCAGCTGTTGCGGGTCGGCTACCCGTTCTTCCTGCGGCAAAGCCCCGGACGCCTGCTCAACATCATCTCCAACGAATCCTGGCGGGCCTCCGATGCGATCCAGATCATGCTGTCGGCCATCGTCAGCGCATCGGCCGCCATCATCCTCCTGGCTTTCCTGCTGCTGCTTTCGTGGCGCATGACGCTTCTGGTCACGCTCGGACTGGCGCTCGTCCAGATCGCGCACGCCATCCTCTCGGCCAACCTGAAGGAGCCCAGCCGCAGCGTCGCTTCGCGCAACGGCCACCTCGCCTCGCAGATGCTTCACCTTGTGCATGCCGGACGGCTGATCCGCATCTTCGGACAGGAGAACCGGGAAAAGGCGATATTCGACACGGCGTCGGATGCGGTTCGCCGCGCTTCCTTCGCGCTGCTCGTGCGCCAGGGAGCGCTGCCGCCGCTGACAGAGGTTCTCCACGCCATGCTGTTCCTGGCGGTGGTGATCGGCGCCTGGCTGGCGCAGGTGAGCTTCCCGCTGATCATCGCCTTCGTCATCCTGCTCTACAGGCTGCAGCCGCATATGCGGGCCCTGCAGGGGTCGTGGAGCCAGCTGCAGGGCCTGAGCGGATCGCTTGAAGAGGTGACATGGCTGCTGGATCCCGCCGGCAAGCCGCAACCGCCGCAAGGCGACGGGCCGTTCCACGGTCTGCGCCAGGGCATCAATTTCGACGATGTGACATTCACCTATTCCGGCACGGACCGGCGCGAGGTGGTGCTGCATGCGGCGACATTCGAAATCAGCGGTGGCCGCTCGACGGCGCTGATCGGCCGCTCGGGCGCCGGCAAGACGACCATCGTCAATCTCCTGTGCCGCTTCGTCGAACCGGACACCGGCAGCATCCTCGTCGATGGATCGCCGCTCGACCGGATCGACGCCAGCCAGTGGCGACGGCACATCGCCCTGGCCAGCCAGGAGCTGGAGCTGGTCGACGGCAGCATTTTTGACAACATAACCTACGGCCAGGATGCGGCGACAGCCGGCGATGCCGAGGCCGCCGCAAGACTGGCCGAAGCGCATGAGTTCATCGAAAGGCTGCCTCAGGGCTACGAGACGCTGGTCGGCTACAGGGGCGTCAACCTGTCGGCGGGACAGAGGCAGCGGATCGCCTTGGCGAGAGCCCTGGTCCGCGACCCCGATCTCCTCATCCTGGACGAAGCCACCAATGCGGTGGACGGGCTGTCGGAAGCGGCCATCGTCGAGACCTTGAAGTCGAGAGCCGGCCGCCGCACGACCATCGTCATCAGCCACCACCACAGCACCATCTCGTTCTGCGACGACGTGGTCATCCTGAGCGGCGGCCGCGTGAAAAAGCAGGCGCCTTTCGGCGCCCTGGCCTCGCTCAGCATGGACGAGCTTTATCAGCACGAGCCGCTCGACTGACAAGGCACCGGGCCGGCCGCGATCGTTTCCCGTGCCTGTTTGCAGCCTCCGGCCGGCGGGTCGTCGAAAAGGTTCGAATCAGCAGCCCGGGAATTGCCGCTGGCACCTTCCGTGATCGCACCAATGCCGTGCGGAACCGAGGCGCGCTACCTTGTCTGTGCGGCGGACCTGTCGATCCGCCTGGCCGGTGCCCCATTGGGCTTACTCTCCGGGTGAGGTGCCGGCCTCCCATGCACAAAACAAAGACCTGAAGCCGGTCGCCTGAAGCCCTTCAGGCGCGACACGCTTTAAGAAGCGGCGCCGACATTCCTGCGCATGCGCCGCCTGCCCGTCGTCCGTGCTTTCTTGGCCATTGCCCCGGCTATCTCGACCACGCCGTTCTCGGGCGGCCTGCCATTGGTGGCCTTGTGGAGCCGCTCGTAGGGCAGCAGTTCCTTGATCCGGGCATTGAGCGAGGCGATTTCGGCTTTGAGGTCCTCGCATTCCTGCCTCTGCACGTCGAACTGTATCTGTTCGGACGCCTGTTGCAGCGTCAGTTGAGAAAGGTTGGCGTTCACCTTGGAAAGACTCATCTTGTCGCCTTCGCTCTCCTGGCTCAGCGCGGACAATCTTTCATCGGCGATCTTCTTTTCGGCCAGGGCGTCGTTCAATTCGCTCTTGAGCCTGGCGATCTCGCCTGCGGCTTCGCTGTTTTCGGTCGAGGTTTGCTCCAGCCGCGATTGCAGGTTCTGGATCTCCGAGCCCAGCCCGCGCATTTCCGCCTGGCCGCGAGCCAGCTCGGCTTCCTTGTCGCCTTCCATCATGCGTGCCGCTTCGGTCGTTTCTGACAGCTTCGCCTGTGCGGCCTCGAGCGACTTCTGGAGCCGCATCTCCTCTTTCTCGCTCTTGCCGAGCGCGGCCAGCAGCTCCGCCAGCCGCGCTGCTTCGCTGGCATGGATCGTCGACAGCTCGTCGAGCCTGTGGCGCGCCTGCGATTCCCGCTTCAGCGCCTTGTCGAGTTCGATCGAGAGGTTGACGTGCTTTTCGCGCAGCATCTTGCTTTCGCGCAAGCGCCTGTTGGCCTCGACCGTCCTGGCCGTCAGCCGCTTGGCGATGTCGCCGAACTCCGCTTCGCGTTTGGCGCTCGCATTGGCTGTCTCCACCAGTTCCAGCCTTACCGCGGCCAGTGCCGCACGAAGCGTCTCCCGGTCCTGAACCAGGCTTGTCTCGCGCTGCTGCAGCGCTTCGAAAGCGCCTTCACGCTCGCGCAATTTTCTCGTCGCATCGTGCAGCTTCTCCGACAGCGCCCTCTGTTCGGCGGCCAGGGCCGCATTGGCAACCTCCAGCTCGTTGGCGCGCAGGATGTCGCTGTGGAGGATGTTGAGGAATTCACGCGTCAAATGGTGTGAGGTGCCGATCTCCGACAGCTTGTCGTTGATCTCCTCCAGATAGTCCCTGGCGTCATGGAAGAGACCCTCGAAGGCGCTCAATGCAGCCAGCCGGGTCTGTGTATGGGCGGTCAGCCGTGGCGCGGTTTCGGAACTGTCCGCATCGCCCGCGGCGTCGGCCTTCCCGGCATTGTCGTCATTTGCCGCGTCGGCCTGGGGTGGCCCGCCATCGGCTGCCGCGGGGGCATCCGGCACATCGTCACTCTCTGGCGGCACCAGGTCGTCGGCATCGAGACTTGCATCCAGCGCGTCCGCCAAATCGATCTGCAGGTCCTGGATCGCTTTATCCACGTCTTCAGCACGCTTGATCAGGCCTCTGAAGTTCATCACCAAACTCCCCTTACGCATACCTCGCTTCGAACTTAACAAATTGCTAATATATCCTTACATCCGCTGCTTGCGCAGGGGAAGCCCCGTCGGCACAAAGGTAAATTTGGGACATTTGGGGGGTTGGAATAGCGTGAACAACCAATGCCGCAGCCGGGAAGAGCCGGATTCCTCTGACAGTGTGGAGGTCTGAAGGACGGCAAGACCGTGGCCGCTCAGAAGAGCCCGCGCGAGACCTCGAGGGCAGCGGAGAAACTCGCCTGATCTCTTGGCAGGCGCAAGATCACTATCGCAGGGCCGGGCCGAGTGCTCTAACCCAAACGGTCTCAGCTGCTTTTCGGGGCTGGTACCAACTGGATCGGAGGTCGCTCGCCGGACGCGTTGCCCAGCGCGATGGCGACCCGGTCGCGCCCATTACCCTTGGCTTCGTAGAGCGCGTGATCCGCGGCATTGGTCAATTCGGCCCAGCCCACGCCATGCTCGGGGTAGGCGGCGACCCCGAACGAGGCTGTAACGGTGCCCAGCGTTCGGCCGCGATGCGTCAAATGAAGCTTCCTGATTGCCTGGCGCAGCGCTTCCGCCCGCTCGGCACCTTCCTGGACCGAGCTTCCCGGCATGACCAGGGCAAACTCCTCGCCGCCGTAGCGCGACACGACATCACTATCCCTGGCGTGCTCGATCAAGGTGGCGGCGACCTGCTTCAGGACGAGATCGCCGGCTTCGTGGCCGAACGTATCGTTGAACTGCTTGAAATGGTCGACATCGAGCATGATGACCACCAGCGGCTGGCCCGAGCGTTCCATCCGGCGCAGTTCGCGGCTGCTCGTCTCCTCGAGATATCGCCGGTTGAACAGACTGGTGTTCGGATCGCGGATCGACTGCTGCCGCAGCGTCTCGCGCAGGCGCAGATTGGCCAGGGCGAGCGCCAGCGTGTCGACGACACCGCGCAGAATCTGCTGTCTTTCAGCCAGCCATTGCGGCTTCTCGGCCGCATTCGGTTCGCACAGATGAAGGATGCCCAGCGTTTCGCCTTGCGCCGCCAGAGGCATGCAGACATAGCCCTTCTTGCCGTTCTCGGTGATATGCGCGCAGCGCGGCGTGAGCATGCCGGGGCCGGCGACATGTTCCTGGCCGCGCCTGAGCGCCCAGCAGTCTTCCGGCGCGAATTGCGTGGCGCTCGAGCGGACGTCGCCCCAATGCGCCATTTCTTCCACCAGGTTGCGCGACGCGCTGGTCAGGTGGACGGTTCCGCTCAAGCCACCGAGAAACTCGGCCATGGCGGTGCCGACCACCGAGAATGCTTCCGGGAAGGTGACGCAGGCCTGCAGCAGTTCGCCTAGCTTCACCAGACGGGTCGTGGTTTCGGACTTTTCGTGCAGTTCACGGTTGAGGAGTGCCAGCTGATCGGCACGCTCGTTGACCACTCCTTCCGCGCGGCGCAGCTCGCTGATGTCGTTGAGCGTAAGGACGAGACCGCCTTCGGATCGGCTGAGCGGACCGCAACTGGCGATGACCGGCAGGTGCGAGCCGTCGGATCTGGCCAGGCGCACTTCGCCCTGCTGCTGGCGGCCCGTGGCTAGCGCCATTTCGATGGGAGAAGCGCCGGCGGCGAACGCGCCGCCTCTGGGATCGCGAATGGTCAGCACCGAATCCCATTGCTGCCCGACGATCTTGTCGGCACGCCGCCCGATCATCGTTGCCGCCGCCGGATTGGCGCTGGCGATCCGGCCGTCCCCGTCTAGAACCGCGATGCCTTCGGCAGCCGTCTCGACGATGTCCTCGACATGCGCACGCGCCGACGCAAGCTGGTCCGCCATCGTGTTGAAGCCATCGGCCAGCTGCCCGAATTCATCGTTGCGGGCGTGGCTGATGCGCGTCATGGCATTGCCTTTCGCCAGCGCTTCCATGCCGCGCATCATGTCCCCGAGGCCAGAGCTGACACGGCGGAGCAGCTGCCATGCAAAGCCGACCGCGACCAGCACGGCGGCCGCCGTGCTGAGGCCAACCAGCCAGAGCAGGCTGTCGGTGCTTTGTTCGGCGGCCTGCAGAACAGGGTCATATTCCAGCAGCACGGCGCCGATGATCGCACCCTCGGGATTTTCGATCGGAACAGCCAGTATGGCGTTCACTTCCTCCGGATCGACAAATCTGCGCGGAATGCCGTCCGCCAGGGTCTGGCCGATTTCGTTGCCGGGGTCGTGACCGAATTTGTCGCCGACCTGGTGCTCTTCGTCGGCGGCATGGGCGAGGATGGTCTTGTTGCTGTCAAGGACCAGGAAATCCCTGTGCAGGCGGCGGTGCTGGTGCAACAAGAATTGCTTGAGCGCCTCGGGCCGATCGAGCAGCGAAAGCGTCCCATCGGTTGATTTGAAGACGATGGTGTCGGCCAATTCCCGAGCGACATTGGTCGCTTCGGTCAACCCCAACGATTTGGTCGCCACTTTCTGCGTAAAGATCGCGACGCCGCCGACCAGCGCGATCAGGGCCGCGGCGGCCACCATGGAGAGAATGATCTGGCTCTTGATGCGCATGTCATGGCTCCGCCGAGAACGACAGCATTGCGCATGTCACATCGAGCCAGCATCTCATTCCCGGCTTTTATTACCAAATGCTTATCAACGTCCTAACGACGCCAGCCGCGGCTCCTCGCACGACGCACGGTTCCTCACCCCCCATGAAATGAGGGCGAGGAACCCAAGTCTTGCTAAGTCACCCCGCCATGGCCATCGGCACGGCGCTCTTGTTGGGGATCTGGATGTCGATTTCCAGCGTCGACATGGTCTCGCCGCGGTCCATCGAGACCTGCAGATAGTCCTGGTCGATCTGCACATGCTTGGCGATGACGGCCATGATCTCCTCGCGCAGGATGGAGACGAGGTCTGGCTGGCTGCGGTTGCGGCGCTCATAGGCGAGCAGCACTTGCAGCCGCTCGCGCGCCACCGGGGCGCTGGAGCGCCGCTTGAAGATGTCGAGCAGGTTCATGCCGCCCTCCTTCCCAAAAGACGATCGAGGAAGCCCTTGCGCTCGAAGGGCACGATGACGGGCAATTCCTCGCCCTCCAGCCGTCTGGCGGCATCGATATAGGCCTTGGCAGCGGAATTGAGCGGCTCCGACAGCGTCACCGGCGAACCGAGGTTGGAGGCGCGCAGCACATCCTGGCTTTCCGGAATGATGCCGAGCAGCGGCACCGACAGGATTTCCAGCACGTCGTCGATGGAGAGCATCTCGCCGCGCGACGCACGCGCCGCGTCATAGCGCGTGACCAGCACATGCTTGGCGATCTGCTCGCCCTGCTCCGCCCGCAAGGTGCGGGCGTCGAGCAGGCCGATGATGCGATCGGAATCGCGCACCGACGACACTTCAGGATTGGTGACGATGACCGCCTCGTCGGCAAAGCGCATGGCGAGCTGCGCGCCGCGCTCGATGCCGGCCGGGCTGTCGCAGAACACGTAGTCGAACACCGAGCGCAGCTTGTCGATGACTTCGCCGACGCCCTCCTCGGTCAGCGCATCCTTGTCGCGCGTCTGCGAAGCCGGCAGCAGGAACAGCGTCTCGACCCGCTTGTCGCGGATCAGCGCCTGCGAGAGTTTCGCCTGGCCCTGGATGACGTTGACGAGGTCGAACACCACGCGCCGCTCGGCCCCCATGATCAGGTCGAGGTTGCGCAGGCCGACGTCAAAGTCGACCAAGGCCACCTTCTTGCCGGTCTTGGCCACGGCCGCCCCGAGGGCCGCCGTCGAGGTCGTCTTGCCGACGCCCCCCTTGCCCGAGGTGACCACCACTACCTTGCCCATTGAAAAGCCTCCGTTGTTGTTTTCTTGGTCGAGCGGCCCGGCCGCCCCAATATCGAAACGAATGTCAGCTCAGCGTCGAAACCCGCAAAGCGTCGCCATCGAGAAACGCCTGCACCGGCTTGCCGCGCGAAACGCCTTCCATCTCCTCGGCGGTGACGTACCAGCCGTCGACCGCCAGAAGCTCGGCCTCGTTCTTGCGGCAGAAGATGCGCGCGCCCCTGTTGCCCAGCGCACCCGCCGAAGCGCGCCCGCGCAGCGTGCCGTAGACATGGATCGAGCCCGCCGCGATGATCTCCGAACCGGACGCGACCGAACCAAGCACGATGACATCGCCATGCGGATGCACGATCGCCTGGCCGGAACGGATCGGCGCCTTGATCATCAGCGTGCCCGAAGCTTCAACCTGCGGCTCGCTATCGCCCGCCTTGCTTGCGTCAGCCTTGCCGTCGCCGGCTTTATCCGCGCTGCCCGCGTCCGCGCGCTGTTCAGGCGCCCTGCCCTCTGCCTTGTCCTCTCCGGAAACATCCTCTCTCGCCTCGCGGGGCAGCAGCCCATCCGTCGTCGCCTCCTTGGCGCCGACCAGCACCGGCGGGAAATTGGGCTCGAGTGCGGCGTGGCCGTCGAGCTCGATGGCGTAGATGCGGATGCCGCGATGGCCAAGCACGCCGACCAGCGATTCGATCGCGGCGACATCGGGCTTCAAGGTGTTGAGATCAAGCACCACCGGCCGCCCGGCAAAATAGCCCGGCGAGTTGCCGATCCAATGATCCAGCCCCTCCAGCCACACGTCCAAAGGCGCTTCTGGCGTCAGCGTGAAAGCGACGAAAGAGCGGGCGCGAAAACGAATGGATTTGGCCTCGAGGGGGGCGGCAAAGGTCACGGCTGGCGAATCCTTACTGAGAGGTAAACGCTAGCGAGGGAATGGTTAACGAA
>NZ_RZTT01000169.1 GCF_003996995.1 Mesorhizobium sp. M7A.T.Ca.US.000.02.2.1 | reverse complement strand
CTGCGGTACGGGTCGGCAGCGGGCCGGCGGCGGCCTCGAGCTTCTGGCTGTCCTCGTTGGTCAGCCACCAAACCAGGGAAGCCGCGGCCTCCTTGTTGGGGCAGTTCTCGGTCACCGAGAAGCCATGGAAGCCGGACCAGCCGGTGCGCTTGCCGGACGAGCCCTTCGGCGCGACCTTGACGCCGACATTGCCGGCGACCTTGGATGACTTCGGATCGTTGAAGAAGCCAGCCCAGCCCGGCCAGTCCAGATTGATGGCGACGGTGCCGGAGGCAAAGCCCTGGCCGAGATCGTCCCAGAGGTAGTTGGTCGTGCCGGCCGGTACGGCCTTGGCCTTGTAGAGGTTAACGAACCAGTCGAGCGCCCGGATGCCGGCCTCGGAGTTGAAGACCGGCTTGCCGTCCTTGTCGAGGTATTCGCCGCCCTCGGCGATCACCATCTCGTAGAAGCGACCGTTGATCGCCTCTTCCTTGCCGGCGAACTGCGTGCCGTAGAAATTGGGCGGGTTGGCGAAGAACTCAGCCTGGTCGGTGACTTCCTTCCAGGTATCCGGCGGCACCAGATCATAGCCGTATTTCGCCTTGAACTTGGTCTTGTTGTCGGCGTTCTCGTACAGGCTCTTCTGGTAGTAGAGCGCCGAAACGTCGAACTGCGCGCGCGGCAGCATCTCCAGCTTGCCGTCGATGGTTGCCGACTTGATGGTCGACGGCACGAAAGCGTCGATCTCTTCCTTGGGCAGCAATTTGCTGAGGTCGGTGTAAAGGCCCGTATATTGCGGCGCAAAGGACGAATGGTTCCAGCCGACGCACCAGTTGGTGCTACCCGAGGCGATGTCGGACTTGAGCTCCTTATCGATGTCGAAGCCGTTCTTCTTGGTCAGGATGTTGACCTTGGCGCCGGTCGCCTTCTCCCATTCGGGAATGCGCTCGTAGAGCTTTTCATATTGCTGGCCGCCGATCAGCTTCACGTCGACGGTCACGCCTTCGAACTTGCCGGGCAGGTCGCCGGCAAGGGCAGCGCCCGCACCTGACGCGAGCAACAATGCACCGGCGCACACGCCGGACAGCAGTCTGTTCATTGGTATCCTCCCTTGGTGCCGCCTCCGCGGCGACCGCAACTCGTCTGATGACAAGAAGTGTTACATTCATATACAAACAAAACATTCATAGACACGTCAAGGCGAAATTTGTTTCCGCCGCGCACGTTCCTGCGTATATGAAGGGTGAAATTCACTGGAGGATGAGCCCATGGACGACAGCGAAGACGAGCGCTATCGCGCGCCGGCGCTCGACAAGGGGCTCGATATCCTTGAACTGCTGGCGGGCGTCGACGGCGGCCTGACCCAGGCCGAAATCGCCAAGAAACTCGACCGCAGTCCCAACGAATTCTATCGCATGCTCGACCGGCTGGTGCGGCGCGGCTACGTCACGCGCCTCGACGGCGACCGCTATTCGCTGACGCTCAAGCTGTTCGGTCTGGCACAGTTGCACGCGCCGGTACGGCGGCTGGTCTCCTATGCGACGCCGCTGATGCGTGAACTTGCCGAGACATCGCAGCAGGCCAACCAACTCGTTGTTTTTGATCGCGGTTCTGCCGTCGTCATCGGCCAGCAAGAAGCACCGAATTATTGGGGCATCTCGATACGGGTCGGCTCCCATATCAGTCTGTTCGACACCGGCTCGGGACATGTGCTGCTCGCTTTCCGCTCACCGGAAGAGCGCCAGATGATGATTTCCGAACACGTCCGCAGCACCGACAAGACGGCGCAATCGACCGAGTTCTTCACCCGTCTCGACCAGATCCGCGACCGTGGCTACGAGATGATGGCCTCGATGCAGACAGCCGGGGTCTTCAACCTGTCGGCCCCGGTGCGAAGCTCCGACGGCAAGGCGATCGCCGCGCTGTCGATTCCCTACATCACGGTGGTCAACGCGCCTTCCGCGCCCGACATCACCAGGACGATCGAACTGTTGCTGGCAACGTGTGAAAAGCTGTCGCACCTCGCTGGATCAGCAGTCGGCTCATCGGCGTGAATTCTTATTTGAATGAAGAATTCCCCTGTGAGATGATTTGAAAGCAAGAGGGAGGAGCCTCACCATGATCATCGATACCCATCTTCACCTCATCGATCGCTCGGCCCTGGGCTATCCCTGGCTCGACGGCGTGCCGGCGCTCAACCGCGATTTCTCTTATGAAGACTACGCGATGGAGGCGCAGCGTGTCGGCGTCGGGCGTGTGCTGCATATGGAGGTCGATGTCGATGCGGCCGACATCGAAGCCGAGACCGCTCGTGTGGAAGGACTGTCACGGCAGTCCGGCAGCATGCTGGCCGGGGTTATCGCGTCCTGCCGTCCTGAGGAAGGGGATTTCGCGGCCTATCTCGAACGGCAGCGGGCAAACCCGTTCGTAAAGGGCTTTCGCCGCGTCCTCCATGTCGTGCCCGACGAGCTCTCGGAAGGTGCGGTGTTTCGCGACAGCATAAAGCGGCTTGGCGGCACCGGTCTGACCTTCGATCTCGTCGTGCTGCCGCACCAGATCCCCAAGGCGATCGCGCTGGCCGATCTGGCACCCGATGTCCAGTTCGTCCTCGATCATTGCGGCGTCCCCGACATCAAAGGCAAGAGCGAACATCCATGGCGCGAGCATATGAGCGACATCGCCCGGCGCCCGAATGTCATGGCCAAGATTTCCGGTGTCGTCGCCTATGCCGATGCCGGCAGCTGGACGGTTGAGACGTTGCGGCCGTACGTCGAGCACACCATCAATTCATTCGGCTGGGACCGCGTCGTCTGGGGCAGCGACTGGCCGGTCTGCACTCTAGGCGGCGGCCTGTCGACCTGGGTGGCGGCGACCCATGCATTGCTCTCGGGCTGCAGCATTGCCGAGCGCGACAGGCTGTTGTCCGGGAATGCCCGCAAGCTGTGGCGGCTCGACTGACTGGCCCTTTCAGATGGTTGTCGAGACGTGCCGTTCGCGGCCATAGAGCGAAACCAGCAGCACGATGACGAAGCCGAGCGCGGCCTGCACCGCTGCGGGCTGGAAGCCGAGGCCGATCAGCAGCGTGTTGATCTCGGTCAGCACCAGCACGCCGGCGATCGTGCCGAGATAGCTTCCCCGGCCGCCGACAAGTGCTGCGCCTCCTACGACGACCGCCGCGATGGTCTGGAACAGATAGGGCTGGCCGACATCGCCATAGGCCGAACCGGTGAAGCCGAGCAGAAGCACCCCTGCCACGGCGGCGAAGAAAGCGCTTGCCGCATAGGTGATGACCCACATGCGAACCGGGTCAATCAGCGCCAGCGGCGCCGCGCCCGGATTGCTGCCCAGCGCGTAAAGCCGGCGGCCATAGGGCGTTCGCTCCAGCACCAGCACGACGAGTGCGGCCAGCACGACCAGGCTCGGTACCAGCCACGGCACCGGCAGCGGTCCGGCCGATCCGCCGATCGACACGAAGCTGGAAACCGCTTGCGGCGCGGAGCCCGACGGGAAGCCGGCTGTCCACAGCAGCACCAGCCCTTGCACGACCATGCCGATGCCGAGCGTGACGATCAGCGGCTGGATGTCGAGACTGCGCGAGATCAGCCCGTTCAGCCCGCCGATGACGAGCGCCAGCACGCCGACGAGGCCGCAGACCAGGACAAAATTCCAGCCATCGCCATAAAGCTGCGCCGCCACGACATTGGCAAAGCCGATGACGAAGGGGATCGACAGATCGATGCCGCCCATGATGACGACCAGCGTCTGGCCGATCGAGGCGACGGCAAGCAGCGAAGCGAGCACCAGCATGGCGCGTATCGCAAACGGCGCCGAATAGCCGGGAATGAGGAGCGTGCCGGCAAGGTGCAGAAGGGCGGCGACGCAGAAGGCGCCGACGACGCGGGCGTTGGTTGTGGCGAAGAGGTTCTGGCGCAAAACCATGTCAGCGTCTCCCCATGGCAAGACGTTCCTGCAGCGCTGTCAGCATCACGGCCAGCACCAGGATCGCGCCGTAGGCGATCTGCAGCACGAAGGTCGAGACGTTGAACGTCGTCAGCACGCTTTGCAGCAGGAAGATGTCGATGGCGCCAATGGCTGCACCGGCGACGCCGCCACGCCCGCCGGCCAGGCTGACGCCGCCGAGCGCGACGGCGGCGATGGCGATCAGCGTGTAGGTCGGCCCGATGTTAGGGTCGGCGGAGCCGATCAGCGCGGTCAGCATCAGCCCGGCGCATCCGCCCAGGATGCCGGTCATGACATAGGCGATGAAGCGCACGCGCGTGACATCGACGCCGGCGGTGTAGGCGGCGCGATCGTCGCTGCCCACCGCCATCAACTGGTCGTAGTAAGGGGTGCGCCGCACCAGCCACCAGGCAATGAACATCAGTGCCAGCGGCAGCATCGAGAGCGGACCGGACAGTGCCTTGAGCCAAGCCGGCGCCGGGCCGATCGGCGCCGGCAGGATCGTCAGCGTCACGCCGGTGAGGATCAGATAGGTGCCGAGCGTGGCGACGATCGGCTGAATGCGCACGATTGTCGCTAGAAAGCCGTTCGCAGCACCCACCAGCGCGCCGACGAGCAATGCAGCCGGAACGAGCACCAGGGGCGATGAGATGCCGGTGCCGAGGAACAGCACCTGGATCGTCAAAGCGTTGACGAAGCCCATCAATGGCCCGACCGAGATGTCGATTCCGCCACGCCCGGCGAGGATGACAGGCGTGGACGCAATGGCCGCGCCGATCAAGGGCGCCGCCAATCCGACCAGCGCCCCCCAGGAACCCGGCTGGAACCGCCCCGGGCTGAGGATAAGATTGACCGCAAGCAGCACGACCAGCAGCACCACCGCGAAGCCGAAATTGCGCCCAAGGGACAAGAGACGCGCAACAGGGTTCATGCCGCACGTCCGAACATGGCTGAGATCACGTTGTCGGTGGTCAGCGCGTCGCCGGCGATCTCGGCCGCGACTTCATTCTCACGGAACACCAGCACGCGCTGGCACAGGAGAAGAATCTCCTCGATTTCGCTGGACAGGATGACAAGCCCCATGCCGTCGGCCGCCAGCCCGCGAAACACGTCGTAGAGCACATGCCGCGTCGCCACGTCGACGCCACGCGTCGGATCGTTGAGGAGCAGGATCGCGGGCTCCAGCGCCAGCGCCCGCGCCAGCAGCACCTTCTGCTGGTTGCCGCCCGACAAAGTGGTGATCGGCGCATCGGGCCGGGGGGCGGCGATCGAGAGTTTTTCGCGATAGAGGTCGTAGCGCGCCTTGCGTGCCGACGGGCTGATTAGCCCGAGCCGCGTGTCGCGCGACAAGGTCGAGACGGCGAAATTGTCGAGCACCGACTGTGTCGGGAAAATGCCGTTGGCGCGTCGGTCGCGCGGCAAATAGGCGATGCCGCTGGCGACAGCCTTGCGAAACCCGGTAATCTTTCGGGAGGCATCTGATGAACCGAGTTCGATCGAGCCGCCATGGGACTGTTCCAGGCCGGCAAGCATCTTGAGAAACAGCTCCTGGCCATGACCATCGAGACCGGCAAGCCCGACGATCTCACCCGGAGCGATGGCCTGCGTGATCGGGCTGGCGCCGGGCGCGATGACGAGTTCGCGAACGGCAAGACCACCAAAATCGAGAGCAGTGCGATCAGCCATGCGCCAATTCCGCAGCGGTACGTGGCGCCATCGCCTTGAGAAGTTCCGCCGGCGTGGAAGCGCCGCGCTCTTCGGTGCGCACGACGCTGCCGCCCCGCAGGATCGAGATGCGGTCCGAAAGCGACATCACCTCATCCATGCGGTGGGTGATGAACAGGATCAGGCAGCCTTCGCCGGCAAGCGCACGCATCAACGAAAAAACCGATTCGCGGTCGGCGAAGTCGAGCGCGGCGGTGACCTCGTCGAGGATCAGGATCTTTGGGTTGCGCACGATCGCGCGGGCGAGAACGACCAATTGCTGCGCGGCAAGCGGCAGCAGGCCGGCTGGCTTGTCGAGGGGGACGTCGGTGACCGCGAAGCGCTTCAGCGCAGCTTCCGCCCGGTCACGGCGCTCATGACGGGGAACGGCACGCCGGACCAGTCCGTCGAGGCCGAGCAGGATGTTGTCGGTCACGCTGCGATCCGGCGCGATCAGCACCTCCTGGAACACCGTGGCGAAGCCTTGCGCCTGGAAGGCCGATGGATTGGCGCCAGGGAATGGCTTGCCGTGCAGCAGGATCACACCGCTGTCCGGCTGGACGATGCCGGACAACAGCTTGACCATGGTGCTCTTGCCCGAACCGTTCTCGCCCAGAATGGTGTGGATGGTCCCCGCCCGGAACGCGATCGATGCGTCCGCGAGCGCGATCGTCTCGCCATAGCGTTTGGATATGGTTTTGATTTCAAGCATGTCACAATTCGATGCTGGCAGGCCGGCTCCGCGAAAGGAGCCGGCCTGCTGAGAGGCTAGTTCGCGCAGCGTTATTTTGCGCAGGCGTCGGGGACCTTCGAATAATCCCAGCCCTTGGTCGGCGCCGGGTTCGAGAAATAGGCGTCGAGCCATTCCTCCGGCATCGGATCTTTCGGCGGGATCGGGAAGATCGACACGGCATCGGTCGTCATGCAGTCCTTGTACCAGGCACCGAGATCGGCGGTGTGGACAGGCGGGATCGGGATCAGCAGCGTGTTCAGCTTCGGCTTCTGTCCGTCGAGCATGCGCTCGCCGACGCGGAACAGCGTTTGCGCGGTCCAGTGCGGCAGCACCGCATGGCCTTCGAAGCGGTACTTGTCGGGGTTGGCCTTCCAGTAGCCCAGCGCATCGCCGGTGATCGAGCCGGTGATCAATGGCGCCGGCCGGCCGGCTTCCGCGAAGGCTTCGGCAACGACACGGCTCTCGCTGCCTGTCGTCCACACCGCATCGATCGGCGCCGGGTTGGTGGCGATCGCCTGCAGCACCACGGTCTTGGTGACGTTGGCCGTCCAGTTGCCGTTGACGTTGCGCGAGATCTTCAGCTTCGGATTTTCGGCCAGCGCCTTGTCCGCGCCCTGGCGCTCCTGCACCACGATCGGGTGTCCCGCGATGCCTTCGACCAGAAGGATGCTGGCGCCGTCCGGCTGCGCCTTGCCGATCGCCGCCATCATGTCATAGCCCCAGCGCGCATAGTTGGAATCGACATTGATCGCGTTCGGGCTGGTCACCGAGCCGGCCGCCGTGATGAACGGAATGCCGGCCTTGGCGGCAGCGTCGATGGCGTCGTCAAGCGCCGTCGCCGAACCCGGGATCGAGGTGATGATCGAGCACTTCTTGTCGATGAAGGCGCGGATCTGGTTGATCTGCTGGCTGGCATCGTTGTTGGAATCAGACACTTCGAAGCTGGACACCATTCCGTCGGCAATCAGCCCGTCGACAAGACGCTTCAACTCCTTGGTCACCGTGACCCGCCACGGATTGCCCTGGTATGATTCCGAGTGGCACCATTTCCACGGCTTGGGCGGCGCGGTGAAATTGTCCCAGGCCGAGGGCAGCACCTTCTGGGGCGCGCCGTCATACTGCGCCTTGAGTTCGGTCGGCAGTCCACCCATGACGCCTTGCACATCCTGTGCAAAGGCGGTCGTTGCAAGCGAGGCAAGCGCCGTTGCGGCCAGCAGGCCGCGGATCATTCCTGTCATTCTTGTTCTCCTCCGTTCGGTTTGGTTCAGGCTCCTCCACCGGCAGCGCCGGACACCTGCGCCGGGGAACTCTCCCGAAACAGGCGATTGAGATCGGCAACGACCTGTCGGGCTTGATGCCGGGAGGTCATGCCGGAAAGGATGCGTTCGGAAGCCGCCTGCTGGAACGCCATGTAGCCGTCATGGCGCGGCCGCACCCATGCGCCCTCCAGCGTCGCGCGCGTATCCCGATAGAAGTCGCCGGTCGCTTCATTGACGGCTTGATCTTCCCGGGCCGCTGCATGGCCGGGCTGGCCCCCGGCGGCGGCATAGGGGCCGCGCTGAACACCGCCGCTCGCGACCCAATAGGCGAAGTCGATCGCGGCATCCCTGGCTTTGGAAAAGGCTGAAACCGCTATGCCGGTGCCGCCAAGCGCCGAACCGACCGGGCCGCCGGAACCGATGACCGGAACGTCGGCAAAGGCCAGCCGGTTCGCCCGAAAGCCATCCGTCGCATAGGACACATAGCCATAGATCAGTGGCGCGCAGACGAACCTGGAACTGGCCTCCGCCATACGTTCGGAGACGGCAATCGGGTCCATCTCGAAACACGCGGGATCGACCAGCGCTGTGATCTCGCGCATTGCCTCGAAGACTTGGCTACCGATCTCCACATCGATCAGATCGTCGGATGAATCGGTCGTGCAGGCATGCCCGAGATTGCCGGCAAGCGTGTAGAAAACCATCAACACGTGAGGCGGCCGCAACGGCAGCAGCACGCGGTCTTGACGGGCGAGATCGAGCACCTCGCTCCAGCGCGCCGGTGGCGCACTGATCGCATCCGGCCGCCATGCCTGGACTTGGGTTGCCGCATCGATCGGGAAAGCCCATTGCCGTCCTTGCCAGTTGTAGCTCGGATAGGACTGGCCGACGCTGCCCGCGGC
Source organism: Mesorhizobium sp. M7A.T.Ca.US.000.02.2.1 (assembly GCF_003996995.1). Taxonomy (GTDB): domain Bacteria; phylum Pseudomonadota; class Alphaproteobacteria; order Rhizobiales; family Rhizobiaceae; genus Mesorhizobium. The sequence goes on along the minus strand of NZ_RZTT01000169.1, from coordinate 3,658 downwards.
AAGGGCCGTGCGTTCCGCCTCGCGTCCGGCGACATCCAGCGGCTCCAGGCAGCCTTCGGCCGTGATCTGGCCGACATGCGGATGGTCGATGACGATGAGATCATAGGCGCGCGCCAGTTCCTCGACCGGAAAGGATTCGAAGTCCTGAAGTGAGCGCTTGTCCCATTCGATCACGACGCCGGTCTTCTGCTGCCATAGCGACGAGCAGGCGACCATCGGATCGTAGCCACGCGGATGGCTCCAGGTCATGCCCTTGAGGATGGGCACGCTCACAGGCCGAACTCCGCGCGGATGGCGGCACTGTGCTCGCCGATGCGGGGCGCCGCCCGATCGACCTTGGCCCTTATGCCATCGACCCGGAGCGGCGAACTGGTGGTGAGGATCGAGACATCGTCCTCGCGCGTCACAGTCTGCAGCATGTCGAGGGACTGGAACCCTTCGCTCGCCAGCATCTCCGGCCAGGTCAGCACTTTGGCGCACCAGATGTCGGCCGGCTCGAGGATATCAAGCCACTCATCGATGGTCTTGGTCGCGATCCGCTGCGCGATGATCGCCTTGATGTCGTCGCGCGCGGTGAACCAGGATGCCGGCTTGTCGCGATAGGGTGCGAGTTCGCTGAGCGACAAGAGATCGGCCAGCTTGGGGATCGGCGTCATGGCGATGGCGAGATAGCCGTCCTTGGCCGGATAGACACCGTAAGGCGCCGACAGATAGGCATGCGCACTGCGGAAACTGGAGCGCCTGGGCAGCCGGCGGCCGTCATTGAGATGCGTGGTCAGCACCTCGAACTGGAAATCGACAAGCGCTTCCAGCAGGCTGGTTTCGATGTGGCTGCCCTGACCGGTGATACCGCGCCGCACCAGTGCGGCCAGAATGCCCTGCGCACAGGCCGCACCGGCCAGCATGTCGCCGATGGCGAGGCCGAATGGCACCGGCCCCTGGTCCTCGTCGCCGTTCAACCACATCACGCCGGAACGCGCCTGCGCCAGGAGATCCTGGCCCGGGCGTTTGACCCACGGGCCGTCCTCACCATAGCCGCTGATCGAGGCATAGACCAGGCGTGGATTGATCTTGCGGACCGCCTCGTAGTCCAGGCCAAGCCGTTCGATGACGCCCGGCCGGAAATTCTGGATCAGCACGTCGGCCTCGGCCAGAAGGCCGCGCAGCGCCTCGAGGTCGGCCTCGTTCTTGAGGTCGATGGCAAGACTTTCCTTGGCCCGGTTGATGGCATGGAAGATGGTGGAATCGCCGCCGATCTCGGTGTCGCTGAGATAGAGCCGGCGCGACAGGTCGCCGCCATCCGGGCGCTCGATCTTGATGACGCGCGCGCCGAGATCGAGCAGCCTGAGCGAGCAATAAGGCCCGGACAGGAACTGGCTCATGTCGACGACGACGAGACCGGCGAGCGGCAATTCGGCTGCTGCCGGCATCGTTATTTCTCCGTCTTGCCGACGAAGTCGGCCGGGTTGCGGTACTTCACCGTCTGCAGATGCTCGCAATAGAGAACCAGCTCGCCTTCGCCCTTGAACACCTCGTAGCTGGCGCGGATCAGCCCCATCTCCTGGTAGCGGGGCTTCTTGTCGAGATTGGAGCGGATCGAATAGATCGTGTCGCCAATGAAGACGGGTTTTATGAAGCGGAGCTTGTCGTAGCCATAGGAAAAGGCGTTGACGCAGTTGGTGGCGACCAGTCCCAGGCCAGCCGAGAAGACGAAGGCACCGGCGATCAGCCGCTTGCCGAAAATGCCTTCGCTCTCGGCAAACATCTGGTCCTGCACATAGGGGTGGATGTCGAGCACCAGCGTGTTGAACAAATGGCTGTCGCCTTCGGCCATGGTCCGTCGCAACGAGCGGATCTTCTGCCCGACCGGCCAATCCTCATAGAACCAGTTTTCGGCGTTCCATACCGGCAGCGCGGCATGATCCGCCGGCATGTTCTTGGGATGCGTCGAGGCGACACCGACGGTGGATGCGAAATCGTTCATGACCGAATCCGCCAGTCCTGCCGAAGGGACCGCGCAACCATTTGAACACGCATCAAGGCGCCTGAATGCAAGACGTCTCCTCCCGTCAATCTTCTTTTGTAAATAGTATTTTCACATATGGGGTTGCGTTGCAAGCGTGAACAGGCGAAATTTTGGCTGCTCCCGCGGGCCGAAGCGCAGGCGGGCAGGGAGGAAAATCATGCACAAGGATTGTCTGGTCTTTGTCGGCAGCCTGAACCGGGAGGCGCCGTATTTTCAGGGCGCTCGGGGCGTCGGCCTCAGCGTCTACAGCTTTGACGAGACGACGCTGGAAACCCGAAAGCTGGCTGAAGCCCATGACGTCGACAATCCAACCTTCCTCTCGGTGACGCCGGACGGTTCACACGTCTACGCCAATTCGGAAGTCTTCACCTGGCGCGAGGGAACTGTCTCCGCCTACAGCTTCGATCGTGCCTCGGGCGCGCTCACCTATCTGAACAAGCAGCCGTCGCTGGGCAGCATCACCGCCCATAACTCCATCACCCGCGACGGGACAAAACTGCTGGTCGCCAATTACGGCATGGGCGAGGGCGGTCCGGATCGCGCGGTGGCGGTCTATGGCTTAGAGGAGAGTGGTGCCTTGTCGGCCCCGCTGGCCAGCGTCTCGCATTCCGGCAGCGGCCCGAATGCGGCACGACAGGAACGCTCGCACGCCCACAGCATTACCGAAACCATTGCCGGCGGGACAGCCATCGTCGCCGATCTCGGCATCGACCGGCTGGTGTCCTACCGGATCGGGCACGCCGGCAATCTGGCCAAGCTAACCGAATCCGCTTTGCCATCCGGCGCCGGTCCACGCCACCTCGCACTGCATCCAAACGGACGTTTCGTCTTCGTTATGAACGAGCTGGATTCGACCATCGTGGCGATGGCGCTGGACGAAGCCTCGGGTAAGCTCACGCTCATCGACGCGAAGCCGGCGGTGCCGGCCGAGGCGCGCGACAGCAACCATTGCGCCGACATACAGATTTCCCCGGATGGCCGTTTTGTCTACGGCTCCAACCGTGGCCATGACAGCGTCGTCATCATGGCGGTCGACCAGCAGACAGGATCGCTGAGCCTCGTCGGCTATATCTCTTGTGGTGGCGCGACGCCGCGCAATCTGGCCCTGACGCCGTCAGGCGGCCATCTGTTTTCCGCCAACCAGAACGCCGACCGCATCTCGATCTTCGCTCGCGACGCCGAGACCGGCATACTGACCGACACCGGACGCGCCATCGAGATCGGCACGCCGATGTGCGTCAAGATCGTGCGCTGAACACCCACAACTCGCATCGAGCCTCGGGCAAATCCGCCCGGAGCTCAAGCCTGTTGTATTGCGGAGAGCTTCCAGTTCGAGCCATTCTCACGCACGAATGTCCACAGCTCGGTCGTCTCTGTCAGATGGTCCTCGTCGCCCTCGACAATTTTGCCGGTGGCCCGTTCGCGCGTCACGTCACGAGACTCGTAGCGCAATGCGGCCGTGGCGTAGTCGCGGTCAGCCTCACGCCAGCTTTCAGCGACGTCGGCCTGCAGCAAACTAATGTCCGTCCCCTCGTTCCTGAGACCTTTCTGGGCATTGTCAGCCAGCTCTTCCGACAGATAGGAGACCATTTCGGGGGTAACAGCCCGCCGCAGAGCGGCATGGTCTTCGCG
>NZ_RZTT01000168.1 GCF_003996995.1 Mesorhizobium sp. M7A.T.Ca.US.000.02.2.1 | reverse complement strand
CGCAACATCAGACTTGGCGGTCAGCCGGTTGCGCTCCTCCTGCGTCAACGATGAAATTACGTCACGATGATCCACGTGCTTCGATCCAGACTGGAGCTTGATGAACCCACTGTAGCCAATGAACAACCTTTCCAAAAACGACGATTTCTGCAATCTAGATAAGCTGAACTTATCTATTCGGTGATTATGGCCGTACCTCCCTCTCTCAAAGGACTTCAAGCTTTCGAGGCTGCGGCCCGTACAGGCAGCTTTGCCGCGGCAGCGGAAGAGCTTTCGGTGTCGGCCGCTGCCGTCAGCCAGCTCATCCGCACGGTCGAGGAGCAGATGGGCCGCAAGCTGTTCCACCGCGTCAACCGGCGCGTCGTCCTCACCGAGGCCGGCGTCGAGATGCTGCCCAGGCTGACCATGGCCTTCCAGGAGATCGGCAGCGTCGCGCGCCAGCTGGGCGGCGATACGTTCCGCCCGCGCCTTGTGGTGTCGGTGCCGCCATCCATGGCCATGGGTTGGCTTTCGCAGCGTCTCGCTGGTTTTGCCTCAAGCCATGGCGCCGTCGACGTATCGCTCAGAGGCGACGACGACCCGGTGCCGTTCGACCGTGAACTGATCGACATCAGGCTCTCCTATGGGCCGCATTATCGCGAGCACCCGACCGAGGACATCGTCCAGGACGCAGTCTATCCCGTGTGTGCGCCCGGGCTGGCGGACACGATCAAACCCGAAGGCATGGCCAGTCTGCCGCTTATCCACACGGGCTGGGGACCGACTGGTGCGTCCTTTCCGTCCTGGCACAACTGGTTCGAGGCGGCCGGCATCGAGCCCGGCCGGGCAGCGCAGCGCGGCCTCTCGGCCAACTCATCGCGCGCAGCGCTCGACCTTGCGATTTCGGGATTGGGCGTGGCGCTGGCGCAAGGAATCTACTGTGCCGAGGCGCTGGAAGACGGCCGGCTTGTCAGGCCCCTCGCCCAGGCACTGGAGCTACGCCAGCCCTATTGCCTGACGATCCCCGAGCGCAGCGCCAGGCGCGACGTCGTGGCGGCGTTTCGCCAGTGGCTGATCGACGAATGCCGACGCGCAGTGAACTCGCCGGCACTGCGTTGACGTAGCGTGCGGCGATGATCAGAGGTGCCCGCTCAAGGCCTCAGCCATGTCCTTGTTTGTCGCCACAGGGATGATCTCGAACTCCACCAGATCCGCCCATTCGATGACCCAACGCTGCAGCAGCGTGACGTCATCGGTCTCCACCAGCAGGAAGCAGCGGCTCATGTCCGCCGCGATCCAGCTGTGGTGCACGAGAAGCTCGTCCGGTTTCAGGCGGCCGCGGTCGCGAAAGCGGCGATAGATCTCCTTGCGATCGCAGCCGGTGAAATCCTCGATCACGATAAACTGCATGTTCTACCCCCGATCAAATTACCGCCCCGGCCGGTCCAGCCGCTCCAAGAACCACTGCGTCAGCCGCACCCAGACCTCGTCCTTCTCGCCGGAATCCTCCCAGCCATGGTCGAGGTTGGGATTGTCGTTGACCTCGATGACGAAGACGCCGTCCTTGGTCTCCTTGAGGTCGACGCCGTAGAGCCCGTCGCCGATGCAGCGCGCCGCCTTTACAGCCGTCTCGACGACATGCGCCGGCGTCTCCTTCAGCGTGAAGGTCTTGATGCCGCCCTGGTCGGGCTTGCCGTTGGCCTTGTGGTTGACGATCTGCCAGTGCTTCTTGGCCATCAGATAATGCACGGCAAACAGCGGCTGGCCGCCGAGCACACCAACGCGCCAGTCATACTCGGTCGGAATGAATTTTTGCGCGATCAGAAGGTCGGAATCCTCCAGCCATTCGGTAGCAAGCGTCTTCAGTTCCTCGAAATTGGCGCATTTCTTGACGCCGCGCGAGAACGACGAATCCGGGATTTTCAGCACCAGCGGAAAGCCCAGCGTCTGCGCTGCCAGTTCGAGATCCGAGGTGCCGGCGATCATCACCGTCGGCGGCACCGGCACCTTGTTGTAGGCCATCAGCTCGTTGAGATAGACCTTGTTGGTGCAGCGGATCATCGACAGCGGATCGTCGATAACCGGCATGCCTTCCTGCTGGGCGCGGCGGGCGAAACGATAGGTGTGGTTGGAGATCGAGGTGGTCTCGCGAATGAACAGCGCGTCGTAATTGGCGAGCTTGGCGAGGTCCCGCTTGGTGATCGGCTCGATTTCGACACCCATCTTCTCGGCGATCTTGGCCCAATAGCGCAGCGACGATATCTCCGATGGCGGCAATTCCTCATGCGGGTCGACCAGCGTGGCGAAGGTGTAGCGCGCCGGCGTGCGGCCCTTGGTGTCGCGCCATTCGCGGTTGGTGTAGGTCTCCAGGCACTGGATGAAGCTTTTTTCCTCGTCCTCGGTCATCCGCGCCAGCGGATGGAAACCGATCTTGCGGATCGAGGCCCATTCGGCGCTGTCCTTGATGTGGACTTCGAGCGCCGGCGCGCGGAACCAGTCGAACAGAAGTTTGGCGAAGCGGTCCCAGATTTTCGACGGGCCGATGCCGAAGAAGATGCAGACCTTTTGCGGAAAAACGCCGCCGAGATCCTTGCGGCATTTGTTGAGCGCCAGCTCCAGTTCCGGCAGCGCGTGTTCATAGAGCTTGCGCTCCGAAAGGTCGATCATCGTTTCGACCGTCGGGATCACCTTGTGGCCGCGCGAGCTTGCCAGCAGCGACGCATAGTAGCCGCGGCTCTGGTAGCCGTAATTGTTCGACAGGTTGATGACCTTCGGCCGCTGGCCGCGAAACAGTGACGGGTGCGCGAGATAGTCGCGATTGGTGATGATCTTGTGCGGTGTCGCCACCTGGTCGAGATCGCTCTGCCTGCCGGTAAGGATGACCCAGGTCATTATCTGTCACGCTTTCCCAGAGTGATGGCGGCACGCAATCCATCGCGACCGAACTGCGCCATGTTCATGAAGATGCCGTAAGGCACGGGAATGTTGGCTGCATCAAGGATGGTCTCCTGCCTTTCGTCCTCGACCCAAGGGTCGTGGATCAGGATATGGTCGCCGTCATCGCCGATCGCCAGCACCCAGTGCGGCACCTTCTTGCCAAACATCAGGAAGCCGCTGATCAGCACCAGCACCAGCTTTCCCTCAGCGATCGCAGCGCGGATATCGTCGATTGTGAATGCACGGTAATTCACCGGGATGCCGTAAAGTTCCGCGCGTCGGCGAAAGTCGACCTGGGCCAGTTCCATCACCCTGCGCTTGTCCTCACTGCGTACCGATTGCAGGAACAACGCGCCATAGAAGGAAACGTAGATCTCCACCGCGAGCCCGCTTTCGTAGCCCGAGACAGCGAGGCCGAATGGCTCGCAACCACCGGGACCAGACATCATGAAGACGGTCGTCGCTTCACGCCACAGGCGGATTTCCATGACCGGATCCGGCACGAAGCCGCGATCGAAATTGGCCATCGCCATCATCAGGCAGCAAGGGCCGCAGGTGAATTCGCAGGTCTGCGGGTAAAACGGCACCTTGGTGGCGATCGGAATGTCGCCACGCAAGGTCTTTTCGTAGCGAAGTGCCGTTTCGCCATCCTCATAGTAGCCGGGCTCGCGGCCGATCTTGCGATACCCGGCCTGTTCGTAGATGCGGATCGCGCGGCTGTTATCCTCGCGAACTTCGAGACGCAGCATCATGCGGTCGTGCTCGAAGGCGGCATCTTCGGCGGATTCGAGCAGCATGCGGCCGACCCCCAGCCCGCCGAAAAACGGACTGGTCGCAATGGAGTAGAGGCGCGCCACCCCGCTGCCCTTGCGAAACAGCACGATCGCGTAGCCGGCCAGGCGGCCATCGACCTCGGCGACCAGCGTCTCGGCGGTTTCACGCTCGATGAACAGGCGGAAGGAGCGGCGGGAAATACGGTCGCTTGAGAAAACAGCTTTCTCAATGGCGGCGAGATCATCGACGTCAGACGCGCGGGCCGTGCGGATCTCGGCAGGCATGCGGCTTCAGAAAACCTCGATTGGTGGTGGAAATGGCCCTACTCGAACACGTCCTTGACGCCGACCAGGGCGTTGGGAAAACCGGCGTCCACCTGGGCGCACGAAGTCCGCTCCACCACCTTGAATCTCGCCTCGTGTTTCCAAAAACCGCTTCCGATTTCCGGGGCGATGCGACGGCATTCATCAAGCGCTATCGCACCTCGATTAGGGCCGAATTGTGACAAGTCCGACGCGGCCCGACGGGTGTGAAAGGTCCTTCGGCCGGATCGGCATTCGCGGATCGACGGCACCGGCAAAAGCAATGCCGTTCAGCTTGCCAGCCCGTTCACAAGTTGCGTGTAGGCGCTCCTGGCGACCTCGGCCAGCCGCTCGCGCGGCAAGGAGCCGACCACGGCGCAGCCATAGCCCTTGTCCAGCCAGTAGACGGCCTCGGGTCCATCTTGCGCGGCGGCGTAGGTGCCCTTGGCATTCTCCGTCGATTCCGTGGTGACAAACAGCGATATACGCTGCCCATTGCCGTCCTCGTAAAGCAGCATGGCGGCCTTGCTCTCGCCTGCCGGCAACAGCCGGCCGCCGACCAGCTGGAATCCGTCGGCGGTCAGGTCCGGCGCCACCAGATTCAGCCCTATCCGGTTGGACAGCCATGTCTGCAGATGGTCCTTGTCGCTGGCCGGCACCTCGACGGCATGCCGCTTTTCGGCGGCATAGATGACATGAGCCGCGATTGCCTGCTCGGCCAGCCGATCTTCGGCCGGGTCCTCCTGGCCGATGCCATCGATGCCGGCAAAATAGCCACCAAGTCCGCCTACGGCCAGAAGCACGGCGGCAGCAGCGGCAAGCCACCAGCGTGAGCGTGGCACAGCTGCCTTGACCGGCACCTCGCCAAGCACGACCTTGTGCAAGTGCCCAGGCACGGCTTCGTCCAGCACGTCGGCGAAGGCGGCACGCAGCGCCGCCCGGTCGGCGGTGAAACGGGCGCTCCTGGCCTTCATCTCGGGATTGGCGTCGAGCCAGGCATCGTAGGCCGCGCGCTCATCGCCGGGCAGTTCGCCATCGAGCGCCATATGGATGTCACGTTCGGAAAAGTCGCGGCGGATCATTTCTCGACGATCCTTATCGCGCGGCGGCGCGCCGTGTCGTCCAGCAACCCGCGCAATTCCTCACGCCCGCGCGCAATGCGCGACATCAGCGTGCCCGCAGGCACGCCCAGAATGTTGGCGGCTTCGGCATAGGAAAAACCTTCGATGGCAACCATGACAAGGGCTGCGCGACGGTCGGGGCTGATCGCCTGCAATGCGTCGACGATCTCGCGCGAGGCAATGCTCTCCATCTGCTCGGCCGGCTGGGCAACGGCCTCGCCCGCCTCCAGCGGCAGCATCGCCGCCTCGCCGCGGCGGTTCACCTTGCGCATCTGGTCGATGAACAAATGATGCATGATCGTAAACAGCCACCTCCGGGGGCTTTCTCCCGTCTGCCAGTTGTCGAGCCGCACAAGCGCCCGCTCGAGGCAATCCTGGACAAGGTCGTCGGCAGCGTCGCGGTCGCGCAAAAGCGAGCGTGCGTAGCGGCGCAGGCGCGGTATTTCGCCAAGGATTGCTGCCTTCTTTTCGTCCATGACCGCTGGTTTCGAGGTCGCCCTTATTGATCCCAATTGAACGCGCCTTCCGGGCACGGCGCAAGCGGCCAGCGCGAAGCGGTCTCCCGCCCCGGTCACCCAAGCAATGCAATAACGCTGGCTAGTGCCGATTTATTCCCGGTCGGGTGAAATCTTATTGTTCTTGCTTGCCTTTATCCGTTTTCCCGCGCCGCCCGCGTCAAAAGCCGCTGATAAAACAGGCCGATGCCGATCAGCACGGCGCCAAGGCCGATGAACGACAACGCCCTCAGCACACCTTCCAGCTCCGACATGTCGAAGATGAAGACCTTCAGCACGGCGATCGCGATCAGCGCGGCCGAGGCGACGCGCAGCACCTGCGATTTCAACCAGACACCGGCTGTGAGGAGCGCAACGCCAATCACCAGCCAAAGCGCCGAGTAGGTATAGGTTTCCAACTGGCCGAGGCCGCTCCACAAGCCGATGAACTCGCCCTTGAACAGGCGCCTCACCGACAGCGTGGCATAGGCGAAGGCAAGCACGGCAGCCACCACGGCCAGCATCTGCGCATACCATTTCGGCCGCTTGTCCCTGGCGTAGAGCGCCAGTCCCCCGGCGGCGACCGCAGGCAGGAGATAGGCGAGGAACAACAGGTTGAACACCGGGATCCGGCCTGTCGATTCGTCTGACAACAGCGGATTCAGCACGACGAAGTGCCTGACAACGATGAAGGCGACCGAGGCCACACCGGCGGCCATCGAACCATAGCGCAGCACCGAGCTTGGCGAGCGCATGTCGATGGCGACCAGGATGGCGCCGGCGCCGATGGCGATCAGGGTGTAGATCGACTGTTCGGCGAGCGTCATGGCACCCGTGTCGATGACGCCGCCGTGCATGGCGTGGCGCACCAGCATAGCGAGCGTGAGCAGCGCAAACAGCGCCGCAGCCGCCTCCATGGCAAGGCGCGGCCGGCCATTCGTGGTGCGCGCAAGCTGCCAGGCGGCAAAGCCGAAGGCCAGTGCCGGCACGCCGTAGCCTGGCAGCAGCCAGTTGAACACCGGCGTCGTCGACAGGAACCCGGCACCGACGATGGTCGGGTCGAAAGCGACGCGGCCAAGCACCGCGATCACCGCGCCGACCGAAATCCAGCCGAGCACCGGATAGGCGCGCCAGCGCGTAGTCAGCGCCGGCACGATGGCCGCCGCACCGAGCAGGATGGTGGTCCAGCCGGAATCGAAAGCCATATGCATCAGCAGCAGCCCGGCGATGGCCGCGCCGCCCAGGGCAAACGACACCGCGACACCGCCCTTGAGCGGCGGCTCCTCGGCCCGCGCGATCCACTCGCCGCCGGCGGCGAAAATGACGACCAGCAGTGCCGTTGCGGCGGCGTAGACAAGATCACGGTCGAGATTGCCGAATGTGAACCAGAGCGCCAGCAGGACGACAAGCGGGACGATGACGCCCCACGCTGCCCATGAGGCCGCGCGGATCTGTGTGCCGGCGGCGAACCGGCGTGCGGCCCAGAAGCCGGCGCCGATGAAGACCAGGCCTAGTACGATGCCGATGCGCAAGGTCAGCGCGTTGGACGTGGCCACCGGCAGTCCGTCGACGCCCAAGGCGCCGCTGGAAAAATCGGAAGCGATCGAGGTTGGCGGGATGATGCCGAGATAGATCAGCACCGTGACCAGTCCCGCGGCATAGAGGAGCGGCAGCGCCAGCGGACGATAAAGCGCGACCCCCACCATCGCGGCGATCACCACCGCGCCCGGCAAGGCGTAGCCGGCGGCAGCGAAGGCCGGGTCGACCGACAGGCCCAGCGCCGAGAATGCGACGAACAGGCCAGGCACGATGGACGGCCAGTCGAAAGCCCTGGCTGGTCCAGGTTCGTCGTCACGGCGAGCGAGCCAGACAAGGGCGAGCACGGCCAGCGTGACGGCGTCGATGAACAGGATGGCAGAGAGGTTCGCCCCTGGCGCATCGGTCATATAGAGGATGGTCCAGACACCGGCGCCGAAAAAGGCAGCCGCCATCAGTAATTTCCAATCGCGCATGCGGGCGATGGCGCCGGTGGCGGCAAGCACGATCGCGAGATAGCCGAACAGCGCCCAGGGATTGGGTGCCTGCGAGGCGACCAGCACCGGCGTCACCATGGCGCCGACAAGGCCGATGCCGGCCAGCGCCTGGCCATGGACAAGAGCTGCCGCGATCGTCGCCACACCGATGACGCCGAGCAGCGTGAAGGCGAGTGCCGGGCCGATGAAGCCGTAAATGCCATGCGCGGCATAGACGGTGCCGAACAGGATGAAGGCACCGGCAGCAGTCAGGATCGCTGGAATATAAGCGCCGGCGGCCCCTTGCACCGGCACCTTGAAGCCGGTGCGCCGGATGAACTCGCCGCCGGCGACCAGCACAAGGCCGAGCACGCCGGCCATGGCCAGCCGCACGCCGGGACCGAAAATGCCGGCTTCGATGGTGTAGCGGATCAGGAACAGGCCGCCCAGCGCCAGTGCGATGCCGCCAACCCAGACCGCCCAGCGGGTTCCGAGCGCGGTTTCGACGTCGGATTGGCGGGCGGCTTTCGCCGCTCCGGGAAGCTCCGCGGGATCCACCGCCTTCGGTGCCGGTTCTGCAGCGGTCCACGGCCCGGAGACGATCTCGCCGGTCGAGTCTTCCGTGTCCGTGGCTGGCGCCGGGACGGTGACCGCTGCGCTTACCTCCGGCGGAACGATATCGGCCGCGGCCGCTGCGTCCGGAGCCATATCGGCGGGCGCGTTGTCGGCCACCGCCTGTTCGGACGGCCTGGCCGCAGGCGGAACGGCTCCCGAGAGCACAAGGCTGCGCAGTGCGCCAAGCTCGCGCTCGACAAGGCCGATGCGGCTCTGCTGGCGCGAAATGATGACGAACAAGGCGATGATGGCGACAAGGCCGATCAGGCTTTCAAACATGGCGGTTCCCCCAAACCAGGCCAGTTTTCACTGACATTCGTCTTACTGACATTCAAATGCGGCGGCCAAACGGCCAGAAAATCCAAGCTCGGAAAACTCAATGCGCCGCCAGTCAACGCGCCGCCAGATTGGCGGCCGGAAAGATCGAGCATGTTTCGGTGCCGAAAGCCAGCAGCTTGCCGCCGGCATCCTTCAGCGTCGCTTCCGACACCGCCAACGTGCGGCCCTTGTGAACAACCCTGCCCTCGCACACCACCTCGCCGGTCTTCGGCGTGATGGGACGCGTCAAATTCACCTTGAACTCCGCCGTGGTATAGGCCTCGCCCTTTTCGAGCAGCGTCTGCACGGCACAGGCCAGTGCCGAATCGAGCAGCGTCGCCGCCCAGCCGCCATGCACGCTGCCCAGCGGATTGAGATGGCGCTCGCTCGGCATGCCACGAAAGACAGCGCGCCCTTCCGAGACTTCGGTGAGAGTGAAATTCAGCTGGAAGGAAATCGGCGGCGCCGGATACTTACCGTCGACGATGCGCTGCAGCAATTCCAAACCGCTGTATTTCAGGATGTCGGCGTGCGGAATGGTGCCGAGGCCGAGCGGTGAGACCCGGCCAGGATAAAGTTCGACCTCGCTCATGTGATGATTTCTCTGGCTGCGTCTTCGCCAGCTATGGCCTTGCCGCGCGCGTGATGTTTGCGCAAGGCGGCGAGGAAGCCGGTACGAGCGTCCGGCGGCTCGATGCCGCGCGGTTCATAGACGTGGCGGTTGAAGAAGAAGCCGGTGAGCCGGAAGGCGTCGTCGACATCAGCCGCATCGGCGCGCAGGCCGGAGCCGCGCTGCAGGAAGGCCGGCAGAGCCAGCATCTTGTCGCGCCACGGCAAACCGGCTTCGCGCGATACCGCACGTCCCGACTTCGGTGAGACATAGGCCAGGTCCTGTCGCGTGCCGGTGGCGGCGCATTGGCTGAGATCGAGGCCGAAGCCGAGTTCGTCCAGCACCAGAAGCTCGAAGCGCGCCACCAGTTCGCCGGCAACGTCGGCGTCGTCGAGATGGACGATCATCACGGCAAGCGTTTCGTAGAGACCTTCATGCGCGTCGCGCTCGGGCAGCAGGCGCAGATGCGCGGCCATGGTCTGCAATCCGTAGACGGCGACGGCGCTGTCCATCAACCGGGCCGCGTTCATCTCGATCGCCTCGGCCTGGAACGTGCCGAGGTGCTCGTCAAGGCGCGCTCGCCACAACAGGTCGACACGGTTGCCGGGCTGGAGCACAGGCTGCTGCTTGCGCGAACGGCCGCCACGAACAAGGCCGAGATGACGGCCATGCGCTCGCGTCAACACCTCGAGAATGGCGCTGGTTTCGCCATGCTTGCGGGTGCCGAGAATGATTCCCTCGTCGCGCCATTCCATTTCAGGAGCTTTTCACCGATCGGGTGGCGAAATCAAGGTATGGGCTTGGCCCCCGGGTAACTCTCATGCCAATGCATAAAAAACCGCCCGCAGCGATGTGCTGCGGGCAGGCTGGTGAGGTCAGTCGATCCGTTAGAAATTGCGCTGGAAGCGAACGATGCCGCCGACGCTGCTCTTCTTGTCGGCCTTCGTCCAGTTGTTGAAGTCCAAGTCGTCGAATTTTCCTGCATTGAGGTAATCGACTTCAGTCGTGATCGTAAAGCCGGGCACAATGGTATAGGCCACGTTGGCCGCGACGCCGAGGTTCTTCCAGTCGTCATAGGAGACCTGGGCGTTGAACGAGGTCTTGTCGTTGAACTTGTAGGTGCCGCCGCCCCAGATCGCCCAGTTTCCGCCCCATGGCTTGTATTGGGTACGGCCTGTGCCGAAGTCGTTGATGTTGTCGTTGGTGCCGTAGCCGCCCATGACGAACAGCGTCAGTTCCTTGCTGACGTTGACGTCCAAACGGACCTTGCCGGACACTTCCTCATAATTGCTGTCATAGGCCACGACGCCGGTGATCGCACCCCAGTCGCCCTTGTACTTCAAACCGCCGACGACATGCGGAACATAGCTGTCGATCGTGTTGACGCCGGTGCCTTCTTCGAGCGAGACCACGCCCGTGAAGCCGCTGCCTGCGTCGAAGTAGTAGCTGATGAGATTGGTATCCTTGACACCATACGGGATGAGCGTGTCCTGGATGACGTTGCCGGCATAGCCGATGAACTGGTCGTATACCGTTTCATCCTTACCGACGCGCAGGCCACCGAGCTGGATCCAGGCGAAGTTGAGGGTGGTGGCCTTGTTGCCGGCCTGCCAGCCGGTGCCGTCACCGGTATAGTCGCCGGAAGAGTTGCCGAACTGGAAGCGGGTCTCGGTGAAGGTCTTCAATGTGCCGAGCTCGGTTTCCTGGCCGGTATAAGTCCTCAGCGTGAAGCGCATGTTCTTGTAGTAGGTGTCGTTCCTATCGCCGTCCATGTGATCGGCAACGTTATTGGCGCCATCCAGCGCGCCGGAATCGCCGACGCCCATGTCGTAGCGGAGATAGCCGCCGATGCGCAGGCAGGTCTCGGTGCCCGGAATGTAGAAGTAACCGGCGCCGTAGACGTCGCAGATCTTGACGTATTCGGCCGGTTCCGGTTCGGCGACGACGACAGCGTCGGCGGCGCGCGCGCCGCTGACCGCGATCAGGGCCGCGGCTGAGCCGAGAAGGAGGCTCTTGATGTTCATTTTCTGACCTCTCCAGTCATAGTTATAAATGGCTTCGGATTTGTGGCTGGCGGCAATGTTTTCCCGCCTCACCCCCACAACGAAAAAGGCTCACACCGCTCGCCCTTTACAGCGGCGAACATACCCATCGATCATCTGCCTTCCATGACGATTTCCGGAATAATGACAATTCCACAAACAGATTAATTCCGTGTTGCACAAATAACACTTGATAATCCGACGAGCGGCACAAATGGCACAATGTCATTTATTAAATATATATACGGATACTTTCGCGTTTAACTATACTGATAACGTGTTATATTCCAAAATGGCCGCATAATACGCAAAATATACCTCAATTCCGTCGGAATTTATTCGATTCTTGCCGCCTCCCCTTCTGTTGCCATATAACGCCCATCTGCAAATCCCGCTCTGATACCGAGGCGAAAAGCGGGATGACGCTTCCAAGGGTGTCTGCCCCCTCCAAGGCGGTCGAAACTTCCTGGAGTGCCGTCGTGTCGCCGATTGTGACAGCAGCCAGCCGTTGAAAAACGATTCCTCCGTGACGCCCTCTCAGTCGACCTGAACGACGCAGGCGATGCGCTCCCCCCCGCCTCGATCAGGCGGGTGGGCACGCATAGGTCCGGGAAAGCATCGCCTCGGCCAGAATGTCCCTGGTCGCGCCATACGGGGGCGGATGGATCGGCGACAGGATCAGGATCTGGTGGGCGAGAGCGCCTTGAACGTTTGGCGCCTCACCCCCGCCGCGCGTGATCGGCAAGCACCTCATCGATCACATGACGGGATTTTTCAACCTCGACAGGGTTGACGTCGATCTGTCCAGCTACCGTGATCAGCGCCTTCCAAAGCGTCCAGCCACGACCACGCGCCCACATCGCCTCATCGGCTGGAAGGCCGGCGCGAAACGCCTCCCGGCTTTTGCCTTCAAACAATGTCCAGGCAATCGCCAGATCGCAGGCGGGATCGCCAACGCCGGAGGTTCCGAAGTCGATCACCGCGCCCAACCGGCCTTGCCTGACCAGCAGGTTTCCCCAACTGACGTCGCCGTGGAACCAGACCGGCGCACCGTGCCATGGCGCGGCAAGTGCTGCCTCCCACAC
>NZ_RZTT01000167.1 GCF_003996995.1 Mesorhizobium sp. M7A.T.Ca.US.000.02.2.1 | reverse complement strand
GACCGCCGTCGCGTCGCCAAGCTTCAGCGCCGTGCCGCCGTTCGTGGTCGTGATGGTGTTGCCGGCACCGGTGACGCTGACTGTTCCCGAACCGAAGGTGCTGGCGGTGAAGCCGGCGCCGCTGCTGGTGTTGATGACAAGGCCGCCATTGGTGAAGGCGAGAGTGCCCTTGGTCTGCGGGTCCATCACGTACGACGGTGCCTTGACGATGGCATCGTTGGCGCCGGTGTTGAATATCTTCGACGTGCCAGAGAAGGTGACCGTGCCGTTGGCCGAGCCGCCGATGGCGACACCCTCGCCACCGCTGTGATCGATGGTGCTCGAAATATCGTATATGCCTTCGGCATGGCCAAAGAAGTCGAAGGCCGTCGATGACGTGGTGGAAACGACGGAACCGCTCATGTTCAGACGGGTCGCATCTCCCGTGGCGCTTAACACCGCGCCCGCACCGACCGTGATCGAACCTTTGTAGGTCAGCGTGGTGAAGGCCAGGTCATTGCCGCCGCCGAGGCTGATAGCCGAGAGGGTGGTGTTCGTGATGCTGGCGCTGCCGTTGATGCCGACGTTGACGGTCCCGCCCTGCGAGCTCTGTATGATGCCGAACTGGCCCCCATCGATGGTCAGGGTGGATCCGGCGACATTGGCGATGTTGACGGTACCAACCTCGGGACCGCCGATATTGAACCCGGCATATTGGACGTCGAGATCGATCGTCCCGGTGAAATTGACCTCTCCGGTGCCACTCAGGGCGTACAGCCAGGCGCCGGTGTATCCGGTATCCCTCAGGCCGCCGATGTTGACATCCCCGACGAGATTGGCGCCCAACAGCGTCACGCCGGCACCGCCGGGAAGGGGAATCGTGGAGTCCGCCGAGATGCTGTCGAAGGTAACGCCGGCGCTGCCGACATTGGCACCATACACCACAAGTCCGTCGCTGCCGGCATTGATCTTGTTGCCCGCGCCGGTGACGGTAATGATGGCGGAGGTTGCGCCAGCCGGGCCTAAATCGCCAATTGCGACGAAGCCCGCCCCGGTCATTGTCGATATATCAAGGCCGCCATGGGTGAAGTCGATCGTGCTGTTGGTATTCAGTGCCGGGGCGCCTGAGCCGTAATTGCCAATGATGCCCAAGCTCACGCCGTCCGTCGCGCCCGAATTGATCTGCTTGGTCGCGCCCGAGAACGTGATCGCGGCTGCGTCGTTACCGGCAACGACGATGTTGCCGCCGGCGGCCGCATTGGCATCGGTGAGATTGCCCGACAGCGTCACCGAGCCACCGGTCATGCTCTGGATTGACGCCGCGGCGCCCGTGCCGTTGCTGGCAATCGCGCCGCCATAGGAAATCGTCGCGTTGCCACCGCTGCCGGCGATCGTCGAGCCGACATTGAACGACGGGCCCGAACCGGTGTTGGTCAGCGTACCGGTGCCGAAGCTTGCGGTGCCGGCCAGGTTCTGCAGGTCGATGCCGCTGCCGGAAGCGAAAGTCGCACTTGTCGAGGCGAAGTTGATACCGGCCGTGATGCCGTCGAGCGCCACCGCCTGCGCGTTGGTGGCGTTGATCGTGCCGGTCGTGACATTGACCGTGCCGCCGCCGCTGGCGCTTAACGCCGTCGCTCCCGACGTGGCGATGTCCAGATCGGCGAAGGTGACAGTTGAGCCGGCATTGCCGGTCAGCGAGACGCCATTGCCGTTGACCGTCACCTTGTCGGTGAAATTGACCGTGCCGCCGGTGCGGTTGGCGATCGAGATGCCGCCGCCGGTCAGCGTGCCCGCCGGTCCGCTGTTGGGCAAGGTGCCGCGCGTGACCGTGATGTTGCCGGCGCCGCCATCGACGTCGAGCAGCGTGCCGGCGACGTTGACGTTGTTGTCCGTGATCGACAAATTGCTGTCGAGGCCGGCGACCTTGAACGCCGTCTGGCCGGTGGCGACATTGCTGACCGTGACGCCCTGGATGACGATGCCGCCGACATTGCTGAAGCCGGCAGCATTCTGGTCGATGGTGAAGACCGAACCGCTGCCGCCGGTGAAGTCGAATGCGGTGTCGCGCACCTGGTTGCTGCCGAGCAGCTGCAACGTATCGCCGCCCGTGCTCTTGACCACGCCCTCATTGCCGGTGACGTTGCCGCCGGTGGCGCCGAGATTGCCCTGGACATTGATCGGCTGGATGGTGCCGGAGGTGATGATCGAACTGCCGTTGCCGAAGCCGGTGATCGACTGGCCCGAATCGAGCGTGAACGGCGCGGCGCTCAGATCGACCGTGCCGACAAAGGCGAAGGTCAGTGTGCCGGTCATGGCATCGGCCTGAGCGGCCGTGACCGTGGTCACCGCGGCGCTGAGCCCGTTGGTGCCGGCAGCGATCACGCCACCGTCCTGGGAAATCATGACGACCCCGCCGACCGCGCTGGCCAGATTGGCGCTGCCGGTGAAGGCGACATCGTCGAAATCATAATTGCCGAGCGTCGGATCGAGCCCGATCGTGTTGACCGTGTAGCCGCCACTGGCCGCGATGATGGTCGACTCCAGCCCGTCGGCGGCATTGCCGTCGCCGAAGGTGAAGTTGGCGTTGGCCGAAGTCGCCGTGGTGCCGTCGGATGCCAGCTCGACGCCGACGCCGGCATTGTCGATCTTGGAGCCCTGCAGGAAGGTGATGGTCTTGTTGCCCGTCGTCGATGACAGGTCGATGCCGCGCGAGGTGAGGTCGCCGGTGCCGGTGATCGTTGTCACGCCGAAATCGGCCGTGGTCGATGAACCGCTGAAGTCGATGCCGGTCTGGTTGGCGCCGGAGCCCATCGTCACATTGGTTGTTCCAAATGTGACATCGGCATTGGTCAGGGCGAAGTTGATGCCGGCTGGACCGACGGTCGAACCCATCGTCACGCTGGTGGTGCCGAAGGTGACGGCGCCGGCATTGTTGGTGATGTCGATGCCATTGCCCGTGGCGCCCGACACGGTCACCGCCCCGAAGGTCGCCGATGCGGTACTGGCGACATTGGCGATGGCCAGGCCAGTAGCCGTCGCGCCGGTGATCGACAGCGGAGCTGTGACGTTCAGCGTCGCGGTGCCGGCAAGGCCGGTGACGACGGCGCCACCGCCGCCCGTCGCAGACAGCGTCGAGCCGATGAAGCTGATCGCGCCGCCGACCGGGGGCAGCGTCGAGCCGATCGCGAAAAGATTGCCGGTGCCGGTCGAGGTGAGGCTGCCGCTGAAGGTCACCGAGCCGCCGGTGGTGCCGTCGACCTTGACCGCCGTGCCTGGCGCGGTTGCCGAGCTGGAGATGTTGGCCGCCACACCGATTGTCGCGCTGCCACCGGAAACGACGACACCGTCGCCAGTGCCCGAATTGGCGATGGCGCCACCGAGGATCGCGATCGAGCCGGTGTTGTTGGTCAGGCTGACATCGGTGCCCGCGACATTGGTCGTCACCAGATTGGTGATGGTGAAGGTCGATGACGAAGCGTTGATTGCAAGGCCGTTGATGCCGGCAGTGGTGCCACCGATGGTGACATTGCCACCCAGGAACGGGCCGCCCGAGACGGCATTGAAATTGAGCGCCGTGGCTTGCGCAACGCCTGTCGTGATGCTGTCGAACGCCATGCCGCCGGTGCCGATGGTGACGCCGTCGAGATTGATCGCGTGGCCGGTGCCGGTGGTGATCTGCTCCGTGCCTGCGGCCGCGACTGTGATCGTGCCGCCCCCGGTGGCGCTGAAGCCGGTGCCGGTGGTCGTGGTCAGATCCAGCCCGCCGGTGAACTTGATTGTGCCGCCGGTGTTGCCGCTCAGGTTGATCGCAAAGGCGGTGGCGGTGCTGGCGGTGATCGCTCCACCGAACGTGGCGCTGCCGCCGCTCATGCCGGAGATCGTCACCGCGCTGGTAGCAGCGGTCTGGTTGATGGTGCCGTTGTAGGTGACGTTGGGCGTCGAGTTGCTGATGGAGAAGGCGTTGCTGCTCGTGTTGGCGATGGAACTCCCGACCCCGAAGGTCAAGGTTCCGCTGGAGCCGCCGACGATGCCTATGCCTACGCCGCCGCCGGTGATGTCGAGATCGTCGAAGGTGGCGATGCCGGCGAAATTGTTGGTGGACAGCGCGGCACTGGTGGCGTTGGTGATCTTGGTGTTGCCGGTGAAATTGACGGTCGCGCTCGAACCGACAAGCACGATGCCGATTTCAGATGCGGTCTGGACGGTCAGGTCGTCGACCGAGACCGTACCGGTCACTCCATCGAGTAAGAGGCCGGTTGCGACATTGCTGACCGTCACGCCCTGGACGGTCAGGTCATTGATGCCCAGGCCGTGGATGCCGGCGGCGGCGCCCCCGGAAATATTGAAATCGAGCAATGTGTTGCCGTTGCCCAGCGTCACGACATCGCCGCCGCCGGAACTGGTCAGCGTTGCCGCGCCCGCGGAATCCGAAATGGATTCGTCATGATGGACGTTGGTGCCGGTGACATTCAACGGCACCCCGCCGAGCGAAAACTCACGGCCGTTGCCGAACGACGCCAGTTCCTGCCCGTCGCTCAGCGAGAAGCCGGTGGCGTCGTCGATTGTCCCGCGGTTGACCAGGACAATGATGGCGTCGCTGGCGGTAATGCTGTCGGCATAATCGATCGAGGCGAGGTCGGTGATCGACGTGCCGCCGCCCGAAGCCCCGGCCGCGACGAAAATGTAATTGCGCAGATCGTAGAGTTGCGGGCCGGCAAACTGTGTCGTGCCGAAGGCGTAGTGGCCGCTGCCCTCATTGAGTCCGCGCGCATCGAGCGAGGCGGTGATGCCGGAGATGGAGCTGGAACCGCCGCCGAAGGTAAACTCGGCGTTGGCCGTAGCCCCCGGCGTGCCGGCAATGCCCAGCCGCACGCCGGTATCGACATTGGCGATGACGCCACCAGCGGTGATGCTGATCACCGCGCCGCCGACGCTCGGCGAGGTCAGGTCGATGCCGATCGAGCCGGCAGCACCGGAGCCGGTTATGTTGAGCGACTGGGCGGTGAAACTGGTCTTGGATCCGGAGAAGTCGAGGCCGGTGCCGACACCCAGTCCGGAGATGACGATGTTGCCGGCGACCACCGCCGCATTGACGTCGGCAAACGAGATGCCGTCGGCGCCGGGATTGGTGATGTTGATGTCGCCGAAGCGGATCGCCGCCGGCGAAGCCGAAATGGCGATCGCCGGTCCGGTCGTGTCGGAGATCGTCGTCGCACCGTTGACGGTGAAGCTGCCCGCGACATTCTCGAGCACGACACCCGACGTGCCGCCGCTCTGGCTGATCGAGTCCAGCACCACATGAGCGGTGATCGGATCGATGAAGATGGCGGTGCCGCCATTGCCCGATACGGTGCCGCCGGTGGTTGTGAACGTCCCGCCGGTCGACGTGCCCTGCACGGTGATGCCGCGGTCGGTATTGTCCTGCGCATTGACGGTGGCGAAGGTGTAGGTGCCCTTGCCGCTGATATCGAGACCGTCGTCGAGATTGCCCTGCAGCAGCGTCGTGCCAGTGAAATTGTAGGTGCCGTCGCCTTCGATGTGCAGACCATCGAGGCCGTTGCCGGTGGCGGTGAAATTGGAGCCGGTGATGCCGGTCGAGCTGCCGGTGAAGTCGGCGCCGTTGCCGCCCGCACCGGTGACCGTCACATTGGTCAGCGTCGCGCCGGTGATGTTGTTGCCGAAAATGCCGTCGGCGCCGCCGGTGATGGTGATGCCGTTGAGCGTGTTGCCGTTGCCCAGCGTGATGACCGGGTTGGCGACGTTGGTGCCCTGGATCGTGCCGTCGCTGCCGCCCAGGTTGAAGGTGCTGGTGCCGCCGCCGAAAAGCCTGGCGGTGACGCTTTCGCCGCCGCCGATGACGGTCTGTCCATTGGCAAGCGTCACGCCGCCGGTCGTCAGATTGCCGTTGCCGCCAAGCGCGACGACAAAGCCGTTCGCACCCGACTTGGTCACGGCGTCGTCCAGCGTCGTCGGGTCGGCCAGCGTGCCGGCGCCGGCGAGGCCGCCATCGGCGAAATAGAACTTGCCGAAGGCAGCATTGGTGGCGGCGTTGATCGCGACACGCGTCGTCGAGCCGCCGGTCAGCGTCTGCGACTGGACGCGGACCCCGATATCGCCACGCACGCGTTCGTTGACGCGCTTGCGCAGGCCTTCGCTGACCGGATAGACCGGCTCCGGCCCGTTGTCGGCCCCATTGTCCGAGCCGCTGCCGGGATTGAACGGGATGTTCAGCCGCACACTGCCGGCGAACTGGGTGTCGTCGCGATTGTCGTTGCGGACCTCGCCGGCGAAGACCAGTTCCGTCTTGCTGCCGAAGACATCGCCGATCGTATACTCGAACCCGGCCTTGGCGCCTGTGACGCTGCCGTCGTCGCCATGCGGATCCTCGAAATGATAGCCGCCAATGTCGAGCCGCAGCGAATGCTTGTCGGGCAGGGCGACCGGCACCTGCGCACCGATCTCGCCCTCGATGCCCCACGCGGCGTAGTCGCGGTGGTCAAGGACCGAGATCTGCTCGATCAGCTGGTTGCTGACCATCGACAGGGTCGAACTGGTCGAGTGATCCGTCGAATCGCCCTTGATCGGCAGATAGACGTTCACATGCGCATCGAAATGTGGCGTGATCGCCTCGGCGCCCAGCGTGGCGGCGGTGAACTGGGTGGAGTTGTAGTTCTCGAGGTTGAGATAGGCGTAGCCGCCGATCATCAGGTCCGGGTTGACGATGCGGCGAATGCCGAGGCCGACATCCTGGCCGGAACCATCCTTGAAATCATGCTTGGCCCGGACATCCAGGAACAGCACGGATTCGGCCGTCTGCTTGAGCGGGATGAAACCTTCGAGCGCGGCGTTGCCGCCATTGTTGTCGGCGCCGATGATGGCGCGGATCTGCGGCTGCCACAGGCCGTTCGGATCGGCATGGGCCGTCAGACCGGAAAGGCCGAGCGCCAGCGTCGTCAGCGCTGTCGTCTTCCAAAGATGCCTGGCGATTTGCGAACGGCGATAGCCAGCGCGAACGTGGAAATCCTCCCCACGCGCCGCTATCTCACCAACTTGCCGAGAAGTCTCGGTAGTTCCCATCCCTGGCGAGTCCTTCGGGGACTACACGCGCCCCGTGTAGATTCTTACTCGAATTCTATTGTATAGCGAGTCCTGGCCGATCCGATTTCTAGAGCTTTCCTGCAAAATTGCTCGCTGTGTCTGAAAGGCCACAGTAATTTCGCCGGCTTGCTTGCCTCCGGCTCGGCTTTCGGAACAGTCGCGAGTGTTGTATCAAGCCATGCTCGGGAGAATACCGGGGCGCGGCGAGGAAACATGCAAGGCATCCGGCGAAACAACATGGCACTTACTTTAGACAAGTCTAATTTAATTGGCATGGCCGCGGGGCTGGCCGCCCTGTGGCTTGGTCTGGCCGCCGGCCCAGCCCTTGCCGAAGATGCCAAGCCGGCCCAGCCAAAGCCGGCTGAAAGCAATGCAAAACCGGCCGATGCCAATCCGTGGGCGGTGAACTGCTCCAGCGGTTCGGCGACCACCGAGCTTCAGTGCCAGGTGTCGCAGAACCTGACCGAGGCCAAGACCGGGCAGCGCGTGCTGACCGTGACCGTGCGCCGCGACAACGGTAATGGCAGCCTCGCCATGCTGCTTGCCCTGCCGCACGGCCTGTTCCTGCCGTCCGGCGCCTCCTTCCAGATCGACCAGGGCCAGAAGACGACGATTGCCATCCAGACCAGCGACCAGAACGGCGCCTATGCCGCCACGCCGTTGTCGGCGGATCTCATCAAGGCCATGAAGTCCGGGACCAATCTGAACATCGGCATGGAATCGGTCACCCGCAAGCCGGTCACCATCCCGGTGTCGCTGGCCGGCTTCACCGCCGCCGTCGCCAAGCTGGAATCGATCAAGTAGCTGCTGTCAGCGGCTTGATTGTCGATGCCCGGAATGCTCCGTTGCCGCTTCGGACAGTGGAGAAGCCCATGACAGGCTTTGTCAATCGCCAGCGCGCGGCGCAACTGATGGACCGCGCCGGCATCGCGGCGCTGGTGCTGTGCGCGCCTGAGGCCTTCCACTATGCGACCGGCGCCTCGATCGGCCCGGCGGGACTGTTCCGGCGTGCCGGCGCCGGCTTCGTCGTCATCCCCGCGGGCCAGGACCTGCCGATGGGCGTCGTGGTGGCGGATTTCAATGCGGGACAGCTGCAACTGGCTCTGTCGGATGCCGTCATCCGCAGCCACCCGATCTGGATCGAAACCGCCACGCTTGACGCCTCGACCGCAGGGCAAGGGCTGGCGCAACGCGTCGAGGCCGGCCTTGCCTCGTCTGGCCGGGCGCCTGGTTTTTCCCGGCCGGCAACATTCGAACTTGCCCGTTCCGTCCGCGAACTGAAGGAGATCCTGAGCGGGTTCGGACTTGAGCGCGCAAGGATCGGCGTCGATCTCGATTTTATTCCCGCCGCCGATCTCTCGGTCATGCAGGCGCTGCTGCCGGGCTGCACGATGGTCGACGGCTCGGCCGTGCTCGACAGGTTGCGGGCCATCAAGTCGCCGCGCGAGATCGACCTGCTGCAGCAAGGCATCATCCTGTCCGAAGCCGGCCTGGAGCGGCTGCAGGTCGATGCCATGGCCGGCATGCGTCAGGCCGATCTCATTGCGCTCTATCGGCAAGGCGTCGCCACGGCCGCGGCCGGCCTGTCCCATCCGGTCGCCACAGCCGAATATGTGACGCTGGGCGCGAAGGCCAAAAGCACCGATGCGAAAGCCATGCCTGGCGATCCGCTGAAGTGCGACATGGTCTGCACGGTCGGCGGCTACGCCTCCGACATGTCGCGCAACTTCACCTTCGGACCGCCATCCGCCGAGCAGGCCGAACTGCACGCGATCGCCGAGCGGGCCTTCGACGACGGGCTGGCTGCGCTTGTTCCGGGAGCCACGCTCGCCCACGTGCATCGCGTCGCCACCGACAGCCTGGCGCGGCAAGGGCTGCGCACCTACCGCCGCGGTCATTTCGGCCATGGCGTCGGCCAGTCGGTCTTCTCGGAGCAATGGCCGTTCATCGCCGCCGATAGCGATGTCGTCATCGAAGCCGGCATGGTGCTGGCCTTCGAGATCCCGCTCTACATAGACGGCCTCGCCAGCTTCAATCTCGAGGATCAGTTCCTGATCACGCCGGACGGACCCAAGCCGATGAACAGACTGCCGAGGCGGCTGGAGAGGATTGGCTAGCGAGGCTGGTGGAGGGTGCTTGCCGTTTTCACCATCGCACTCTACGGCGCCCCCCTCTGCCCTGCCGGGCATCTCCCCCTCAAGTGGGGAGATTGACTGTTTCGGCGTCGGTCTTCGTCTTTCAACGTCGAAAATTGGCGAAGGTGGTTGTGACAGCCGATCTCCCCACTCGAGGGGGAGATGTCCGGCAGGACAGAGGGGGGCGCTACGGAACTCGGCGGTGCGTGCCTCGCAGCAACTAACCACTCACCGCCGGCCTTCTCCCCCTCCACGGCATCTCCTGCTCCAGCTGCGCCGATGCGGCCAGCACCGTTGCCTCGTCGCCGTAGCGGCCGACCAGTTGCACGCCGATCGGCACGCCGTCTTTCGACCAGCCGAGCGGCAGCGAGATCGCCGGCTGGCCGGAGATGTTGAAGGGGAACGCAAACACCGAGTCCGCCCATTTGGCGTTGTAGCGGTCGATATCGGTTTCCGACATGTCGTAGTAGCCGAGCGGGCGCGGCAGCTGCGTCAGGGTCGGGGTGATGAAGAGATCGTAGGCGCCGAGGTCGCCGACGATGTCGCGGCCGATCTGCCTGAGCTGCTCGACATCGGAGATGTGCCTGGTGCCGCTGGTCGAACGGCCACGCTCGATGATCGCAAAGGTCACCGCCTCCACGTCGTTTGGCGTCACCGGCCGGCCGATCACCGTCTCAAGGTAGTCGAACGTCGCCGCCGTCTGCACACAGGTCATGTTGGTGTAGGTTTTCCACACAGCGTTCGCGTCGAGCGGCATATCGTGCTCCTCGACGTCGTGGCCGAGCCGCTCGAGCGCAGCCACGGTCGCCAGCACCGCCGCCTTCACCTCCGCATCGATCGCCGTGCCGTTGGGCGGCGTGACGGAAAAGCCGATGCGCAGCTTCTTTGGCGCCCGCGCCGAGAGGCTGAGCCAGCTGCCATCAGGAACCGGCGGCGTGTAGGGATCGCCGGGCAGCGCGCCGGCAACCGCATCGAGATAGGCCGCGGTGTCGCGCACGGTGCGCGAGCAGCACAGGAAGTACGCGCCGCCGTACCAATAGTCGCCGAACGGCGCGAGACTGACGCGGCCGCGCGACGGTTTCAGTCCGACGATGCCGCAGCAGGAGGCCGGAATGCGGATCGAGCCGGCGCCATCGCTGGCCTCGGCGATCGGCACCATGCGCGAAGCGATGGCCGCGGCAGCACCGCCGCTCGAGCCGCCGGGCGTGATGCCTTCCTTCCACGGGTTCTTCGTCACACCGTAGAGTTTTGGTTCCGTGGTGATCGACCAACCGTTCTCCGGCGCGTTCGACTTGCCGACCAGCACCAGCCCGGCCGCCTTCATGCGGCGAACGACCTCGGTGTCGAAATCGGCAACGACATCTCTGAGGTAGAAAGAAGAATTGGTGTTCGGTGCCCCGGTCCAGGACGAGGCCAGCTCCTTGAGCAGGAACGGCACGCCGGCGAAGGGCGCTGATGTGTCGACCGTCTCGGCCTGCGCCCGCGCCATGTCGTAGAGGCGATGGATGACCGCATTGAGCGCCGGGTCGAGCCGCTCGACAAGCGTGATCGCCGCCTCCACCAGTTCCGCCGGCGAAACGTCGCCCCGCTTCACAAGTGCCGCAAGGTCGAGCGCGTCGGACTCGGCATAGGTTTTCAGCAGACTTTCGGTGACCATGTCTCTCTCCCGTCGTTCGTTGATCTTGCCAACGTTGGCGCCGCCCCTCATCCGCCTGCCGGCACCTGTATAGTGACGGGGAGAAGGGAGACGCTCCAACGCTGACGACCCCCTCTCCCCGTTCTTCACGGGGAGAGGGTAAGGGTGAGGGGCAGCGCCGGCCTGAAACGATTGCCGCCAGCAGCCGGATTGCGTCAGGCCAGGTCGATGGTCCGCCCGAGTGCGATGCTCTGTTCAGCGGCCAGCACGATGCGCAGGCTGTTGACCGCCGCATCCATCTGCTCGGTGAGGTCGAGATCCTCGCGGATGGCGCGCAGGAAGAAGGCCTGCTCGCGGTCGCAGAGCTCCTGGTGGCCGGGCTCGTCCTCCATGCTGACGATCTCGTCGGGCTTCGAGAAATTCTTGTCGCCGTCGACCGCGGCATAGTGGATCTTCAGGGCATCGGTCTTGGTGTGGCGGTCGATGTCGGCGGAATTCGAAACCTCTGCCAGTTCGGCAGCACTGTTCGCCTGCTGGCCGGCGACGATCGATACCGCGCCCTTGGGGCCGACGACGTCCTTCACGAAATAGGCCGTCTCGCTCATCATCGGGCCCCAGCCCGCTTCGTACCAGCCGACCGAGCCGTCATCGAAGGTGACGTGCAGGTGGCCGTAATTCTGCTTGTCGGCCTCCGCCCAGAGTTTGGCGCCGATGCCATGCACGCGCACCGGCTTGGCGCCGGTCAGCTGGCACATGACGTCGACATAGTGGACGCCGCAATCGACGATCGGGATCAGCGAATCGATCAGGTTCTTGTGCCAGTGCCAGGCGCTGCCGCTGCTCTGCTGGTTGAGGTTGAGCCGCATCACAAGCGGCTTGCCGAGCGTCTTGCCGACCTCGATGAACTTGATCCAGGAGGGGTGGACGCGCAGGATATAGCCGAGCACCAGTTTGCGGTTCTTCGCCCGCGCCGCCGCGACCACCTTTTCGGCGTCCTCATTGTTGGTGGCGAGCGGCTTTTCCATGAACACGTGGCAGTTGGCGGCGATTGCCTTCAGCGCATACTCGGCGTGGGTGTTCGGCCAGCTGTTGATCGACACCGCGTCTGGTTTTGTCTCCTTCAGCGCCTGGTCGAAATCCTCATAGAGTGGGTAGCCGGCTAATTCTCCCGGAATCTTCGTGTTGGTCTTGATCGAGCGGCTCATGATGCCGACGATCTCGAAACCGTCGAGCCGGTGATACGCGCTGGCATGCGACGCACCCATATTGCCGAGACCCACCACCAGCACTTTTACTCTGTCGGACACCGCTGCCTCCCAAATTCTTGATTAAATCACAGGCGGCGCTGTTGCCGTCGCCCGCATGTTTATCCAGGACAATCACCTTAGGTTGGCGCCGCCCCTCATTGCCCTGCCGGGCATTTCTCCCCGTATAGTGACGGGGAGAAAGGGCTGGCCGCAATGTTGCGA
>NZ_RZTT01000166.1 GCF_003996995.1 Mesorhizobium sp. M7A.T.Ca.US.000.02.2.1 | reverse complement strand
CAGCCGGTTTGCGGCATAGGATGCGGCGGCCTCTGGGTTCATGCCGGAGTTTGGGCGAAAATAGGCCAGCCGGAAGGTCTTACCGTAGCATTTGAAGCCATACCGCAGGACATGCAGTGTGCCCTTAACGTCTAGTTCTTTGGCGAGGCTGTCGAGCACTGTCGCGGCGGTCTTGCTCCCGAGCAGGGCTTCAAGCTGCGCCCACTTCGCCGCCTGACTGTCTTTCAGGAAGCCTGTTACGTCATCGGGAAAGAGCGCCATGGCCTCATCGTAAGCGGTTGGCGAACGCGACGCGTAGCCGCCCGCGCCGAGTAGCCCGGCTTCAATCGCTGTCTCGAAGTCGCTTTCGGTGTGGCCGGACATGGCGATCCTCAAAGGTTTTTGACGTCGATAGCGTATCCTTGCTCAGCCATCTCTTTGGCAAGAAGCGGCCCTGCCTCTTTCTGAACATCCGTCTTGAAAGGGATGTAAATAAGCCCTTGGATGTCGGAAGGGCGTTCCATGTCGACTTGTGATCCGAGCAAGACCGCTACTCTCGGTCTCCCCAATTTCACCAACAGCATCCCAAGTTCAAGAACTACGTTCTGCCGGGCTCGAAATGCCTTCTGATCTTCATGCTCTTTCGGATAGCCGAGATCATCCGGAGTGGCCAGTACCACACCGAAACCTACATCTTCGGTGTAGTCTTCAAGTTTCTCGATAATCGTCTGACCCTTCGACGGCAATTCGTCTAAGATAACCGGTTCAAGGCCCCACCGGCGTAACATGGCGTCGAGCTGCGTACGCGCTGGCTTGTCATGACCGTACACCACGAAGACTTTTTTATTTGGTCCGTCAGGGGCGGCGGGAGCCGCATAAACAACGGCCCCGAGGCCATCGTCTAGCAAGGCGTCAAGCGCTTCCTTACCCGGCGATTTTCCTTGCGCACTGACCGTTGATGTTCCTGGCCAATAACTCAAGACACCACCGCGTTGTGAACGGAACTGATGACAGCCGTTGGCCTCAGACCAACTGCCTCGCTGCCCGGATTGCTCGATCAACGCTTTGAGCGCGTCGATACCATCGTAGAACTTTTTGGCCATTCATCTCCCCAATCAAGCCAAAGGCCAATTTTTGCGAGTCTTTAGAAAGCTGTCATCTACAGTATAGGTTTGAAAATATTCCCAAGCACCCGAAAAGGCCTCTACATTATGGCTGTAACAGGCCGAACGTGAAAGATCCGAAAAGATTTCGGACAACCACCGGACTACCGTAAGCGCATAGTAACGGCCGAACCGCTGGACAAGTTCAGTTTGTCCGGTTCGGATAGACGAAGTGAGCACATCCTGCATCGCTTCCCCGATTTCGTTGATGTAAAGCACTAGGGAGATGGGCGACATGACGGAATCTACCACGCTGGCGTGTCCCTCTACCCGTTTCTGGATGTCCTTCCCATAATAGTGCTCTTTCAGGATCAGTTCGGCGACCTCGCCCCACCATTTGCCGATTGGTTCATGCTGTCCGAGATTAGGATCGCCCAACGCGGCAAAGTTGGCGTAGCGCCCCCGGCCTGCATCCGCGAAGGCATCGAGACATTCAACGATCTTCAGACTGATTGCATCCGTCGGGCGGGGGTAGTCGAGCTTCAGAGCTTGCTTGCCTGCGACCGTGTGTGCAGCTTGCAACAGGTCGGTCAGATGATGGCCGAATCGACGAACGACCCTTTCACCTGGCATCTGTCCAGCGTTAGCAATTGCATAATCTGCGACAAGAATGAGCTTCCCCAGTCGTTCCAATCCAACCGACAAGCCGAAGAAGGCCGTGTAATATTCCCCCACTTGGTCGGCGTAGTTGGCACGTCCTAAGGCGGTGGCCCCCGAGCCGATAAGTTGCCTTATAAGCATAGATTCTCGCCGCACCGAATGCCATTCGGGTATGTCCCACGGATTTCCGTGACCGGCCATCAATCAATTCCCATCTTACCCGTGACGGCAGCGGTAATAAGTGATGTTCGATATTCTAGAAGAAGGCCGCAAAGACTTCTGTCTTTATCATTGGCAAGATCGCGTAAGGCTTTGGCTCCTAAAGCCCCCCCCGTCATCTTCTCGATGAGCCCGTCGATCCGTGCTGTCTTCTCATCTAGAAACCCTGCGATGCGTCGCTGAGTTTCAATTGGGGGAACGGCGATGTATGCGTTCTTCATTGGGTACTGCCCGAGGCCGTACCGCGTTACCCCGTTGGCGCCTAACTTGAATTGGTCATTCAGCGGTTCCGACCGGCAGAGCCAAGCCAGAAAACCGCCATCAAGTTTCTGTCCTGGCTCCAGCACCGACAAGTGATAGCCGCAGAGCACATCCGGCATGTCTTCGGTGACCAGCGCGGGGATCCCGATATCGTCCCATCCTTCGCTGTCCTTGGTGATGATCACCTGTCCTTTCTTAAGGCGAAATTTTTCGATCTCAACTTCCGTTGCTGAGCCATTCATGAATTCAATATCAGGTGTAATGCGATTGTTATAGTAAACATCAGTGTAGTTGCAGAGTCTCACCAACTCTTCGCCGTCGACAACTGTTTTGTCGACATTACTGTTGCGGGTAGCCGCAAAGAACTTGAGCTTCTCCAATCGCCATCCATCCGGCAGCGATCCGTAAGCTAGTTGTATGTTACTGGGGACGACGGTCATGCAACCAGCCCTTTCAACAGTCCGGCGATTTCGCCCTCTAGCTGGGTGATATCCGCCTCAATCTTGTCCAGCGGGCGCGGTGGCTTGTAGAGGTAGAAATGCCGGTTGACAGGGATTTCATAGCCAACTTTCGTCTTATCGTAATCAACCCAAGCATCTGGGACATGGGCCAGAACTTCACGTGTCAGATAGGCGTCGATCACGTCACGGAATGCCGCGACTAGCCTGTCATTGGGCTTATCCGGGCCGAATTGTATGGGCAGCGGCAGAGCGATGCCCTTCGGCAGCGGGATGTTCTCGGTGTCGCGTAACTCGCTGTCTGGCTCCGGCCTACCCTTACCGTCACGGCAAATCTCCGCATCAGGGTCTCGTTCCCCCAGGGCGGCGAAGATCGCTTTTCGCATGGGGGTGGCAAGTTTCTGACCTAGTCGTTTGGCGGCGCGGGTCAGGTCGGCGTCGAAGGCCTCACGGTCTAAATACCGGCCCTTCGCTTCCAGGGTGGTCAACGCTGAGCGGATGGCGTCTTGAATAGTGCGGCCCTCCGCGATCTCGCGCATCGCGGCCTTGTCGTCTTTGCGCTTCTTTGACGTTGCCAGATTGGCGAAGACTGACTGGTATTCCAGTCGGGCGATACGCGCTGGCGTTGCCTCGAAGTTCAAACGGAGGGGACGCTCGACGGTAACCTTGAGGAAGCCGAACTCGTGGTTCTGGAAGATGCGTGAGACAACCCGCGTTTCAACATCGCCATTGATCCGAACGTCCGCTGTCTCGCCGTCGAGGAAATTGCCGTAGATCCGGGTTAGGTCTCGTATCTGATCCTCTGTGATCTCGTTGCGCTTGTTGTTGAGGCTCTTCTTCATGCGCTCAAAAAAACGCGTGCCATCGATCAACTGTACCTTACCTTTTCGCTCGGGCAGTTTGCGGTTGTTGACGAGCCAGACATAGGTGAAGATGCCCGTGTTGTAGAAAAGTTGGTCTGGCAGCGCGACGACGCTGTCGAGCCAGTCATTCTCGATGATCCAGCGGCGGATGTTCGATGGTCCCGACCCAGCATCGCCGGAAAACAGTGGTGAGCCGTTGAAGACGACCGCGATCTTGGAGCCCACCGCATTTTCATCCCCTTCTTCGTAGGGGTGCATCTTGGAAATCATGTGCTGGAGAAAAAGCAGCGAGCCGTCATTGATGGGGGGCAGCCCGGCGCCGAAGCGGCCGGAAAAACCCAACTCGTTGTGTTCCCGTTCGACGGCCGTTTTCTGATCTTTCCACTCCACTCCAAAGGGCGGGTTGGCGAGCAGATAATGAAACTGTTTGCCCTCGAAGCCGTCGCGGGTCTTGCCGTCCCCGAGCGTGTCGCCGAGGACGATGCTGCTAGTGTCCTCATCCTTGATCAGCATGTCCGAGCAGCAGATCGCCCACGACTCGTCGTTGTACTCCTGTCCAAACAGGGCGAGATTGGCTTGGCTGTTCTGATCGAGAATGAACTTTTCCGATTCCGATAGCATCCCGCCTGTGCCGCAAGCGGGATCGTAGATCGTACGGAAGATGCCCGGCGTGTAGACGTCTTGCTCGCCAGTATAGACAAGGTTTGCCATCAAGCGGATGACCTCGCGCGGAGTAAAGTGATCCCCGGCCTCTTCGTTGGCCTGCTCGTTGAAACGCATCACCAGATGCTCGAACAGGTAGCCCATCTGTAAGTTGTCGATACGCTGCGGGTGTAGGTCTAAATCGGCCATCGCCTTGACGATGGTAAAGAGGCGATTGCTCAAGTCGAGCTTTTCGATCTGGTCGGTGAACTTGAACCGCTCGAAGATCGTCCGCGCGGTGGACGAAAAGCCGTTGATGTAGGAAACGAGGTTTGGCGCGATGTTTTCGGGGTCGCCAAGTAGCCGCTGGAAGGTGAACGGGCTGGTATTGTAAAGCGGATGCTTGCGATGGGGGTCGGCGGCGCGGCCAAGTAGCCTTTCCATCGCACTTGCCGGGATGTTCTGCGCCGTGAGCTTAGCGTGTTCTTTGAGGACGGCGTCCTTAGTCGGCTCCAAAACGCAATCCAGCCGACGTAGCACGACAATCGGCAACATGACCAACCGGTATTGCGGTGGGCGATATGGGCCGCGCAACCGATTGGCGATTTCCCAGATGTCGGACTTCAGCAGATTGTGAATTTGTACGTTCATTACCTATCCTTGGGACGCAGCACTAGAATCGGGCAAGCGTCACGCAAACCGGTGTGCAGCCGGGCAAGGGTGCGAGGCTTTTACAAAGGCTACGTGATTTGAGTCCGTTCGTGAGTTATGGCAGCTGCGAGGGCTTTGCTGCCCGGTACCGCAAGCTATAGATTTGGACACAGATTTGGCAATTCCCCCTGGGGCAACTTGAGCGTACTTGCAAGCGTTTGTCCATAAGCGCGGCCAGATAAAACTCTGCCGTAATCATGCCGATGCCCGGCGCTAATCGGACCTTTTTTGCGAAGATGTGTCTGACAATCCTTCAGTGGGGAGCTTTGGCCATTCCCCCCGTGGGGCTTCAGCCCGGTATTTTTTCTAGGACCTTTTGGACTGATGCCTTCGACAGGCCGACTTCGGTCGCAATCTTGCGAATGCTGAACCCCGCACCTCGCAATTCCCCGATCTGCGCTTCGACAACGGGGGTTATCAGCCTCGGACGACCCCCCACTCTACCCTCGGCCTTCGCCTTCGCGATGCCTTCCATCTGGCGTTCTTTGCGGATGTCCGTCTCGAATTCTGCAATCAAAGCTAAGATGCCCATGACAAGTTTTCCTGTGCGGGTGGTGGTGTCGACGAGGTTGTCGTCGAGGACCTTGAATGCTACCCCTTTGTCGGTCAGCTCACTCACGATCCGGTAGAGGTCAGCCGTGCTACGTGCGAGCCGGTCGAGCTTGGTGATCAAGAGGGTGTCGCCCTCACGCGCATACTCAATGCATCTGGCGAGTTCCGGGCGCTTTCCATCCAGCCCCGATTTCTTTTCGCTGAATATCTTCTCCGCTCCCTGCGCTCTCAACCTTAAGACCTGTGTCTCATAGTCCTGGCCCCTCGTGCTGACACGGGCATATCCAATTAACACCATATCGTACCCTTTCCTCTAGGTTATGATGGACATGCAATTAATGGACGCAAAGTGTACAGTCAAGCCGGTTGTGCTTAAAACCTATACCTTTTTGGACGCTGCCTCCCCCGAGCGACCTTGCCGCTTTTCCGATGGTTCGCTATTTCGACCCGGAACATCGGGAGTTGCCTTCATGAGCATTGGGGAGATGAAACGTGCCATCCTCAAGAAGCGCCGACAGCGCGTTCGGCGTTCCACCTATGGGTACGTCGCCGAACTCATGCTGGCAGATACGGCATTCAGCCATCCTTTTCGCAACCGCATGATCATCGACTGGTGGGCGCGAGTTATCGATCCGCTTGAGGCTGAAACATTTGACAGGGGACCTAAGGGACGACTGAAGTATTTTAGGGATAGGCTGAGGGAACACCTCAAGGCACCTTCCATTAACGCAGCCGCGCGACAGGGAGACGTCTCGGCTAGGCAATTACGTCGGCTAGGCGCCGAGAAGTTGGCTTACGTGCAGCAACAGGTTCGGAGGCTCTCAGACCGCCGACTGAACTATGTGGCGGCAGAGGCTGCTTTTGATGCGAACGACGACCTGTACGTTCAGATGACCGTCGGTCTGATTGCTCTCCCGACGTTTCGCCCTGGGCGGGAGGGCGGTCTACTGGACGGGTCGGCTCGGAGGGCTTCCAACGACCCTCGCTTCCTTCCGTTGGTGTCGAGAATACGAGAGACGCCGGATATTATTTTGCCCGGGTATGCAGAGCAGGACATTGCAAGGCGGATCGAACAATTATCAAACCCCTATGATCCGGTATGGCTGTTCGAGCGCACCTACGTTTCGGAAAGGAAGCGTGAGGGCCTCATACGGAAGCTAGAGGAAGAATATCTCAGCAAAATCTGATACTTAGATCGGTAACGCTATTAGGTACAGCTAAGCTCTGTCTTGGCGTCCTATGCCGCCATCAAGCGGCCTCAAGCACTTAATCAAATCTGAGGAATACCAATGGCTGCACACAACATCGTGGCACCGATCGACTTTGCACGTCGCATGAGAACTCACTGGGAGGACGTCCTAGGCAACACTTTCAGCAACGCCCTTGAACAGCTGTGGCAGGTAACGGCGAGAACCTTTAACAATGCGATCGTCGCCTGCGACCAGCGATGGAGGGTGCTTGAACCGGCAACGGGCACCGGCAAGACCCAAGGGCTCATCGTATACAGCGCCATGATGGCGGAATTGAACGCGGTCAGCTGTCTGGTCAATCGGTCAGGGATTTTGGTCGTGGTCCGAACGATTGAACAGGCGGACGAGATCGTGGCCTCTATCAACGAGATGGTCGGCGGTCCCGTTGCGATTGCGCGGCACTCCGAAAACAAGGTCAGCGTGGAGAAGTGCAGCGAGAAGGATGTGCTGGTGATCACACATTCTGCATACCAAAGGGCTGTCGAGGCGATCTATCGCAATCAGCAGGGTAAGTGGGATGAGTTTGTAAATTGGGAGGGGGGCCGACGTTGCCTCACGATCATCGACGAGGCAATTGCGAACATTGTCGAACACTATCAGGTCAAGGCACAGGATATCAGCAACGTCGTTGCGATGATCGACCAGCCGATGAGGGTCAGACACCACGTGGCTGTCCAAGCGATCGAGTCGTTGAAGCGTACTCTGGAATTCCTGGAGTTCGACCGCACAGACGAGAAACAGGGTTTGCTCTGGCGTGATGTGATGGGGAGTCAGATCGACTGGTCAGGCAGTCATTCCTTGCTGGGCCTCGCCGAGGAGGTGTCTCGGCTCCCGCTCGACATGATGATGCTGCGCAAGGATAGCCCGCTGGATCGTCATCGCCTTGCCGAGCAAGCCTGCAACACGTTGCGATCTTGCGAGAACATCCTTGGCAAGTGGGCCTATTATCACCGGTCGGGCGATTGGGACACAATCAACAATTCGGAGTTGTTGATCCCGGTTGACTTGCCCGGTCCTGTCGTCCTCGATGCCACCGCCTCGAACAACATGCTCTGGGAATTGCTTGGAGACCGGGTCGATCGCCCGCTTATCCCGTCAAAGGCACGGAGCTATCGCAACGTGAGGCTGCATGTTGCCTACGCCAACGGCCTTGGGAAGAGCAGCATGGCAGAGAAGGGCGGCAATAGGGTCGCCCGGGTCGTCAAGGAACTGGAGAAATCGTGCAAGGAGAAATCCGTGCTCATTTGCCTTCACAAGCTGGTCGAACCGAAGGCGCTCGCATTGAGCGCCAATTTCTTGCGATACGAGGTAGCCCACTTCGGTGCGATCGACGGTAAGAATGACTGGCAGGACTTCGACACTGCGATCATCTTGGGGCTTCCTTATCGGGGAGACCTCTGGGCAGTCGGCACGTTTATCGCTTTGCAAGGGTTGCCCGAGGACGAGTGGTTCGCATCGCCTTCGTGGCAGGGATACGACGATGTCCGCAAAGTCATGGAGCAAAAACAGATAACGGTCTCGGTGGTGCAGGCGATCAATCGCATCCGCTGCCGCAAGGTCATCAACTCCGACGGTGACTGTCCCTCAGCCGACATCTACATCATCCTGCCCGACAACCGTCAGGGGGCATCGATACTGAAGGACATTACGACTGAAATGCCGGGCATCAACGTCTTGCCCTGGGATTTCGTACTCGACGGGGATGTGGTCAAAGTCCGCCTGGCAGATGGCTATGACCCGCTCATTTCCTTCATGGCGTCCCGCCCCTCTGGGGAGACCTCAGTAAGGATGATCAAGTCGGAACTCGGCTGGTGTTCATCCAAGATGAAGGACCTCGGTCGGCTGTTGCGTGATAACGGTCATCGCATAACAGCAACACTCGCCGAGATGGGTGTCACGTTTCATCACAACGGCAAGATCGGCAGGGGCGCGAACGGTTGGTTGCTGAAAGCCTAATGGTGGGTGGCTCCTATACTGGAAGATAGCGTCCACCAAAACCGAACTCGGGTCCCCAGCGGTCTCGGCGGACACGCCTTCATACGGGAGTATTTCCCGAAGGTCATTTTGTGGGAAGACAGAAGGTTTCGTTGCCTTTGTGTCTTCCCACATTTTTCGCTGATCAGGATCACGACGACAGGGGACGATTTGTCATCCTACGCTGGAGGCGGCGGTCAGCTTAGCCCTAATGGATGCATGGCTGGCATGGGCGTACCTAAACAGCATCCGCATGTCCCGATGTCCACTGATTGAGGCCACCTCGGGGGCCGTAAGACCAAGCTCAAATAGTCGAGATATGGCCTCGTGCCGGAGGTCGTGGAAGTTCAGATCATTGATCTCTGCTCTTTGGGTGAGCCTATCCCAGCATAGCCGAAGAGCAAGCGCCGATAGCGGAAACACCTTACAACCGGTCTCCTTACCCTTTGGGACTGTCCTAAGGACCGCGAGGGCACCCGGTGTCAGCGGAATGGTTCGTGAGTAGCCGTTCTTCGTCTCAAGAATGATTGCCGTTCCCCGCGCTTCGTCGATATCGCACCATCGCAGGTTCAGAATTTCGCCGCGCCTCATCGCGGTCTCGATGGCAAAGCGGATCACTGGGAGGATTAGGGGGTTTCTCGTCTTCCCTCCAGCCGCGCCCAACCTGTCCAACTCGCCTTCGCGGAGCCGTCGCTCCCGCCTGTTGTCATTCGTCTTGAGCGACAGGTCTACCAAGGGGTTCTTGAGGGGGAGTTTCCATTCGGTTCGTGCAAGCTCGAACATGTTGTTCACTGGCGCCAACTGCCTTTTCAGCGATGTGGCAGCTATGGTCTTGAGCCTCTCATCACGATAGGAGGCAAAGTCCGACGTGTTCAGATCGGCCAGGTCCTTGCGACAGACGGGATGTCGCAGGAAGGCATTGAGGACGATCGTTTCGATATCCGCGCCCTTCTTGAAGGCTACGACCTCGGTGCGGTAACGCCGAACAAGATCCCCTAAGGTGATCCCTTTGAGTTCCTTACGGCTCGGCGCGAGTTCTTGGCGATCAGCTTGCGTCTCAATGTGTCTCGCCCATTCCTTGGCGTCCGCCAGTTTGTGGAACGAGCGTGAGATGGGTGGGAAACCCTTCCTGCGAACCTGAACTTGATATTTGTCCCGGTGTTTTCGGATTGTAGCCATGACAGACCCTTTGCTGTGACCAGAGTGTGACCAGCAGCGAATTCAAGGGTCTTAGGGAACGCTTGGCGTCTGATTTGCTTAGAGAAACCAGAGGCTTGGATGGTGGGCGTGACAGGGATTGAACCTGTGACCCCTGCAATGTCAATGCAGTGCTCTCCCGCTGAGCTACACGCCCATCCGAAGCCGCGCATACACCATTTTTGATCTAGCGCGTCAATAGCAGGAAAAAGGAAAGAAGGCGTCGTCTCGCCGCAGTGGCGAAGAGCGCGGCGCCGCGCTTAAAAAACGGCTCAGGCCGCCTGCAGCATCTTTTCGACCTCGTTGACGAGGTCGCGCAGGTGGAAGGGCTTCGACAGCACCTTGGCGTCTTTCGGCGCCTTGGAATCCGGGTTCAGCGCAACGGCGGCGAAACCGGTGATGAACATGACTTTCAGATCAGGATCGATCTCTGTGGCGCGCCGCGCCAGTTCGATGCCGTCCATCTCCGGCATGACGATGTCGGTCAACAGCAGCGAGAAAGGTTCCTCGCGCAGCCGCTCATAGGCGCTGGCGCCATTGTCGAAATCGCTGACCTGGTAACCGGCGCGCTCCAGCGCCTTGACGAGGAACCGACGCATATCGTCGTCGTCTTCCGCCAGAAGAATGCGTGCCATGATATCCCGTCCGAATCACCCGCCCGAGGTTGCCGTTGGGCAAGCCCGTTAACCATCCTGTATATGAGGAGGTGAGGGTAAACATCAAGTGAACGCTGACGGGATGATCCATATTTGCCGGGCGTGTGCTGCGGCCGAAATGCTGGACACGAGGCTTGCAAGGTGGCACTTTCACATCATGATGCACTGGTGTTTTCGGGTTCGTTCAAATTGAAGACGGCAGCCGAGGATTTTTCGGTCTTTCCACCCTTCGAAATCCGGTCGGGCGTCGAGCAGCGCGTCCCCTTCCTCTTCAACTCACCGCATAGCGGCCGCTACTATCCGGAGCGCTTCCTTGCCATGGCAAGGCTGGACCGCAACGCCATCCGCCGGTCCGAGGACTGCTACGTCGATGAGCTGTTCGGCGGGACCGTCGCGCTCGGCGCACCGCTGCTGGCGGCGAATTTCCCGAGGGCCTATCTCGACGTCAACCGTGAACCGTGGGAGCTTGATCCGCGCATGTTCGCCGAGCCGGTGCCGTCCTTCTGCAACATCCGCTCGGCACGGGTGGCCGGCGGGCTGGGCACGGTGCCGAAGCTGGTCGGCGAGGGGCTCGACATCTATTCCGGCCGCTTGCCGCTGGCCGAAGCGGTCGCCCGCATCGAGGCCGTCTACAAGCCCTATCACGAGACGCTGAAGCGGCTGTTGACCAGAACCCATGCGCGGTTCGGCTTTGCCGTGCTGATCGACTGTCATTCGATGCCGGCGAGCATCAGGGTCGGCGACAGCGGCCAGCGGCCCGACTTCATCATCGGCGACCGTTTCGGCATCTCGGCAACGGCAGCCCTGACCGACACCGCGATCGGCCTGCTCAGCGCCATGGGCTATTCGGTCGCCCACAACAAGCCCTATGCCGGCGGCTTCATCACCGAGCACTATGGCCGCCCGGCGCGCCATCTGCACGCGCTGCAGATCGAGGTCAACCGGGGGCTCTATATGAACGAGCGGACATTCGAGAAGGCTGCCGGCTTCGATGCGCTGGCCGACGATCTGACGCGGTTCTCAGCCGACCTGATGTCGATGCCCGATCATCATTTCATCGACTTGCCACTGGCCGCGGAGTGAATAACCTGCCGCTGGCCGCGGACTGAATGGCGCCATAAAAAAAGACCGCATCGTTTGCACGATACGGTCGAAGTCTAGGGAGGAAACGCCCAAGGAGGGCATGGACAGGAAACCCTGTCCGAGATTCAGGGTATTGTGCGCTGCACAAATGTCAAGCGACCTTCAGCCTTTTTTAATTCACTCTGATGTGGAAATTGCGTTTCGATGGCGCCTGTGTGACATCCAGGCAACAGATGCCGTCGCGGAAAAATCCTCGACACCCTTGTTTTGGCACGAAATTGGCGGCAAAGCCTGGCTCGGGCATGCTGCAATGCGGGAGAATCAGTTGGACATCAGCATCTATTTCATGCGTCGCATCGCGCAGGCGGCAGCGGCGGAGACCTTGCCGCGCTTTCGTGCCCAAGGTGCGGTCGCCAACAAGGAACAGGGCAGTTTTGATCCGGTCACCGAGGCCGATCGCGAGGCCGAGCGCGCCATCCGGGCTCTGATATCGGCTGAGTATCCCGATCATGGTATTCTAGGCGAGGAGCATGGCAGCGAGAACATTTCGAGCCGGCACGTCTGGGTGATTGACCCGATCGACGGCACCCGCGCGTTCATTTCCGGCCTGCCGGTGTGGGGCACACTGGTCGGGCTGACGGTCGACGGCGACGCCGTTGCCGGCATGATGGCGCAGCCCTTCACCGGCGAGCTTTTCTACGCCAACGGCTCGGGCTCCCATTATGAGGGGC
>NZ_RZTT01000165.1 GCF_003996995.1 Mesorhizobium sp. M7A.T.Ca.US.000.02.2.1 | reverse complement strand
GACGAAGATCGACTGCCGCGACGGGACCAATGCGGCGGGAGCCGACTGCGCCAAGAACGGCAATGACACAAAGGGCGGATCGGAAGCAGGCCAATCCGGCGCCGTCTTCCTGCCGGCGCTGATCGTCGACCTGTTTCCCAACCCGGCGGCGTCTCCAACACCGGTGCCGACGCCCCGGCCGGCACCCGCGACGCTGCCTGCCGATGGTCAAGCCGGCCCCCCGCCTGGCGGCCCGATCGTCTCGCCGACCGATCTCATCGCGGTACAGCCGCCGCGCGCGGTGGTTGGCGATTTCGTGCCCGACGAGGTGCTGGTGACCGTCGACGGCGATGCCGGCGCTGTCCAGCAGATCGCCGCCTCCTTCGGCCTGCAGGTGCGCTCGCAGCGCCAGTCGCTTTTGCTTGGCACCACGCTGGTGCGCTTCGGCATTCCCGACGGCCGGCCCGTCGGCGTCGTGCTGGCGCAACTGGCCGCCGACGGCCGCACCCAGCGGCGCGAGCCCAATCACGTCTATTCGCTGCAGCAGGCCGCCGGCATCGTCAACTATGCGTTCGATCGTATCGCGCTCGATGCCAAGCAGGCGAGCGGCGAAAACGTCCGCATCGCGGTGATCGACACTGGCATCGACGACACCAACCCGGCGCTGTCGGGCGTCATTGCCGGGCAGTTCGACGCCATGCCCGACGTGCCGATCGAAAAGCGCGATCACGGCACGTCGATCGACGGGCTGATCGCCGGCGTCGGCACCCTGGAAGGCATGGCGCCGGGCGCAAAGATCTATCACGCCCGCGCCTTCGAGGGCGGCAAGTCGACCATGGACGTCATCCTGTCGGCGCTCGACTGGGCGGCGGAACAGGACGTGCGCATCATCAATATGAGCTTCGTCGGGCCGAAGAACGATTTGCTCGGCGTCGCCTGCCGCAATGCCCGCGCACTCGGCATGGTGCTGGTCGCCGCAGCCGGCAACAACGGGCCGAAGGCGCCCTATGGCTATCCGGCGGCTTTCGATGGTGTCATCGCAGTCACCGCCACTGATGCCAAGGACGGGCTGATGCCGCAGGCCAATCGCGGCGCCTATGTCTTCATCTCGGCGCCCGGCGTCGAGATGGTGGCGCCGAGCGGCGGCGGTTCGGACGTGGTCACCGGCACCTCGTTTGCGGCGGCGATCGTGAGCGGCGCCATCGCCAATCTCATCCATGCCGCGCCCGATCGCTCGGCCGACGACATCGAGAAGGCGCTCGCGGCGACGGCCAGGGATCTCGGCCCCAAGGGACGCGACGATGATTTCGGCTACGGCCTGCTGGACATCAAGGCGGCGGCGAGTGAATAAGGTCAGTCAAAGTGGGTTTGGGTCAAAACTCTATCAACTGACTGCCGTCAATGGCTGAGATGGGTGGGCAGCGGAAGCCCGAGGCTGGCACCGAGCAGCAACTACATTAACCAGAAACAGTCATCCGCCACCGTTGTCGAATGACCGGGATGAGGCCGGAAGCTGACGGTCGGCTTTCAACTGTTAAAGGGGTGGAAGCGGACTTTCAGAACTTGGGGAGCATCGACGCGATCTGACCCATTCCGGTCATTCCCAGAGCATTTCGGCGTCTCCAAAGCGGACACTCAAACCAAGCCGGCGCTGATGACCTAAGCGGACATCTTGTCGAGAGAGCATTCCGTTCAGATTCGTGGGTGGAAGGTCCGGCGCGTTGCCATTCCGAGTAACACCGCCCCTCTAGCTGTGCCATAACACGGTCGCGCACACTCGCGTCCGAAGCAGGACTAGAATAGGCTGGAGCCAAAGCCGCTTGGACCGACCAGGGAAGGCGCAGGGCACGTATGGAGCGACGGCTTACAGCAATACTTGCTGCCGACGTGGTTGGTTACAGCCGCCTCATGGGCGAGGACGAGGTAGGAACGCTTGAGGGACTGAAGAGCTGCCGTCGCGAACTGATCGACCCCGAGATCAAGAAACACCACGGCCGCATAATCAAGCTAATGGGCGACGGCGCGCTCGTCGAGTTCGCCAGCGTCGTCGATGCCGTCCAGTGTGCTGCTGTGATCCAGCGCCGGATGGTCGACCGCAACAAGGGTATTCCCGAAGCCCGGCAGCTCCGGTTTCGGATCGGCGTCAATCTCGGCGACGTCATCGTAGAGGGCGACGACATCTATGGAGATGGCGTGAATATCGCGGCGCGCCTGGAAGCGATGGCCGAGCCAGGCGGTGTTTGCATCTCCGGGACGGCGTTCGATCACGCGGTGCACAAAGTGGATGTCGGCTTTGCGGATCTCGGAGGGCAGCGCCTCAAAAATATCGCCGATTCGGTTCGCGCCTATCGGGTTCTGCTCGATCCCGGAGACGCGGGGAAGATCTTAGCGGCGCCACGCCGGCCAGGTTCGCCCATCATGATTTTGGCAGGAGTAGCAGCGCTGCTCGTCGTCTTGCTTGCAGGCATTTTTGCATGGCAATGGCAAAAACTCTCCGCGCTCGAAAAGCCATCCATTGCAGTACTGCCGTTTACGAACCTGAGCGGCGATCCTGGCCAGGACTATTTTGCCGACGGCATCACTGAAGATTTGATCACCGATCTTGCGAAGCTTTCCGGGCTCGATGTGATCGCCCGTAACTCCGTCTTCGCCTACAAAGGAACCTCCCCCGTTTTGGCAGATATTGGGCGTGACCTTGGCGTGCAATTTGTCGTTGACGGCAGCGTGAGGCGGACCGGCGATCAAATCCGCCTCAACGCGCAGCTCATCGATATCGCCACTGGCGACAATCTATGGGCTAATCGGTTCAATCGCGGCATCGCGGACGTGTTTGCGGTCCAGGACGAGATGAGCCGGGAAATCGCCAAGGCGCTTGGCGTCCAAGCTTCGGCAGCCGAGAGAGAGCGAATGGCACGCCCGCCGACTGCAAATCTCGAAGCCTATGATACCTACCTCCGTGCGGAGCGGGAGGCGCGCACCGGTCGAGGCGACGGATTGCGCGAGGCGCTTGCGCTGTATGAGAAGGCGCAGAAGCTCGACCCCACCTTCGCCGAGGCCTTTGCCGCCGACGCACGGCTGAGTGTCTATCTTTGGCGGACTGCCTCCGATGATATCATTCAGAGCGCGCTTGCGCGAAAGAGAGCATATGAGAAGGCAAGCCGTGCTTTGGAGCTCGATTCGGATTTTTCATCGCCCTACGCCGTTCTCGGGATTATGCAGGTCATGGATCGCCGCTATGAAGATGCGATCACCTCGGCGGAGCGTGCTGTCGCATTAGGCTCCGGAGACGCTGCGACGCAAATTGCCGTTGGTTATATCCAGCTGTTCGCCGGCAACCATAACAAAGCGGCATTGGCGGTCGAGACGGCATTGAAACTTGATCCCAATCTGGCTCCGATAGACCGGGAGGTTGTCGGGGTTGTCTTGCTTTTGCTCGGGGACATCAGGAAAGCCATTGAGACTCTCGAGCGCGCTCGCGACGATGCTCCAGAGGCGGGCAGCCTGAGGATTCTGCTCGCAGCTTCCTATGCCCGCGCCGGCCGCACAGAGGACGCCAAAGCGGCGATTGCGGACGGCCTCCGGCTGGTGACGAAGACCGAATCCTTGGCTCG
Source organism: Mesorhizobium sp. M7A.T.Ca.US.000.02.2.1 (assembly GCF_003996995.1). GTDB lineage: Bacteria > Pseudomonadota > Alphaproteobacteria > Rhizobiales > Rhizobiaceae > Mesorhizobium. The sequence goes on along the minus strand of NZ_RZTT01000165.1, from coordinate 8,750 downwards.
ACTGCGGTCGTTGGACGCGTTTCGGAATCACTATGCCCATCTTCGCAACGCTGAAGATTTGGCACCGCTCATCGACGCCCTCCGTCTGGCAGGACTTCCCGAATGGCCGTTCGGCTTCACCGCCGACGAACAGGACCGGTTGAACGGTGCGGAAATCGCATCTTTTGTTGTTGGCAAGACCTTGAAAGGCAACCTCGAACCGGACGGGCTTCCAGCCATTATGCAGATAGAACAGGACGGCACGGCAGTCTTCCGAACGATGACACGAATGCTCACCGAGAGGGTCTACGTCGATCGCGACCTCTTATGTGAGCATAGCGAAAATATGTTTGGGCGGCCCATCTGTGGTCCCGTCTACAGACGCAGGGACGCTGCCGGCAACGGGTATTCGTATGTCAATACAGGTATGGTGTTTCACTTCGTGACAGTGAATTGAGCTCGCAAGACTCAGGGGTTATTGATCAAGTTCCAATCCGGCACATCGACTGCCAACTTTGCTTCGACGATCGGCCATTTTGCATCGCCCTTCGGAACAAGATCATCGGCATTGTCCGCAAAGGCGGCCGCGTTCCCTTCGTCGTAGATCAAGTAGAGCTTGCCATCGATGATCTTGAATGCTTCCGGATCGACATTGACGGTGACGGATTCGTGGAGTGCGACCTCGCCCGCGCAGTAACCACCGTATTGAGGAGCGTATTTGGCAGGTTCGCTCATGAACATTTCCTTGTGTTCCTTGCTGGCGAAATGCCACGGCGTGCCAAGCCACTCATAGGAAAAGTCTTCGGAACCCTTCACGGCCTTGCCATCGGTGAAATAAGCGACCGTGTCGTAGCCCATGATCGCCACTCCGCCGAAGTAGCCGGTATTCACCGAGTCGGCCAAGGCAGAGCCTGCACCGGCCATCAACGTGAGCGCACATATGACTGCCGACGCCGAATTGGAAACCAGTCTAGTCGATCTGTTCATCTGCGTTCTCCGTTCAATCGTGGATAGCTTCGCACTTCGCAGCGTTCGCTTCGCCAAGGACGTTCGCCTGGCACGTCGCGCCATGCCGTTTGAATAGTTTTATGATGTCGGTATTGCCTTTCCAGAACGCGCGGGTAATCGGCATGTAGCCATGACCCTCGGCATGGTTCACATCCGCACCTTGCGCAATGAGGAATTCTGCGAGTTCTACATGGTTTTCCTCACCCGCTATCACCAAGGGTGTGACCCCAGACTTGTTAGCCGAGTCTTCGAGCACCGCCCCCTGTTCGAGCAACAGCTTGGCGACTGGGAGACTTCCAGAAAAGGCAGCCGCGTGGAGGGGGGTAAACCCACCGGAATTGCGCGCCATGACGTCGGCGCCCTTGCTCAGCAGGAATTCCGCAATGGGAAGCTGATCGTCGAGAGCAGCAGCGATGAGGAGCGTTGCCTGGTCGCGTGCCCGGCTGTCGACGTCGGCACCGCCCGCCAAGGCTTGCTCCACGGCATTCTTGTCGCCGGCGGTGATGGAGTCGAACAACGGCTCACCTGCGACTACTCTTGTAGCCGCCAATACCAGCATAGTAAGTGCCAGCAGTCCGCGCATCATGTAGAATAGCATATTAGCTTCGACTTATACAAGCTGCAATAGGCTCGTCGGGGCAAATGCCGGGGGACAGCGCGGCCGGATGTCTGCTTCCGGTCGGTCACGTGGCCCACCTCAACGGCTGGCTTGAGGCGCGTAGCGGCCACTAGCGTCGTGGAAGACGGACGTAGGCTTTGGGTCGAGCTCGATCGCTACAGGTGATTAAGTTCGGACCTCAGCCAGGCGCCCCTGCCACCGATCCCCGGACCACCAGGTCGACCGGCCAGACCTCGCCTCGCGCCCCCTCCTCCAGTCCTGAAATCCGCGCCGCCAGCCGCTCGGCGACACGGGCGCCGGCGAGACGGATCGATGAACGCGTCGTCGACAGCGGCACCGAGAAATTCTCCGGCCTCAGCCAGGGGAAGACGTCGTCATGGGCGATCAGCGAGACATCGCCGGGAATGCTCAGGCCGAGGTCGCGCACCGCGCGCACGACGCCCAGCGCCATGATCAGGCTGGAGCAGGCGATCGCCGTCGGCGCGTCGTCCTCTTCCAGCAAACGCCTGGTGGCGCGATAGCCGTTCTCCTCGGTCATATCGACCGAGCAGACATGGCGTTCGCTCAATGACAGTCCGCTCGCGGCGAGCGCCCGGCGCACGCCGCGTTCGCGATGGATGGCGAAGGTCTCGCGGTCGTCACCGTTGATCAACGCCAGCCGCCGATGACCGAGTTGGATCAGCAGCCTGGCCGCCTCGTGGAAGGCGCCCTCATTGTCGATGTCGGTAAAGGCATAGTCGAAATCGAAACCTTCGCTGCGGCCATGGACGATGAAGGGAATGCCGAGCGTGTTGACCAGCGCCACGCGTCGGTCCGCGGGCCTTGGAGAGGAGATATAAACAGCGTCGACCTGCCGGTTGGCGACGATGCGCCGGTAGGTCGTCTCCTGGTCGTCGGCGTCGGCCGGCGACAGCACAAGATCGAGCTCGTGCGAGCGGGCATAGTCACCAAGGCCGGACAGGAACTCGACGAAATGCGGATCGATGTCGACGGACGCACCGGTCGGCAGGACATAGCCGATCATGCCGGTCTTGCCGGTCGCCAGCCGGCGCGCGCTCGGATTGGGACGATAGCCATGGCGCTTGGCGGCATCCATGACACGCCTGCGCGTCTCCTCGTTGACCTCGGGATAGCCGTTCAGCGCACGGCTTACCGTGGTTTGCGAAAGTGCCAGCATATGGGCGAGCTGCTTGAGGTTCACGAAAGGTCTCCATTCCCTCAAAGCGCTTTTAAACTCGACCCAAGTGCCAGCGGGGCCGAGCCATACCAAGGCGAACCATAGACGCGGTTCGGGCGTGTTTGAAACAAAAACTGCTGCTGCATCGCCATAATAGTATGTTGCAGCGCACTTTCAGGGGGGCAAATGCGCGAACCTAAATCGATTAATCCGCCGGCCTCTTGACTTCCCAGCAATTCAATGGCGTGATCGAGAAAGCCAAAGCGCTTTGGAAGACTCTTCGAAAGGTTGCGGTTCCTTTCCGACTGAGTCACAGTCCTGCGGCGTCGGCGGGCGGAATGGAGGTTCCGTCCGGTGTGTGAGACCCACTGGGAGGAATACCGATGAAGAAAATGCTTTTGCTGGGTGCTGCGTTTGCCACGTTCGCCCTGAACGCGCCCGCGCAGGCCGAACTGAAGTTCAAGCCCGGCGAAGACAAGCGCTTCAACTGGGCGAACTACGAAGAGCTCAAGAAAGTCGACCTCAAGGGTGAGACGCTGTCGATCTTCGGACCGTGGCGCGGCGAGGACGAAGGCCTGGTGCGTGGCGTTCTCGACTATTTCTCGGAAGCCACCGGCGTCGAGATCAAATACTCCTCCTCGGAGAATTACGAGCAGCAGATCGTCATCGACACGCAGGCCGGCAGCCCGCCGAACATCGCCGTGCTGCCGCAGCCGGGTCTTATCCAGGACCTGGCGTCGAAGGGCCTTTTGACGCCGCTCGGTGAGGACACCGCCAAATGGGTCAAGGACAATTACGGTGCCGGCCAGTCATGGGTCGATCTCGGCACCTTCAAGGACAAGGACGGCAAGCCGGGCTTCTTCGCCTTCCCTTACAAGGCCGATGTGAAGTCGCTGGTCTGGTATTCGCCGGATAATTTCGAGGAAGCCGGCTACAAGGTGCCGAAAACGCAGGAAGAACTTGCCGATCTCGAAAAGAAGATCATCGCCGATGGCGGCAAGCCGTGGTGCATCGGCCTCGGCTCCGGCGGCGCCACCGGCTGGCCGGCGACCGACTGGGTCGAAGACCTGATGCTGCGCACCCAGCCTCCGGAGGTCTACGACAAATGGGTGAAGAACGAGATCCCGTTCAACGACCCCGCAGTGGTCAACGCCATCGACATTTTCGGCAAGATCGCGACCGACGACAAGATGGTCGACGGCGGCGCCAAGGCGGTTGCGGCGACCGATTTCCGCGATAGCCCGAAGGGCCTCTTTTCGGTGCCGCCGAAATGCTACCTGCACCACCAGGCATCGTTCATCCCGACCTTCTTCCCGGAAGGCACCAAGGTCGGCCAGGACGCGGACTTCTTCTACTTCCCGCCTTATGCCTCCAAGCCTGAACTGGGCACGCCCGTGCTCGGCGCCGGTACGCTGGCGATGATCACCAAGGACAGCAAGAGCGCGCGCGCATTCATCGAATTCCTGAAGATGCCGCTCGCCCACGAGATCTGGATGGCCGAAGGCGGCTTCGTGACGCCGCTCAAGTCGGTCAACAAGGATGCCTATGCCAGCGACGCGCTGAAGAAGCAGGGCGAAATCCTCGCCAATGCCTCGACTTTCCGCTTCGACGGTTCCGACCTGATGCCTGGCAAGATCGGCGCCGGCGCCTTCTGGACCGGCATGATCGACCTGGTCGGCGGCAAGTCGGCGCAGGACGTCGCCACCGACATCCAGAAGAGCTGGGACGCGATCAAGTAGCGGTCGGCACGTAAGCGACCACCATTCTCGCCCTGGATCCGGACCGCACTGGCCCGGATCCGACGGCGGCCCGTGCCGCAGCCTTTCGTCATGAGCGCATTGACATGAAGCGCGATCGGCAATGTGCGCAAGCCGCCGATGACGCGCTCCAAACACTGAATCGGCGCCTGGTCCCCGTCACCAAGGTCATTCCTTGTCGGGTCATGCGCAGGGGGAGAGGGACCCATGGCGGCTCAGATTTTCTCGGCCATAACAGTCATCATCGTCGGGGTCGGCGGTTGCGTCGCCTATTTCTGGGGCGCCAACAAACTGGTCGACCTGATATTCCCGTCACGCGGCGTCGCGGGTGCCGCGGCCATCGACAATCTGCGCCGGCAAGGGCTGGTCAGGCCATGGCTGTTCGTCGGCCCGGCGATGATCATCCTCACCATCTACCTGATCTATCCGGTGGTCGAGACGCTGCGGCTGTCGTTCCTCGATCGCAGCGGCATCAATTTCGTCGGCCTGGCGAACTATGAATGGGCGTTCGGCGATCGCGAGTTCCGCAACTCGATCCTCAACAACATCATCTGGCTGGCGGTGGTGCCGGCCGCCTGCACCTTCCTCGGGCTGATCATCGCCGTGCTCACCGACAAGATCTGGTGGGGCACGATCGCCAAGAGCCTGATCTTCCTGCCGCTGGCGATCTCCTTCGTCGGCGCCAGCGTGATCTGGAAATTCATCTACGAGTATCGGGGCGACGGCCAAACGCAGATCGGCATCCTCAACGCCATCATCCAGCATTTCGGCGGCCAGCCGCAGGTCTGGATATCGCTGCCGTTCTGGAACAATTTCTTCCTGATGATCATCCTGATCTGGATCCAGACCGGCTTTGCCATGGTCATCCTGTCTTCGGCCCTGCGCGGCATTCCCGAGGAAACGCTGGAAGCCGCCGTCATCGACGGCGCCAATCCGTTCCAGATCTTCTGGAAGATCATGGTGCCGCAGATCTGGGGCACCATCGCGGTGGTCTGGACCACGATCACCATTCTGGTGCTCAAAGTGTTCGACATCGTGCTGACCATGACCAACGGCCAGTGGAACAGCCAGGTGCTGGCCAATCTGATGTTCGACTGGATGTTCCGCGGCGGCGGCGATTTCGGCCGCGGCGCCACCATCGCCATCATCATCATGATTGCCGTCATTCCGATCATGGTCTGGAACATCCGCCAGGCGAACAAAGAGACGGGAGAACATTGAGATGGCTCTCGCGACCGGAAATTCCTTCGCCAGCCGCTTTGGCGTCCACATCGCCGTGCTCATCTTCGTCGCGATCTGGACCATACCGACCCTCGGCATCCTGGTCTCGTCGCTGCGCGACAAGAACCAGATCATCGCCTCGGGATGGTGGAACTCTTTCGCCAGTTCCACCCAGACGGAAGCCGGCCGGCTGCCGCCCGCCTCGGCGCAAGTCGAGAAGGACGGCAAGTTCGTCCTCGAAGGCAATATCTTCGGCGACGGCGCCAAGCGCGACATCAGCGCCTTCGGAGTCAAATCGGCGACACCGACGCAATATCCCGCCGGCACCACAGCCGATCTCGGCGACGGCGTGACCTTGCAGCTCAATGCCGACGGCAGCTTCATCATGCAGTCCCCGAAAGCGTTCGAAGGCGATCGCGGCCAGCGCGTCTATTATGCTTCGTCGGCGCCGCCGAAATTCACCACCGACAATTACAGAACCGTGCTGTTCTCCGAAGGCATCGGACGGTCATTCATGAATTCCCTGACCGTCACCATTCCGGCGACCGTCATCCCGATCCTGATCGCCGCCTTTGCCGCCTATGCGCTGGCCTGGATGCGGTTTCCCGGCCGGGCGCTGCTGATCGCCGTCATCATCGGCTTGCTGGTGGTGCCATTGCAGATGTCGCTGATCCCGCTGTTGAAACTCTATAATGGCGTCGGCGCTTTCTTCGGCATGCCGTCGAAGACCTATCTCGGCATCTGGCTGGCGCATACCGGCTTCGGCCTGCCCTTCGCCATCTACCTGCTGCGCAGCTACATTGCCGGCCTGCCGCGCGAAATCATGGAATCGGCGCGCATCGACGGCGCCAGCGATTTCGAGATCTTCGTCAAGATCGTCTTGCCGCTGTCGTTCCCGGTGCTGGCTTCGTTTGCCATCTTCCAGTTCCTGTGGGTATGGAACGATCTGCTGGTGGCGATGGTTTTCCTCGGTACAGAGGCAGACCAGATCGTGCTGACCGCCAAGCTCAACGCGCTGTTGGGCTCGCGCGGCGGCGACTGGGAGATTCTGACGACATCGGCTTTCGTGACCATCATCGTGCCGCTGATCGTGTTCTTCTCGCTGCAGCGCTATTTTGTCCGCGGGCTGCTTGCCGGCTCGGTGAAAGGAGGCTGAGACGATGCAATCCGCTTTGAAGGCCAGCTCGAAGCCTGACACCATCGATCGCGACTGGTGGCGGGGCGCGGTGATCTACCAGATCTACCCGCGCAGCTACCAGGACTCGAATGGCGACGGCATCGGCGATCTCAAGGGCATCATAGGCCGCCTCTCCTACATCGCCGCACTCGGCGCGGATGCCATCTGGATCTCGCCGTTCTTCAAGTCGCCGATGAAGGATTTCGGCTATGACGTGACGGATTACTGCGATGTCGATCCGATGTTCGGCACGCTGGCCGATTTCGACGCGCTGACCGCCGAGGCACACAGGCTGGGCTTGAAGGTCATGATCGACGAGGTGCTGTCGCACACTGCCGACAGTCATCCCTGGTTCAAGGAAAGCCGGTCGAGCCGCAGCAACCCGAAAGCCGATTGGTACGTCTGGGCAGACGCCAGGCCGGACGGCACACCGCCCAACAACTGGCTGTCGATCTTCGGCGGCTCGGCGTGGCAATGGGACACCAGCCGCCAGCAATATTACATGCACAATTTCCTGGCCGAACAGCCCGACCTCAACTTTCACAACCACGAAGTCCAGGACGCATTGCTCGACGTCACCCGCTTCTGGCTGGAACGCGGCGTCGATGGTTTCCGGCTCGATACCATCAATTTTTACTTCCACAGCCAGGGCCTGGAAAACAATCCGCCGCTGCCGCCGGAAGAGCGCAACGACCAGACCGCGCCGGCGGTCAACCCCTACAACTACCAGGACCATCTCTACGACAAGAGCCGGCCCGAGAACCTCGGCTTCCTCGAACGGTTCCGTGCCCTGCTCGATGAGTATCCGGCAACCGCAGCGGTCGGCGAGGTCGGCGATTCGCAGCGCGGGCTTGAAGTGGTTGCCGCCTACACCGCAGGCGGCAAGCGCGTGCACATGTGCTACTCCTTCGATTTCCTGGCGCCGGAAAAGATCAGCGCGGGCAAGGTCCGCTCGGTGCTGGAATCCTTCGGCAAAGTCGCCAGCGACGGCTGGTCGTGCTGGGCCTTCTCCAACCACGACGTGATGCGCCCGGCCTCGCGCTGGGCCGCCAATGAGGCCGACCCGACCGCCTACCTCAAGGTCATCTCGGCGCTGCTGATGTCGTTGCGCGGTTCGGTCTGCATCTACCAGGGCGAGGAGCTTGGGCTCGGTGAGGCAGAGCTGCGGTTCGAGGATCTGCAGGATCCCTACGGCATCCGCTTCTGGCCGGAATTCAAGGGCCGCGACGGCTGCCGCACGCCAATGGTGTGGGATGGCAGCGCCAAGAATGGCGGCTTCTCCCAGGCAAAGCCCTGGCTGCCGGTGCCGGCCAAGCATCTGGCGCAAGCGGTCAATGTCCAGCAGGGCGACGAGGCTTCGCTGCTCGAGCACTATCGGCGCTTTCTCACCTTCCGGCGTGCCCATCCGGCGCTGGCCAAGGGCGACATCACCTTTATCGAAAGTGAGGGAGATACCGTCGCCTTCACGCGCCGCGCAGGCAACGAGCAGATCGTCTGCGTCTTCAATTTGGGAGCCGGGCCGGCCAAGGTTGACCTTGGCGGCCGATCGCTGCAACCTCTGCCCGGGCACGGATTTTCGGGGCAGGCGAACAGCGGTTCCATCGAGCTTGGCGGCTACGGCGCCTGGTTCGGGCGTCTCGACTGAATTTCCAATCACTGGAGGAAACCAATGGCCGATGTCAGGCTAAGACAAGTGAAGAAGTCCTACGGCAATCTGAACATTCTCCACGGCATCGATCTCGATATCAAGTCGGGCGAGTTCATCGTCTTCGTCGGCCCGTCGGGCTGCGGCAAGTCGACATTGCTGAGGTC
>NZ_RZTT01000164.1 GCF_003996995.1 Mesorhizobium sp. M7A.T.Ca.US.000.02.2.1 | reverse complement strand
CCGTCGACAAGGCCTATGCCCCGAGCTTCGTGCTGAACTGTCTGTCGGCAACGGTCGCGTCGGTGGTCGACGCCAAGCTGGTCAAGGAACATGTCGCTGCGGTGACGCCGAGCGCCGACTACAAATGGGACAATGATTTCGGCAATGCCTGGCTGAAGACCGGCTATGCCGGCTCCGGCGTCTTCAAGCTGCGCGAATGGCGTGCCAATGAGGCAGTCGTTCTCGAGCGCAACGACAATTACTACGGCGAGAAGGCCAAACTTGCCCGCGTCATCTACCGCAACATGAAGGAAAGCTCGGGCCAGCGCCTGGCGCTCGAAGCCGGCGACATCGACGTTGCCCGCAATCTCGAGCCGAACGATCTCGACGCCATCGCCAAGAATGCTGATCTGACCTCGACCAGCGCGCCGAAGGGCACGGTCTATTACATCAGCCTCAACCAGAAGAATGCCAACCTTGCCAAGCCGGAGGTACGCCAAGCGTTCAAATACCTGGTAGACTACGATGCGCTGAGCTCGACGATCCTCAAGGGCATCGGCGAAATCCACCAGACCTTCCTGCCCAAGGGCGTGCTCGGCGAATTGGATGAGAATCCGTTCAAGCTCGATGTCGCCAAGGCCAAGGAGTTGCTGGCCAAGGCCGGTCTGCCCGACGGCTTCAGCGTAACCATGGACGTACGCACCGGCCAGCCGACGACCGGCATGGCGGAATCGATCCAGCAGACGCTTGGCCAGGCCGGCATCAAGCTCGAGATCATCCCGGGCGACGGCAAGCAGACGCTGACCAAATATCGCGCCCGCAACCACGACATCTATATCGGCCAGTGGGGCCAGGATTATTTCGACCCGAATTCCAACGCCCAGACCTTTGCCTCGAACCCGGACAATTCGGATGCGGGCAAGTCCAAGACGCTCGCCTGGCGCAACGCCTGGGACATTCCGGACCTGACCAAGGAAACGGAAGCAGCACTGCTCGAGAAGGACGCCGGTAAACGCGCTGACATGTACAAGGATCTCGAGAAGAAAATCCTCGACACCAGCCCCTTCGTCGTCATCCACCAGCAGCTGGAAGTGGCCGGCCTGCGCAAGAACCTCAAGGGCTTTGCGCTCGGCCCGAGCTTCGACAGCAATTTCGTCGGGCCGGTGTCCAAGGAATAGTGCTCGCGGACACGCCGCATGAGCACGGTTGAAAAGGAAGTGGCGGCGGGGCGTGGCAGCGCCCGCGCCGTCGCTATTGCGTCATCGCTTGGCCGTTTCCTGGTCATTGCGATCACGACCTATCTTGGTCTGCTCGCGGTCACCTTCTTCATCGGCCGCGTCATTCCGATCGACCCGGTGCTGGCGGTGCTCGGCGACCGGGCGCCGGCCAATGTCGTCGAGCGCACGCGCCGGGAGATGGGCCTCGACCTGCCGTTGATCGAGCAGTTCTACATTTATGTGAAAAATGCCCTGAACGGTAATTTCGGCATCTCCGTGCTGACCACCAATCCGGTCATGACCGACATTCGCCGGGCGCTGCCGGCCACCACCGAACTGGCGACGCTGGGAACGCTTATCGGGGCGCTGTTCGGCGTGCCGCTCGGCGTGCTGGCGGCGGTCAAGCGCGGCAGTCTCATCGACCAGATCGTGCGCATCATCGGCCTGATCGGCTATTCCGTGCCGATCTTCTGGCTCGGCCTGCTGGCGCTGGTGCTGTTCTATGCCAAGCTGCAATGGGTTGCCTTCCCGGCGCGGCTCGACGTCGTCTACGAATACACTTTTACGCCGATCACCGGCTTCTATCTCCTCGACTCCGCGATGCAGGGGCAGTGGGACGTGTTTTACGACGCCTTCCGCCACATCATCCTGCCGGCATCGCTGCTCGGCTACTTCTCGCTCGCCTATATCAGCCGCATGACGCGCTCGTTCATGCTCAACGAACTGTCCCAGGAATACATCGTCGCGGCACGCGCCAAGGGCCTGTCGGAAACCCGCATCATCTGGGGCCACGCGCTGCGCAATGCGGCGGTGCCGATGGTGACGGTGATCGCGCTCTCCTATGCCGGGCTGCTCGAAGGCTCGGTGCTCACCGAAACCGTGTTCTCGTGGCCGGGCATCGGCCTTTACATCACCAATTCGCTGCAGAACGCCGACATGAATGCGGTGCTCGGCGGCACCATCGTCATCGGCTCGGTGTTCATCGCCATCAATCTCCTCTCCGACCTGCTGTATCGGGTGCTCGATCCGAGGACGAAGGTTCAATGAGCAGAGGTATTCCACTTTCGGGCCTAGAGCAGTTCACCGTTTCACGGAAACGGCGACCCGCTCTAACTCCTTGTTTTTACGCAATTCCGGACGGAAAACCGTTTCACACTTTTCCTGGAATTGCTCCAGCTGCGGCCAATCACCCCCACTCCGGCCCTTCGGGCCACCTCTCCCCCTGCCCGGGGGAGAGGAGAAGCCGGTCGCACGCCTGGCGCCTTTCATCTCCCCCGTCAAGCGGGAGCGGGGTGGTCTGCGAAGCAGGCCGGAGTGGGGGTCGACAGCACCAAGAGGCATCGTCATGACCGCCTCCGACGCCGGCCCTCTCTCCCGTCGCGACTGGCTGCTCAGCGAGCGGCCGGCCTCGCGCATGCAGGCAAGGCTCGGTCGCGCCTATGTGGCGTGGCGGCGCTTTTCCGCCAACCGTCTGGCCTTTCTCGGCCTGCTCATCATCGTTGCCCTGCTGGTCGTTGCCGCCCTTGCCGGCGTGCTGGCACCTTATTCTCCGACGTTCGGCGACCTGAAGAACGCGCGCCTGCTGGCGCCGAGCGCCGAGCACTGGTTCGGCACCGATGATCTCGGCCGCGATATCCTGTCGCGCATCCTCTACGGCTCGCGCTGGACCCTTTATGTGGTCATCCTGGTCGCCATCATCGCGGCACCGATCGGCCTTCTGGTCGGCACGGTGGCCGGCTATGCCGGCGGCTGGACCGATGCCATCCTGATGCGCATCACGGACATCTTCCTCGCCTTTCCCAAGCTGATCCTGGCGCTGGCCTTTGTCGCAGCACTTGGCCCCGGCATCGAGAATGCGGTGCTGGCCATCGCCATCACCTCATGGCCGCCCTACGCCCGCATCGCGCGGGCAGAGACGCTGACGGTGCGCAATTCCGATTACATCAAGGCGGTGCAGCTGATGGGCGCCTCGCCCTTCCGCATCGTGCTGCGCCATATCATGCCGCTTTGCATTTCGTCCCTGATCGTCAGGGTGACGCTCGACATGGCCGGCATCATCCTGACCGCCGCCGGGCTCGGTTTCCTCGGCCTCGGCGCGCAACCGCCGCTGCCCGAATGGGGCACGATGATCGCGTCGGGCCGCCGCTTCGTGCTCGACCAGTGGTGGGTGGCCGGTGCGCCGGGCTTCGCCATCCTCATCGTCAGCCTCGGTTTCAATCTGCTTGGCGATGGGCTACGCGACGCGCTCGATCCCCGTAGTGGTGACCAATGAGCGCGCTTCTCGACGTCGATGATCTGCGCGTCACTTTCCCGACCCGCACCGGGCTGATCGAGGCGGTGCGCGGCGTTTCCTTTTCGCTCGGCCGCGAAAGGCTCGGCATCGTCGGCGAGTCCGGCTCGGGAAAATCGCAGACCGGCCGCGCCATCATGGGCCTGACGCCGCCGCAGGCCCGGATATCGGCCAACAAGCTCGCCTTCGACGGCATCGACCTGCTCAGCGTCTCGCCGCGCGAACGTCGGAAGCTGCGCGGCAAACGCATCGCCATGATCCTGCAGGACCCGAAATATTCGCTCGACCCTGTCATAAGCATCGGCCGCCAGATCGTCGAGACGCTGCGCACCCATGAAAAGGTCGGCAAGGCCGAGGCACGCGACCGCGCATTGGCCATGCTGGAGGCGGTGCAGATCCGTGATCCCTCTCGCGTCTTCAACCTGCATCCGCATGAAGTTTCGGGCGGCATGGGCCAGCGCGCAATGATCGCCATGATGCTGATCGCCGGTCCGGAAATGATGATCGCCGACGAGCCGACCTCGGCGCTCGACGTCACCGTGCAGCTTGACGTGCTAGGCATTCTCGACCGGCTGGTCAGTGAGCGCGGCATGGGGCTGATCTTCATCTCGCACGATCTGCGCCTGGTCTCGTCCTTCTGCGACCGCGTCATCGTCATGTATGCCGGCAAGGTGGTAGAGCAGCTCAAGGCGTCCGAACTCGGCCATGCCCAGCATCCCTACACGCGCGGCTTGCTCAATTGCATGCCCAAGATCGGCGCCGACCGCCACCCGCTGCCGGTGCTCGACCGCAAGCCGGAGTGGGCGGCATGACTTCCGCGATTGCCGTCGACAGGCTGGAAGTGATCTTCGACCGTTTTCGCGCACTGAAGGGCGTCAGCCTCGACGTGCAGCCGGGCGAATCCTTCGGCCTGGTCGGTGAATCCGGCTCCGGCAAATCGACGCTGCTGCGGGCCATCGCCGGCCTTGCACCGGTCGCTTCGGGCGGCATCGCCGTCAACGGCAAGACGCTCGGCGCACGCCGCGACAAGGCCTTCTACCGCGAAGTGCAGATGGTCTTCCAGGATCCGTACGGCTCGCTGCACCCACGCCAGACCGTCGACCGTCTGCTGCAGGAGCCGCTTGCCATCCATGGCTTTGCCGACGGCGAAAAGCGCATCCAGCGGGCGCTCGACGAGGTCGGCCTCGGCAACGGTTTTCGGTTCCGCTATTCGCACCAGCTCTCCGGCGGCCAGCGCCAGCGCGTGGCGATTGCGCGTGCACTCATTCTCGAACCGTCGATCCTGCTGCTCGACGAGCCGACCTCGGCGCTCGATGCCTCGGTGCAGGCGGAAGTGCTCAACCTGTTGGAAGAGGTACGCAAGCGGCGCAAGCTGACCTTCCTGATGGTCAGCCACGACCTCGCCATCATCACCCATATGTGCGAGCGGCTGATGGTGATGCAAAGCGGCGAGGCGGTGGAGAATCTGGCGGCGGCTGAACTTGTCGAACGCCGCGTGACCAAGGATTATACGCGCAATCTTTTGCGGGCCAGCGATGGGTTTGTGAGAACCGCCTGAATTCGTTTTCTCTTTTGCGCCGAACAACCATCTTGGGGACTGCCCGTGGAGGAATGGAAATTTGCGGATCCGCCCAATCTCGCGGTGTTGTCGGACAAGAGCCTATTTAAACGTGGCGACTGGATCGCATACGTTGTGCATGAAGATGACGACGACGACAGCTACAACGACGAAGGTGGCAGTTGGCAATTCTACAGTAGCGACATTCGAGATTGGGATGAACGCGAGATAATGCTCGTAGGCCTGCAAGAGGTGGTTCAACTGGATGAAACCATCCTGGAGTTGGCCGATTTGCCGAAAGGTTGGCGTGCTTGGCGCGCCTCGAAATCGTCGCCATGGCGGCGCGCCAAGTCACGCCCCGTACCCTCCAACGACAACGAGTGACCCGCCAAAGCCTTAAGTCTGGGCTTGCACCGGTTCGCCGCTCTCCACGGGTGGCTCTTCCTGGGCTTTCGGCTCCTTGATCCTGAACCACGTCACATAAAGCGCCGGCAGGAACAGCAGCGTAATCGCCGTGCCGGCAATGATGCCGCCCATCATGGCATAGGCCATCGGCCCCCAGAACACTTCGCGTGCGATCGGGATCAGCGCCAGGCTGGCGGCGGCCGCCGTCAGCGCGATCGGGCGCATCCTGTGTTCCGTCGCTTCGATGACAGCGGCCCAGCGGTCCTTGCCTTCCCGGACGAGATCCTCGATCTGCACGATCAGGATGACCGAATTGCGGATCAGGATGCCGATCAGCGCCAGCACGCCCAGGATGGCGACGAAGCCGAGCGGTGCTCCGCTCGGCACCAGGGCCGCCACCACGCCGATCAGGCCGAGCGGCGCCACCGCCACCACCAGGAACAGACGCTGAAAACTCTGCAACTGCACCATCAGGATCGTCGCCATGACGAACAGCATCAACGGCACGACGGCGGCGATCGGTCCCTGGCTTTTGGCGCTCTCCTCGACCGAGCCGGCGGTGGCGATCGAATAGCCCGGCGGCAGCTTGGCGGTGAAGGCATCGACCGACGGCTTCAACTCGTTGACGACGGTGGCCGGCAGCACGTCGCCGACCAGTCCGGCGCGCACGGTGATGGTCGGGATGCGGTCGCGTCGCCACACCGTTGGCTGCTCCAGATCGTAGCGGAAGTTGGCGACGGCCGCGAGCGGGATCGCCTCGCCGGTACTGGTCGGCAGCTGCATGTTCTGCAAGGTTTCGATCGAGCCGCGTTCGGACCCACGCGAGCGCGCCACGACATTGATCAGGTAGGTGGCGTCGCGCACCTGCGTGATGGTGGCGCCGCCGACCGTACTGTTCAGCGCGCCGGCGATGTCGGAGGAGGTGATACCGAGCTGGCGTGCCTTGTCCTGCAGCACGTCGACCCTCAGCACACGCTGCGGCTCGTTCCAGTCGAAGGTCGGCGCCGCTAGCTTTGGATTGGCGGAGATGACACCGGCGAATTGCTGCGCCAGTTCGCGCACCGTCTGGATGTCGGGACCGCCGACGCGATATTGCACCGGGCGGCCGACCGGCGGTCCGAGTTCGAGCGGCTTGACGAAGGCGTCGGTGCCGACGAACTCCTCGCGCAGCAGTTTTTCAAGCGCCGGCTTGACCCGGTTGCGGGCCGCGATGCTTTTGGTGACGATGACGGTCTGGCCGAAATAGGGGTTGGCCGGCTGCACGTCATAGGCGAGCACGAAACGCACCGCGCCCTGGCCGATATAAGACGAAAAATGGTCGATGTCGGGATTGCCGACCAGCGCCCGCTGCTCGAACCGCTCCATCTGGTCGCGCGTATCGGCGATCGAGGCATTCTGCGGCAGGTTCCAGTCGACGATCAGCTCCGGCCGGTCCGATGGCGGAAAGAACTGCTGCTGCACCAGCCCGAAGCCGGCGATCGAGCCGGCAAACAAAAGCACGGTGAGGATGATGGTCAGCCAGTGATGGCGCACCGAGCCGACAAGCACGCGCCGGAAAAGCGAGGTGAAGCGGCCAGGCTGGTCGTGATGCTTGGTTTTCATCGTCGCCGGCAGGATGGTGACGCCGAGCAGTGGCGCAAACAGCACCGCCACGACCCATGACACCAGCAGCGAAACGGCGATGACCACGAACAGGGTGAAGGTATATTCGCCGGCGGCGCTGTTGTTGAGGCCGATCGGGATGAAGCCGGCGACCGTCACCAGCGTACCGGTCAGCATCGGAAAGGCGGTCGATGTGTAGACATAGGTCGCCGCCTTGCGCAGATTGTCGCCGACCTCCAGCCGCGCCACCATCATCTCGACCGCGATCATCGCGTCGTCGACCAGAAGCCCGAGCGAGATGATCAGCGCCCCCAGGGAAATACGCTGCAGCGAAATGCCGAGATAGGCCATGACCGTGAAGGTGATGGCCAGCACCAGCGGGATCGACAGCGCCACGACGAAGCCGGCGCGCATGCCGAGGCTGATGAACGACACGGCGAGCACGATGGCGACCGCCTCGAACAGCGCGCGCGTAAAGCCCGAGACGGCCTCCTCGACGATGACCGGCTGGTCGGCCACCAGATGCACGCCGACACCGACCGGCAGGTCGGCCAGCACCTTGTCCATCTCCTTGTGCAGCGCCTCGCCGAATTCGAGCAGGTTGGCGTTGGGTTTCATGCCGATGGCGAGCCCGATCGCGTCCTGGCCGTTGAAGCGGAATAGCGCCGTAGGCGGATCGACATAGCCGCGCGTGATCGTCGCCACGTCGCTGAGGCGGAAGAAACGGTCATCGACCCGCAGATTGATGGCGCGCAGGCTGTCCTCGGAGGTGAACTGCCCGCCGACCCGCACGCTGATGCGCTCCGGCCCGGACTGGATGACGCCGGACGGCGTGATCGCGTTCTGCGCCTGCAGGCTCGCCACGATCGCTTGCTGGTTGAGGCCGAGGGCGGCGATCTGGCGGGTCGAGAATTCGAGATAGATCGCCTCGTCCTGGGCGCCGACGAGGTCGACCTTGCCGGCGTTGGGCACGGTCAGGATTTTTGTTCTGGCGTCCTCGACATAGTCGCGCAACTGGCGCGGCGTCAGCCCGTCCGATGTGAAGGCGTAGATGTTCCCATAGACGTCGCCGAAGCGGTCGTTGAAGAAGGGTCCCTGCACCCCCTGCGGAAACTGCGCCGCGATGTCGTTGACCATGTTGCGCACCTGAATCCAGTTCGGCACGACATTGCGTGCTTTGGTGGTGTCCTTCAGGTTGACGAAGATGACGGTCTGGCCGGCCGTGGTGACGGACTTGGTGTAGTCGAGGCTGTCGAGTTCCTCGAGTTTCTTCTCGATACGGTCGGTCACCTGCTGCACGGTTTCCCTGACCGAGGCGCCCGGCCAGTTGGCCTGGATGATCATCGTCTTGATGGTGAAATTGGGGTCTTCTTCACGGCCGAGATTGAGGTAGGAGAACACGCCAGCCACGACGAAGACAAGCATGAAATACCAGACCATGGAGCGGTGGTTGAGCGCCCAGTCGGAGAGATTGAAGCCTTTCATGAGGCCCCTCCCTCGGGCACTGTCACCTTCTGGCCTTCGCTCAGGCTGTGGACGCCCGCCGTGACAACACGCATGCCGGCCTCCAGCCCCTCGGCCACCGTGAAGGTGCCGCCATTCTTCGACGCGACCTTTATGTCGTGTGCGTTCACGCTGGATGTCTGCGGGTCGACGATCCATACTTTCGCGGAACCGTTCTTTTCGAACAGCGCCGACATGGGCAATTCGATCGTCGGTGCCACCTTGGTCACGCGGGTCGCCGTCACCGTCGAGCCGAGCCGGAAGGCCTGTGGCGGATCCGTGAGCGTCAGCTTGACGCGCCGCGTGCGGGTCGAGCCCTCGGATTGCGGTGCGATCTCGCGCAGCTTGGCCCCGGTCTGGATCGTAGGCAGCGACTGCAGGATCACCTGGAAGGGCGTGCCGGCCTCAAGATCACCGGTCAATTGATCGGGAATGTCGACCACCGCCTCGCGCAGGTCCGAACGCGCCACGGTGACGACGGTCTGGCCGGGCGAGACCGTCTGGCCAACTTCGGCGCCGACCGCGGTGACGACACCGTCGAAATCAGAGAACAGCCTGGCATAGCCGAGCTGTTCCTGCGATTTGGCAAGCGAAGCCTTGGCCCGCTCGACACCTGCCTCCGCGGCTTTGCGCGCCTGCTGCGCGGCATCGAAGACAGCTTGCGTGGCGTTGGCCGAGGCGAGCAACTGGCGCTGCCGTTCCTCGCTGGCGGCGGCGTTGGCGAGCTGCGCCTCGGCATTGGACAGTTCCGCCTTGGCCGCCTGGAGGCCCAACTCCAGTGCGGCCGGATCCAGTGCCGCTATCGTCGTGCCCTTGCTGACGATGTCGCCGACCTGGACGTCGCGCGAGACGACCCGGCCAAGCAGGCGGAAGGCCAGGTCGGCGCTGACCTGCGGTTCGACGGATCCGGCAAAACCGAAGATTTGCGTGGTGCGCGGCTCGATCACCATCGACAGCACCGGTCGGACGATCTCGGGCGGCTTTTCCTCCGACTTGGAGCAGGATGCCAGCGCGCCGAGCATGAGCACGCCGAGCAGGATGCGTGGCGTCCGGCTCATTGGCCCGCTCCCGATATCTCGATCGTCTGTCCAGGGCTGAGCAGCTGTCCTCCAGCGGTGACGACGCTCTGGCCCGCATCCAGCCCCTTGGCGATCACGACCGTGCCCGAATTGAACGCCAGCACTTCGACCGGCGCCATCGTCACTGCCTTGGTCGAGGGATCGACGATCCAGACCGCCGGCTTGCCGCCGCTGGACGTCAGCGCCTGCCAAGGCAGCAGGATCGCCTTCGCCGGCTTGGCGCTTACCGTGCCGATGACGGCTGCCCCAAGCGGCATGCCGGCGGGCGTGTCGGGAATGGCGATTTTGACCCGGATCGAGCCCGAAGCCGGGTCGACCGCAGGCGAGATTTCGCGGACCTTGCCCGTCGCCCTGACCTGCGGATCGGACAACAGCGTGATCGTCACCGCAGGCGATGCCGGTGCCTTGGCGATCAGCGTCTCCTGCACGTTGAACACGGCGTCGCGGTCACCGTCCTCGGCGACGGTGAAGACGGTTTGCGCGGCTTGCACCACTTGGCCGGTTTCGACTTGGCGGGCGGTGATCACGCCGGCGGCACCGGCCTTGAGCTCGGTGAAGGACAGGTTTTGCTGGGCGTTGGAGAAAGCGCTCTGCGCGGCTTCGACGCTGCCTTGTGCCACCTTCAGGGCCTGGTCCGCGGCGTCATAATCGCGCCTGGTGGTAAAACCCTGGGCGAGCAGCGTCTTCTGCCGTTCGAAGGCGGCGGCGGACTGGGTCAATTGCGCCTGTCCCGCGTCGAGATCGGCCTGCGCCGAGCGCAAATCGGATTCCTGCTCCTGCGGATCGATCCGGGCGAGCACCGTGCCTTGACCGACATGCTGGCCGACATCGACAAACCGTTCGGCGACGCGACCACCGACCCGGAACGACAGATTGTTCAGCGTACGCGCCGCGATCACCCCGGTCAGCGAGGTTCTCGGCGCATAGTCGGCCATCGCCACGGTTTCGGTGCGCACCATGACCGGCAATTTCTTGTCCGCCGCCTCCTGCTTCTGGCAGCCGGTTAGCAGAAGAGCCGCCGTGCAAGCGAAAAGCACCGAGGCGATCGGACAAGAAAACAGGCAGGGGGTTTTGACCGACGGCCGCGAGACGGACGATGTCGCGTTCCTGCTCATGGACTCCCCCAGCCCCGTGGGCGGCTAGCGCGGATCGCGAGACCTCGCGGATATCTGGAGGATAGTCGATCCCCGGGAAAAGGAAACCGGTGTCGTACGTGTATCGGGCAACTGGTTAAGCGCCGGGATCCACCTGTCGCAGGCCCAATCGCCTGCCGGTGGTGCCGACTTGAGGAAAACGTGAAATAAGGTCAGAAGACGTCTCAACGGCATCAAACAGGACGGGCGCCGGCCCGGTGAGGATACGATGAAGAATTCAGCCATTTCCGAACGCAAGAACCAATCGATTTCCCGCGGCGTCGGCATGACCACGCAGATCTATGCCGACCGGGCTGAAAATTCGGAAATCTGGGATGTCGAGGGGCGCCGCTATATCGATTTCTCGTCGGGCATCGCCGTCGTCAACACCGGGCATCGCCATCCCAGGGTGATCGAGGCGGTCAAGGCACAGCTCGACCGCTTCACCCACACCTGCCACCAGGTGGTGCCCTATGAGAGCTATGTGCGCCTGGCCGAACGGCTGAACGGCATGCTGCCTGGCAAGTTCGAGAAGAAGACGATCTTCGTCACCACCGGGGCCGAGGCGGTAGAGAACGCCATCAAGATCGCCCGCAATGCCACCGGCCGTCAGGCGGTCATCGCCTTCGCCGGCGGCTTCCATGGCCGCACCTTCATGGGCATGGCGCTTACCGGCAAGGTCGTGCCCTACAAGGTCGGCTTCGGCGCCATGCCGGGCGACGTCTATCATGCGCCGTTCCCGGTGC
The DNA here is from genome assembly GCF_003996995.1 of Mesorhizobium sp. M7A.T.Ca.US.000.02.2.1. Classification (GTDB taxonomy): domain Bacteria; phylum Pseudomonadota; class Alphaproteobacteria; order Rhizobiales; family Rhizobiaceae; genus Mesorhizobium. The sequence continues at coordinate 841 of NZ_RZTT01000164.1, read as the reverse complement.
CGCTGCACGGTGTCTCGGTCGCCGACTCGCTGGCCGCGCTCGACCGGCTGTTCAAGGCCGATGTCGATCCGGCCCGCGTCGCAGCCATCATCATCGAGCCGGTTCAGGGCGAAGGCGGTTTCTACGACGCGCCGCGTGATTTCCTGGTTGCGCTGCGCAAGCTTTGCGACCAGCACGGCATGCTGCTGATCGCCGACGAAGTGCAGACCGGCTTTGCCCGCACCGGCAAGATGTTTGCGATGGATCACCATGAGGTGGCCGCCGACATCACCACCATGGCCAAGAGCCTGGCCGGCGGTTTCCCGCTGGCCGCGGTCACTGGCCGCGCCGAAATCATGGATGCGCCCGGCCCCGGCGGGCTCGGCGGCACCTATGGCGGCAGCCCGATCGGTGTTGCCGCCGCGCACGCCGTGCTCGACGTGATCGAGGACGAAAACCTGTGCGACCGCGCCAACACGCTGGGCGCAAGGCTGAAGCAGCGGCTGCAGTCGATCCGCGACGACGTGCCCGAAATCGTCGACATCAGAGGCCTCGGCTTCATGAATGCGGTCGAGTTCAACGACGTCAAGAAGGGCCTGCCGTCGGCCGAGATCGCCAATGCGATCCGGTTGAAGGCGCTCGACAAGGGCCTGATCCTGCTGACCTGCGGTGTCTACGGCAACGTCATCCGCTTCCTGGCGCCGATCACCATCCAGGACGAGGTCATGAACGAAGCACTCGACATCCTGGAAAGCTCGATCCGCGAAGTCTGCGCCGCCTGAACTTCTACCCTCCCCTTGTGGGGAGGTCGGACCGAAGGTCCGGGTGGGGGAGCCTTGCGCAGACCCCCACCCCCCTGCTT
>NZ_RZTT01000163.1 GCF_003996995.1 Mesorhizobium sp. M7A.T.Ca.US.000.02.2.1 | reverse complement strand
TCGGCCGTCCGTCGACGCCGTGGGCTGGCCTGCGCACCTTTTCGCCCGACCGCACGCCGGTCATCGGTTTCGACCCTCGCCTGCCCGGCTTCTTCTGGCTCGGCGGCCAGCGAGCCGATCAACCTGCCGGCATCGGGCTTGAAGTAGAATTGTTCATGCAAATCGACCACCAGCGGCCAGGCGCTGATGTCGGTGCCGGCGGGCGGATCGAAAAGGAAGGCGGTGCGGCGCTTCGGCCGGAAGCCGAGACCGGAGAGACCGGCCAGCCCGGCGACGACATCGACCCAGGCGCCAGCGGCGTCGACGACGATGTCGGCCTGGTAGGCGCCGGCATTGGTGGTGACGCTGAAGCCATTTGCGACGCGGGAAATCTCCAGCACTTCCTCGCCGGTGCGGATCACGCCGCCGCCGGCCTTGAGCGCGGAGGCTGAAGCTGCAAGCATCTTTCCCGTGTCGACATCGAGCGCGCCGGGTTCATGCACGCCGCCGCAGGTGGTTGCCGTGGCGATGACCGGCACCAGCGCGGTGACTTCCGTGGCCGACAGGCGCCGCACGCTCGGCACCAGCGCCTGCATCTCGGCCGCCATGCGGTCGACGGCTGCACTGTCCTCGACGCCGCCGACATGCAGCGCGCCGCGCCGGTGGGCGGCAAAGCCGCCATCGACGATCGCTTGCCGGCTGGCCAGCGACAGCGCCCGCACCAACGCATTGCCGTAGGTTTCGGAAAACAGCGCCGCCGAGCGGCCGCTGGCGTGGTAGCCGAGATGCGGCTCGCGCTCGAGCACGGTGATCTCGGCCCAGGATTGCACGGCCGCCGCCAGCGAAAGGCCGGCAATGCCGCCGCCGATGACGACGATTTTTTGGAGAGACTTGGACTGCATGTCCTCGGGGTAGAAATAATTTCGTATCCAGTCAATATTTAGCGTATAAGAAAATTGTTAGCGTTGTTGATGGCGGCAGGGAGTTGGACTACCTAGGGTGAAGAAGCGGCTCAGTGGCCGCGCCAGGAGCTGACGATGTCGGAGCAACCGAACCTCGGTGATTGTCTGCGCGGCTTGAGGAAGACGCATGGCTGGACCTTGCAGGAGGTCAGCACGCTGACCGGCGTCGCGGTGTCGACGCTGTCCAAAGTCGAGAACGACCAGATGTCGCTGAGCTACGACAAGCTGCTGCAGATCTGCGAGGGGCTGAGCATCCATGTCACCGAGCTGCTCAGCGGCGACCGCAAGCAGCCGTCTGCGCGCACCCGCCGCTCGGTGACCTCTCAGTCCAACACGCTGCGCCAGCTGACCCGCAACTACGATTACCGCTATCTGGCCACCGATCTGGTGCGCAAGCGCATGGTGCCGATCCACGCCTATGCGCGCGCCCGCACGCCGCAGGAATTCGGGCCGCTGACCAGGCATGCCGGCGAGGAATTTTTGATCGTGCTCAAGGGCGAGATCGAGCTGCACACCGACCAGTACGCGCCGGTGCGGCTGAAACAGGGCGACAGCGTCTATATCGATTCCACCATGGGTCACGCCTACCTGTCGGTGGGCGAGGGCGACGCCGAGATGCTGTGCGTCTGCTCCGGCGACGAGCCTGACATGGAGGGCGCGCTGCTGAGCGTGCTGGAGACGGTGGAGGGGTAGGGGCTGGTCCCAACCCTCCACGTTGGTGCTGCCCCTCATCTGGCTGCCGCCATCTTCTCCCCGTAAACGGGGAGAAGGACGATCCTATCGACGGGCGGCGCTGGCTTCAACAATTGAGCGGCTCCGCTACAGCGCAACTACACGTCCCATTCCCCGCCGAACCGCCTCGCGGTAGGCGAGATCGGCGGCCACCATGTCTTCCATGGCGACGCCCATGGCCTTGTAGACGGTGACCTGATCGGCGCTGACCCGTCCCGGCCGCCGCCCGAGCAGCATGTCGCCGAGCTCGATTCCGGCTTTCGGATCAATGCCCGCCAGTTCGCAAGAGCCGACCGGCGTCGGGGCAAAGGCGTCCCTGGTCTCGACGAACAGGCTGGCCCGGCCGATAAGCTCGACCGGCAATTCGCCGCCGGGCGGGGCGACGCCGACCGATGAGATGTGAGTGCCCGGCCGCACCCATTCGGCCGAGATCACCGGCGCATAGGAATGCGTTGCCAGGCAGACGACGTCGGACGAACGCACCGCGGCCTCTATATCGGCGACGGCAACAACGCCGGGATGTTGCGCGGCAAGCGCCTGCGCATCGGCGAATTCCTTCGAGACGACGCGGATCTCGGTGAAGTCGCGCACCAGCGGCAGAAGATGCAGATGCTGGCCGGCCTGCACACCGGCGCCGACCACCGTCGCGACCTTGGCGTCGCGGCGGGCGAGTTCACGCACCGAAAGCACGGCCGAGCCGGAGGTGCGCACGGCGGTGATGTAGGTGCCGTCCATGACGCAGACCGGCATGCCAGTCTGCGGGTCGAACAGATGGATGGTGGCGAGGTGGCTGGGGATGCCTTTGGCGACGTTGCCCTCGAAGACGTTGACGATCTTCACCGTCAGATGCATGCCTGCCATCCATGCCGACATCGCCAGCGAATAGCCGGCCTGCGGAATATCGAGCTGCGGCCGTGCCGGATTGACCACCTTGCCGCCGGACAAGGCCTTGAAGCCGCCAGCGAGCACGTCGAGAAGCTGGCGCAGGTCGATGCAGGTTTTCATCTCGGCCTCGCTCAGGATGAGTACGGGCATGTCACCCTTGGCCTGGGCGCTGCTGGACGTCGATATCGCTGATGTCATGGGATCCGCTTTCGTTGTCGGTTGCACGACAACGGTATTGCGGTCCGGGAGCGTGATGAAATATACTGCTTTTGCTATTTTGGCGTGATTATCACGTTTGTTCTGGTCCAAAAGTGTGAATCCTGAAATGGACGATCTCGACCGTATCGACCGCTCGCTGCTGCGTTTGTTGCAGGAGGACGGCCGCCGCACGACGCTCGATCTGGCGCGCCGGGTCGGTCTGTCGCCGACCGGGGCGACGCAGCGCGTCAAGCGGCTGTTCGCCGAAGGCTTCATTCGCGCCGTGCGCGCGGTGCTCGATCCTGCTCGGATCGGGCAGGCGCAGCTCGTCTTCATCGAGGTGCGGCTCGACCACACGGCGCCGCATGTGTTCGACCGCTTCGCCGAGGCGGTTCTGCGGGCGCCCGAGATCATCGAATGCCACATGGTGGTCGGCGGCTTCGACTATCTGGTCAAGGCGCGCATCGCCGACATGGCGATGTTCCAGGATTTCCTGCAGCGCGTCATCCTGCCGCTGCCCGGGGTGCGGGAGACACACACCTACGCTTCGATCGCCAATGTGAAGCCCGACGCCTTGCTGCCGATCTAGAGCGGCGGCCTTTCTCCCGCATCCAGCAACCATTGCCGCACGGCTTGCGTCGGCTCGGGGTGGCGCTGTTTTCTCGGCATCACGACATAAAAATCCTGCGTGCCGCGCATTTCGCCGCTGACGGGCTGAACCAGGCGGCCTGTGGCGAGATCAGCGGCTACGAGGAAGCGGCTGGCCAGCGCAATGCCCTGGCCGGCGATGGCGGCGTCGATGGCGAGGCTCGTCTGGTTGAAGCGCATGCGCTTCAGCTCGGTCGTCATCTTCAGGCCGACCGCTTTCTCCATGAATTCCGGCCACAGATTGTGGGCATCGTGCAGCAGCACATGGTGCTGGATTTCGGAGGCTGCGATTTCAGCAACACCTTCCGGCAGCAAGGCCGGGCTGCAGACGGCGACGATCTGCTGGGGAAACAGCAGGTCGACGATCAGCCCAGCGCCGAAGGGCGGGCGGCCTTGCCTGACCGCGATGTCGACGCCATCGGCCTGGAAGCTCGACAGGCTTTCGCTGGCCAGCACGCGCAAATCGACCAGCGGGTTGTGTGCGACGAAGTCGTGCAGCCTCGGGATCAGCCATTTGGTGGCGAAGCTCGGCGTCACGCTGATCGACAGCCGTGCCGGCTCGGGGCGCAACAGCAGCGTCGCCTCCGAGATCAGGTCGAAGGCGCGGCGGATATTGGGGACATAGGCGCGGCCCTCATCGGTCAGCGCCAAGCCGCGCGGCAGCCGCTCGAACAGCTTTGTGCCGAGATCGGCTTCCAGCCCGCGAATGTGCTGGGCGACCGCCCCTTGCGTGACATTGAGCTCTTCGGCGGCGATGCGGAAGTTGAGATGACGCGCCGAGGCTTCGAAGGCGCGCAGCGCATTCAATGGCGGCAGGCTGAGGAAGGCTTCGGGCATACAGGAGTTTTTCTACAGGTTGATTTCAAGCATTCTGGTTCGAACCGGTGTGGAAAACCAGCTATATCGACGTTCAACTCCCGAAAACACCGCTTGCGGTGCCCGCCAACCCTGAGAGGAAAATCCGATGAGTGTAGAAAAAGTAGCTGTGGTGGTGGCCGGCGGCAGCGGCATGGGTGCGGCGGCGGCCAAGCGGCTGGCGGCGGACGGCTTCAAGGTCGCCATTCTTTCGTCGTCCGGAAAGGGCGAGGCGCTGGCTGGGGAATTGGGCGGGCTGGGCGTCACCGGCTCCAACCAATCCAATGAAGATCTGCAGCGTCTCGTCGACCTGACGCTCGAATGTTTTGGCCGCATTGACGTGCTGGTCAACAGCGGCGGCCACGGGCCGCGCGCGCCGATCCTCGAAATCACCGACGAGCAATGGCACACCGGCATGGATGTCTATCTGCTGAACGTCATCCGTCCGGTGCGCATCGTGGCGCCGCAGATGGTCAAGCAGAAGGGTGGGGCCATCATCAACATCTCGACGGCCTGGGTGGTCGAGCCGAGCCCGATGTTCCCGACGTCCGCGGTGTTCCGTGCCGGGCTTGCCGCCTACACCAAGATCTTCGCCAACACCTACGCCGCCGACAATGTGCGCATGAACAACGTGCTGCCCGGCTGGATCGACAGCCTGCCGGCCACCGAGGAGCGCCGCGACAGCGTGCCGATGCAGCGCTACGGCACCTCGGAAGAGATCGCTGCGACCATCTCCTTCCTGGCCTCCGAAGGCGCCGGCTACATCACCGGCCAGAACATCCGGGTCGACGGCGGCATCATACGCGCTATTTGAGGGCGTCGGCCGGGAGGGGATCCCGGCATCTCACCCCAAGGAGCAAAGAATGCGGCTTTTGATACTCGGCACCGGCTGGATGGCGCAGGAACATGCGCGGCGCTTCACCGCCATCGACGGCGTCGACATTGTCGGCGCGGTCGATGTCGATCCGGCACGGGTCGGCGAGTTCGCCGACAGTTTTGACATTCCCAACCGCTTTACCGCGCTGGAGGAGGCGCTGACATGGGGTGAGTTCGACGCGGTGGCCAATGTCACGCCGGACCGCATCCACCACCCGACCACTATGGCGCTGATCGCCGCCGGCAAGCCGGTGCTGTGCGAGAAGCCACTGGCCGACAACTATGGCAAGGCGACCGAGATGGCCGATGCCGCCGAGGCCGCCGGCATCGTCAACATGGTGAACCTCACCTATCGCAATGTGGCGGCGCTGCAGAAGGCCCGCCAGATGGTGCAGGCGGGCGAGATCGGCACCGTCAGGCATGTCGAGGCGTCCTACCTGCAAAGCTGGCTGGTGTCGAAATTCTGGGGCGACTGGCGCACCGATCCGAAATGGCTGTGGCGCCTGTCACGCGGCCACGGCTCCAACGGCGTGCTTGGCGATGTCGGCATCCACATCCTCGATTTTGCCAGCTATGGCGCAGCCGTCGACATCGACCATGTCTTCTGCCGGCTGCGCGCCTTCGACAAGGCGCCCGGCAACCGCATCGGCGACTACGGGCTCGACGCCAATGACAGCTTTGCTATGACGCTGGACTTTTCCAACGGCGCCTTCGGCGTGGTGCATGCCAGCCGCTGGGCGACTGGCCATCTCAACGAGCTGCGCCTGCGCATCTATGGCGAGAAAGGCGGCATCGAGGTGGTGCATAATCTCGACGGCTCGGCGCTCAAGGCCTGCATCGGCGAAAACGTCGAGAACGCCATATGGGAAGAGCTCGACGCCGGCACGGTGCCGACCAACTACCAGCGTTTCACTGACGCGGTGCGATCCGGCGTGCAGGCCGAACCGTCCTTCCGCCATGCCGCCGAATTGCAGAAGGTGCTGGATCTGGCCGTCCTCTCGGACGAGAAGCGGGCGGAGCTGAGGGCGAGCGCTGAAACGCGGTGAGCTGGGCGAAGCGGCCGGCGCCAGCGGTCGAAGATAGCACTGCCGCAAACTTCGGATTGGAGGCTGCGCAGTCAGGGGCCGGTCACGAGCGAAAAAACCAGTTTCTGCAAATTGCCGCCATTGCCGAATTCGACGCGGTCGAAATCGCGGCTTGCCAGCACCCGCGCCTTCGAGATTGCGTCGAGCCGCTTGACCACCTCGGCCCTTGTCTTGCTGCATTTGGGATCGTCGGCGACGGTCAGGCCGTTCGTCGCGGCTTGGATGTCGTGGACCATCTGGACCATGCTGGCGCCATGCACCTTCTCATGGGCGGCGACGCCGGCGATGAAAGTTTCCCAGTTCTTCTGGACGGCGGGCAGCAGGGAGCCGGAGGGTTTTGGCAAGGTGTAGGTGACGATCAGCTTCGGCCGCCCGGCCGTCAGCACGCAGTCCTTGCCACTGGGCTTGTAGTCCCTTAACCCCCAGGTCAGCTTGAAATTGGTGTAGGCGATGGCGCGGGCAATGCCGAGCTTTGGTCCTTTCTCGCCGATCGAGCGGTAGAGTTCGGCGCCGGACCGGCCCGAGATCGCGTAGGGCTCGATTTTCTCGACCGGCTTCCACTCGGCACGAGCGGTGAGCGGCGAGGCAAGCAGGGCGGCAAAGGACAGACACAGGCGAACGCAGGCTCTCAATCCAACTCTCCACGAAACAGGACCGGCTGCCGCAACGGGCAATGCCATCGGATCGCTTTTCCTATATGCTGCGGACGGGCGCTGCAAATGCCCTGGAGGCAGTCAATTGGGGGAGTCATGAGAGTTGCACATCTCATCGTCGCTGGTGTCTTGGCCGTCGTGCAGGCCGCGCAGCCGGCGTTTGCCGCGTCGTGCGATGGCTGGAGCGCCAGGATGGAGGAAGACGAGGGCGGCAGCGTGCTGACGGCTTCGGTCTGCGGCGGGCCGAAAGGCGATGCGCATCTGATGCTCACCTGTTTCGACACGCCGGTGCTGAGCTACGATCTCGGTGCCGCCGGCCAGCAGCTGGAACCTGGCATCAGCGGTTCGTTCGCGTTCAAGGCCGACGGCAAGACGGTAACGAAGACGCTCCAGCTGGAGGCCATGTACAACTACTTCGTGGTCAATCTGGCGAAAGCCGATCCGCTGCTCGACCTGCTGCGCGGCACAGGCGATGTGTCGGTGAGTTCAGCCAAATATGGCGAGATCAGCTTTCCGCTGAAGGGCTCCAGCGCGGCCATCGGCAAGGTGCTGGCGCAGTGCGGCAAGGCCGGGCCAGCGGATGGGGATTGACGGGGCTCTACAGTTCGATGCCGGCGCACCAATGAGGCGGTTCTCGTTGGCTCACCGGGCTTGCTGCCGAACCACCCCACCCAGTCGCACCGTCGCGGCCATCAACTCCTCGTCCGAAAACCCCGAAAAACCCAGCACCAGACCTTGCCGGGGCGCCCCGCCGATGAACATTGAGGACAAGGCCCTGGCGCCGACACCCGCCGCCTTCGCCGCCTCGACGATCGCGGTGTCCGGCCCGGCGTCCTTCAGCGTCGCCATCAAATGCAACCCCTGTTCGGGCACGGTTACTTCGAGGGCATCGCCGCAATGCGCCTCGAGGCCGGCGACCAGGACGTCGCGCGCGGCCTGTACGCGGCGGCGCACGCGCCGGAGATGCGCGGCGAAATGGCCTTCGTTCAACAGGTCGGTCAGCGCGCCTTCGGCCAGCGTCGAGGGGAAGCGGTCGGAGCGCGCCCTGACCGCCATCACGGCATCGAGCAGCGCTTCGGGCACCACGACATAGCCGATGCGCAGGCCGGGGAAGAGGATTTTCGAGAAGGTGCCGAGATAGGCGACACGGTCTGAACCGTCCATGCCCTGCAGCGAGGTCAGCGGCGGGCCGGCATAGCGGAATTCGCTGTCGTAGTCGTCCTCGATGATCCAGGCATCGTTGCGCCGAGCCCAGTCGAGCAAAGCGAGACGGCGGCGCATCGTCATCGTCACGCCGAGCGGATATTGATGCGAGGGCGTGACATAGGCCGCGCGCGCATTGGAGCACAGGCTTTCGCCGATCTCGGGATCGAGCCCTTCCGCGTCGACCGGTACCCCAAAAACCCTGGCGCCGCTGCCGGCCAGCACGGCCTGCGCCATGGGATAGCAGGGGTTTTCGATCCAGACGGCATCGCCGGGGCTGAGCGCGGCGCGCACCAGAAGATCCAGCCCCTGCTGCGTGCCCGAAGTCAGCACGATCTGGCCGGCATCGCAGCGCACGCCGCGTGCGGTCCTGAGATAGGTGGCAATTGCCGTGCGCAGCGGCAGGCCGCCGCGCGGATCGCCATAGCGGAAATGCTCCGGCCCGGGGCGAGCGAGGTGGCGCGACAGAAGGATGCGAAACAAATTAAGCGTGCGCGGATCGGACACCGCCACGCCAAGGCCGCAAGGCAGCGAGGTGGCGGCATCGATCTCGGGTGGCCGTGGCTTGACCAGTGTTGTCGGCAGATGCGGCACGTCAGGCGCGACGAAGGTTCCGGCACCGATCCTGGCGACGGCGAAGCCTTCCGAGACCAGCATTTCAAAACAGGCAACCGCCGCCGAACGCGATAGGCCGAAGCGCTGTGCGAGATCCCGGGTGGTCGGCAATTTGGCCCCGGCAGCCAGCGCGCCGGTCTCGATCAGCCGCCTGAGCGCCGCATAAAGCTCGCGGCTGCGCGGGCCGTCGCCCGGGAGGACCGGGATCAGCGCCGACCAATCCGGCAAATTGGTCTGTTTTTTCTTCATCGGATTGGTTCTTTTATCAACCAATGTCACGGCGCATGGTTGGCAGACAACAACCAAGGATGCAAGCCGTGAACGACACGCCAGCCAGCTTTCCGACCACCAGCCGCAACCGCGTCAAGCGCCTGCACGAGCGCGGCAGCTACGACCATGCGGCAGTCTTCGCGGTGCTGGATGCCGGGCTGCTGTGCCATGTCGCCTATACGTCCGACGGCCAGCCCTATTGCACGCCGACCATCCACTGGCGCGAGGACGACATGCTCTACTGGCACGGCTCGTCGGCCAGCCGCATGCTGCGCAATCTGCGCGGCGGCACGCCGGCGTGTCTGACGGTGTCGCATCTCGACGGGCTGGTGCTGGCGCGCTCGGGCTTCAACCATTCCGCCAATTACCGCTCGGCGATGTGTTTCGGCACGGCGCGGATCATCGATGAGCCTGATGAGAAACTGAAGGCGCTGGCCGGCGTCGTCGACCGCTTCTACCCCGGCCGGAGCGAGACCCTGCGGCCGATCTCGGTGCAGGAGGCCAAGGCGACGACGGTGATCGGCATGCGCATCGAAGAGGCATCAGCCAAAGTGCGCGCCAAGGGCGTCGGCGACGACGAGGAGGATTACGGGCATCCGGTGTGGGCCGGCGTCATCCCGGTGCGGATGGTGGTCGGCGCCGCCGAGCCGTGTCCGAGGCTGCTGCCCGGTGTGGAGCGGCCGCAGAATCTGGCTGGATATGCCGAGGGCGAAAGGCTGGATCGGGCGCTGACGCAGGCGCAACTGACGTATGAGGGCGAGCTGTAGCCAGCAAAGTTAGCGCTGCCCCTCATTGTCCTGCCGGACATTTCTCCCCGTATAGTGACGAGGAGAAAGGGGCCGGCCGCCACGTTGGCGCTTTTTCTGCGACGCTGGCGATTTGGCGAAATCATCTGACACAGCGTCCTTCTCCCCGTCACTATACGGGGAGAAGATGCCGGCAGGCAGATGAGGGGCGGCACCAGCGCCCGGTGGAGAGCATATGCAAATCTTGCGGCCACCAGTGCCTCGCGATATCTCCACACCATGATCACCTTCCGTCGTGCGCAGGCCTCCGACCTGCCTGATATCGTCGCCATGCTGGCCGACGATCCGCTTGGCGCCGGCCGGGAGGACGCCTCCATGCCGCTGGCCCAAGGATACATCGACGCTTTCAACGCCATCGACGCCGATCCAAATCAGCTGCTGGCGGTGGCCGTCGACGGGGCCGAAGTGATCGGTACCTTGCAGATTTCTTTCCTTGCCGGGCTCTCGCGCAAGGGTGCCTGGCGCGGGCAGATCGAGGCGGTTCGGGTTGCCGGCCACAGGCGCTCGGACGGCATCGGCAGGCAGATGATCGAATGGGCGATCGACGCGTGCCGGGCGCGGGGCTGCAGCCTCGTCCAGCTGACCACCGACAAGGGGCGGGCGGACGCGCACCGTTTCTACGAAAGCCTCGGCTTCACCGGCAGCCATCTCGGCTACAAGAAGAGCCTTTAGGCGGTCGGAAAACGCTGCAACACTTTTGTGGAACTGCTCGGCATTCGAGCAGTGCGCCAGCGCTGGCGCATTCGGGAAATCGTTCAGGCACACTTCAATTCGCGGCCAAGAGGGGATATAGGTCAGCCAAGTTGACCTATATTACAGCGTCCGGGGAGGCGTGCCGTGACCCTTATGAACCTGTTGGCTTCGCGCTCGTCGCGCATGAAAGCGTCCGAAATCCGCGAGCTGCTGAAGCTGCTCGACCAGCCGGACATCATCTCGTTCGCCGGTGGTATTCCCGATCCGGCGCTGTTCCCGGCCGAGGCGATCCGCGACGCCTATGCCGATGTGCTGGGCGGCGCCGAGGCGGGTGCGGCGCTGCAGTACCAGGTCTCGGAAGGCTACCTGCCGTTGCGGCGCTGGCTCGCCGGGCAGATGGGCAAGCTCGGCGTCGCCTGTGACGAGGCCAATATCTTCATCACCTCCGGCTCGCAGCAGGCGCTGGACTATCTCGGCAAACTGTTCCTGTCGCCGGGCGATACCGCGCTGGTGACATGGCCGACTTATCTCGGCGCGCTGCAGGCTTTCAACGCCTATGAGCCTCGCTACGACCGGCTGACCCCGGCCGGCGGCAACATGACGCCCGATGCCTATCGCGCGGCGGCGGCAGCAAATGGCGGCAAGGCCAAATTCGCCTATCTGGTGCCGGATTTCGCCAACCCGACCGGCAACACGCTGAACCGTGAGCAGCGCGAGGCGGTGCTCGGCCTTGCCGGCGAACTCGACATCGCCGTCATCGAGGATGCCGCCTATCGCGCGCTGCGCTATGACGGCGACGGCGTGCCGCCGATCCTGGCGCTCGACTGCATCAGGTCCGGCGGTATCGACAAGGCGCGCACGCTCTATTGCGGCTCGTTCTCGAAGATACTGTCGCCGGGCATGCGCGTCGGCTGGGTTTGCGCCCCGCGCCACATCGTCGAGAAACTGGTGCTGATGAAGCAGGCCTCGGACCTGCACAGCCCATCGATCAACCAGATGGTGATGCATCGTGTCGCCGAAGCCGTGTTCGACGGCCAGGTGGAAAAACTTATCGGCGCCTATCGCGAGCGCCGCGACGGGCTGCTCTCGGCACTGGAATCCAATATGCCGGAAGGCGTGACCTGGAGCCGCCCGGAAGGCGGCATGTTCGTCTGGGTAACGTTGCCGGAAGGGGCCGACGCCACCGAGCTTCTGGCGCGGTCGGTGAAAGAAGCGCGGGTGGCCTTCGTGCCGGGCAGCGCCTTTTATGCCGACGGCACCGGGCGCAACACGCTGCGGCTGTCCTTCACGCTCGCCGACCGGCGCGCGGTGAGCGAAGGCATTCCAAGGCTAGCCGCCATCCTGAAGGGATAGGCCGGCGCCGGAGGCCGGCTTTTCCTCCGCCATCACAGTCACCATCCGCTCAAGCTTTGAAAGCCTGGTGCGAGCGAGCTTGCGGACCGGCTTTTCGAAACCTTCTTCGCCGCTTTCGACGACGAAGACCAACGTCATGAAATCGAGCATGAACTCATCTATGGCTGCCGAGACCTCGCGCGACCTGCCCTTGAACCGGCGCAGCAGAGCGGTTGCTTCCTCGATATCCTCGACACCGGCGCTGTCGACCAGCGCTTCGAGTCTCTGAAAACTATCCAATAGCAATTCCTCCCACCGGGGCACCCAACCCGGTTGTGAGCGGAAAGTTCCAAACTGTGAGTGCTCTCGCGAAGAAATCGCCTCCACCGCTTCCGCGGTTTCGACGGGCCATCGGCAATTTGTTGTTCGGGTGGAACCTCCGCGGCCAACAAAGGTTCTTACCAGGTCTGATCCCCCCTCAGACCCCTGAAGGCTAGACATGCTTTCCAAAGGCCCGCCGGATCCCCTCCCGGCGGGCTTTTTGTTTGCTGGATAGAACAAGTATCCGCATTGACGACGCCCTGTC
>NZ_RZTT01000162.1 GCF_003996995.1 Mesorhizobium sp. M7A.T.Ca.US.000.02.2.1 | reverse complement strand
CTTCGTAGCGGCCCTTACGACCTTCGATGCGTCGGCCGATCGACGGGTCGCCCTGGTGATCGGCAATTCCGACTACCGGCAATTCCCGGCGCTGAAGAACCCGGTCAAGGATGCCGAGGACGTCTCCAAGACGTTTCGACTGGCAGGGTTCGAAGTTTTCGTTGCAAGCAATCTCACCAAGCTGCAGTTCGAAGAGCAGTTCCGCAATTATCTTGCCGCGATCGATGGCGCCGACCTCGCCGTCGTCTACTATTCCGGTCACGGTTTCCAGATCGGCGGCGAAAACTTCCTGATTCCCGTCGATGCCTCGTTGAAGCAGGCTGCGGACATCGAGGTCCAGGCCATCAAGCTCAACGATGTCCTGGAACAGATGCGTTCGAAATCGAAGATCCAGGTGATCGTCCTCGATGCCTGCCGCAACAATCCGTTCCCGCGCAAGAATTACTGGCTGAGAGACCAGCTTATCACCGCCGGCAACGCCGGGCTCGCGCAGGTCAGAAGCTCGCTGAACACGCTCATAGCCTTTGCCACCGAGCCTGGGGCGGCGGCCTATGACGGCAGCGGCGACCTCAGTCCGTTTTCGGCGGCGTTTTCCCGTCGCGCGCTGGCCCCGAACCAGGAGATCCGCACGGTCATGGCGGCGGTGCGCCGGGATGTGGTGGAGGCAACAAAAGGCCTGCAGGTTCCCTGGGAGAACTCGTCGCTGATCGACGAAGTGGTGCTGATGCGCCGCAGCAACCGCCCCTCGCTGCCGCCGGTGCTTGAAAAGGTCGTGTTGTCGGGGGTCGGCCCGGTCGATTTAGGCCTGCCGGAACCGGTCGATGTCGACGGCGGAACGATCACCGTGAGCATCGAGAGACCACCTGCTCTCGGCCGCCTCATGCTGGACGGGAATCCTGTCGAGGTTGGCGAACCGATCCAGGGCAAGGACCTGCCGCGTTTGCAGATGGATGTGCCCAAGGGGGTCGACGCGCAGGACGAGGTGGATATGCTGGCCTACGCCACGCATGACAATTGGGGCGGTCAAAGCCAGGGCATCCTGGTGTTCCGGGTCAAAAGCGGCGAAGGCGCCCATGGCGAACAGGTCATGGCCTCGCTCGCGGCCGAGCAAAAGCAACAGGTGGTGGAGCGCGGCATTCATATCACCGGTGCCGCCGAGGCGATCGAAAACCGCGACATTGATGTTCCCGTTGGCGTGGGCCCGGTTGCGCTTAACCTGGATTTCCCGACCGACGATCCCGCGGTCAGTCTCAAAGTTTCGGCATATCCCGCGACAGGAACCCTTTCGCTCCCCGACAGAACCCTGTCACCTCAGTCCAGCCTGATGGCCGCTGAAGTCGACCGGCTGCGCTACGAACCTCAGATCGGAGTCGTCGCGCCGGTCGAGGTCGGCTTCGAAATCCGTGCGGACAGCGCTTCGTCCAAGCCCGCCACGATGAAGCTGTCGCCAAGCGTCGATCCGTGCGACTCCGCCGCCGGCGAGCCTCTGGACCTGCAGGGCGTCGTTCCCGGCCTGCTGCCGAACGAAATCGGCGCCAGCGCCGTGGAGCTTTGCCAGGCCGCTGTGAAGGCCTATCCCGATGTCCCACGCTTCCGCTACGAACTGGGGCGCGCGCTGCTCGCAACTGGCAAGGTCGAGGAAGCGAAGACAGCCATCGAGGAAGCCGCCAAGGAGGGACATGTGCGTGCTGTGTTCGAACTCGGCTACATGTATGCGACGGGAACCGGTCTGGTCATCGACCGCACGCAGGCCAACGCGCTTTACGAAGCGGCATCCGACAAGGGCGATCCCTACGGCATGACGTCGTGGGGCCGCGCCTTGTTCAATGGCTATGGCGTCAAGCCCGATACCGCCAAAGGTCTGGACCTGCTGCTCAAGGCGGCCGCGATGGGGCACACCTATGCCATGAACGATCTCGCCGCGATCTTCACGGAAGGCCGCAACGGCGTGACCGCCGACCCGGCCCGCGCCGTTGCCTTTTTGAAGGCGGGCGTGGAACGGCAGGACATGTATTCGATGAACCTTCTCGGCCGTAACTACCTGGCCGGCGTGGGTGTCGACAAGGACCCCAAGCAGGCACAGGGGCTTTTTCAGAAGGCCATGGACCTGGGCCAGCCCCATGCTCCGAGCAATCTTGCGCGCATGTATCGGGATGGCGTCGGCGTGGACCGCGACCTAGCGGAAGCGCAAAGGCTGTTCGAGTTGGCGACGGCGCGGGGCGACCAGTTCGGTGCCTTCGATCGAGCGGCCCTCGAAATGCAGAAGGGCGACAAGGCCGACCAGGCCATCGCCGTGCGTTTCTTGGCATTCGCGGCCGCACTGGATTTCCGCAAGGAGCTGCCGGACGCCCGCAAGGCGCTTGCGAGTTTCGGTGCGAAGCCGAAGATGGCGGCGTTGAATCAACTGCGCCAGGAACTCAAGTCCAAGATTCCTGCGTCTGGTTCGCTGGACACGCAACTGGTCAACATGGCCAGGGGGGTCTGGGAAGAAGCCAATCCGCGTCGGGATGTTTTTTGATCAACGAGGAGGCAATGGTGGGCAGGGCATCGAAGCAAGCAATCATCGGAACAATTCTTTCCGGCGTCCTGGTGGCTCTCATGGGCTGTACGTCCCTGACGCCCAAAGCCGAGCCGACGCCGGTGGCGGCAAAGCCTCAGCCGAAGGTCGTTCGCACGACCCCTCCGCGGAAGGTCTTCCAGCAGAAAAAGGTCGTCACCAAGAAAGTCGTCAAGCCGTTTGAGGACGAAACCGTTCCCCCGCCTGTAATCCCCACTATGGGGGGCGGCGGCTCGAGCGGCGGCGGCTGGGGAGGTTGACCATTGTAAGTGCTGATGGGCAGCCGGCTGCGACGGCCATGATTGCAGCTGAGTCGACTTCGTATCAGCAGACTGCAGTCTTCGTGAGCGTTTACTTCGACTTTAGCCACCATCCTGCAACTCAGGCTGGAGTGGATTTTCCCCTTTGCGGGCGATCAGTGGAGATGCTCGCCAAGCGCGAGCAACTGCTCTATGCTTTTGCCGGCACCGCATGATTGTGATGCGAAAACGGAAGTCTGTTGTCCTGGGCAGGGGGCGTTCCATGTTCGAAGCCGTCGCATTCTGCACAATGACAAAATCCCGAAGCTGGCGTTTGGCTGCAAGGGCCCTTGGCCTGATCCTCGCGTGCGGCCTGCTCTTGTTCGTGCCGGAAACCGCCAATGCTGGCCCGAACTGGACGCTCGATCCGTCCGCATCAGTCATCACCTACCAGTCGGTGAAGAAAAACACGATCGTCGAGACAAACAAGATCAGGAATATCACCGGCACGCTCAGCTCGGCGGGTGATGCCAAGGTCACCTTCGACCTCAATTCGGTCGATACCGGCGTCGACCTGCGCAACGTCCGCATGCGCTTCCTGTTTTTCGAGACATTCAAATACCCGACGGCCGAGCTGACCGCCAAGGTGGACCCCGCCGCATTCGCCGATCTAGCGACAAAACGCAGGGTGAAGTCGACGCTGCCTTTCCGTCTCAATCTGCACGGCGTCGACAAGGACCTCGAGGCCAGCATCGTCGTCACCATGATCAGTGACAACATGGTCTCCGTCGCTTCGGAGGCTCCGGTCGCGGTTCATGTGGAGGATTTCGGCCTGCTGCCGAATGTCGACAAGCTTCAGCAGGCGGCCAATGTGACCAACATCGTTCCGACCGCGTCGGTGTCCTTCGATTTCGTCTTCACCGCTGACGGCAGCAAGCCCGCCGCCGCCCAGACCGTCGCTGCAAGCACAGCCGACGTCGGCCCCGTTGCCACCGACGCCGCCAAGGCGAACTTCAGCGATGAGGAATGCTTGAACAGGTTTGCCGTGCTCTCACGCACCGGCGCCATCTACTTCCGGCCGGCCAGCGCGCGGCTCGATGCGAAAAGCCGCCCATTGCTGACGGAGGTCGAAGGTGTCGTTGGCAAATGCCCAAGCCTGAAGGTCGAGGTCTCCGGCTATACCGATTCCGATGGATCGCCGGACGCAAACAAGCAGTTGTCGGAGCGGCGCGCCCACGCGGTTGCCGACGCCTTGATTGCCGAGGGTATTCCGCGCAATCAGATCAGCGCCGCCGGCTATGGCGAGGAGCGGCCGGTTGCCGCCAACGATACGCCGAAGAACAAGGCGCTCAATCGGCGGATCGAGTTTTCCGCCACCAAGCCCGTGAACTGAGGTTCCGGTGAGGTCCGATCTGATCGCCTGTTGCGGTGGCCTCTTTCGTGCCGTCGGGCTTGCCGCGCTTGCCTTGCTTTTGACTGTAACAGCCGCCAGTGCCGAGCGCCGCGTCGCGCTGGTTCTGGGCAATTCCCAGTACCAGCACGCGGCGCCGCTCGCCAATCCGGTGCGCGACGCCCAGGCCATGGCCGAACGCTTGAAGAAACTCGATTTTGAGGTCGTTTCCGGCTTCGACCTGACCAAGCTGCAGACACAGGCGACGATCGAGCAGTTCGCGAAACAGGTGCGCGGTGCCGACATCGCGCTGTTTTTCTATGCCGGCCACGGCCTGCAGGTTTCGGGCAAGAACTATCTGCTTCCAGTCGACGTTGCGCTGGAAGATGAAACCTCCCTCGACTTCGAAGCCGTGTCGGTCGATTTCGTTTTGCGCCAGATGTCACGAGAGACCAGCATCAGCATGGTGTTTCTCGACGCTTGCCGCGACAATCCCCTCGCCGAGGTGCTGGCCAAGACCGCGGGCGTCAACGGCGCCAGCAGCGGCCTTGCCGAGATCCCGGTAGAGAATGGTAGCGCCGGCACGCTCGTCGCTTTCGCCGCCAGTCCCAATCAACTTGCCTATGACGGGTCGGGCGAACATTCGCCTTTCACCTCGGCGCTCCTCAAGCGTATCGGCGAATCCAACGTCTCCATCACCGACGCCATGAACAGGGTCACCAGCGACGTCTTCAAGGCAACCTCCGGCAAGCAGCGTCCCTGGATCAACGTTTCGCTGAAAACGGATGTCGTTCTGCACAAGGTCGATCTCAATGCGCCGTTGATCGTGGGCGAGGCGAGCGCACCTCCAACCGAAGGCGGCTCCGACGCAAGCAACACCGGCGCTGCAGGCGCATCAGGCCAAAGTGACGACCAGCTTGCGCTCGATGTGCTGCGTCAGAAGATCCCCAGGCTGGCTTCGGACGATCCGATCTTTTTCAACCATCCGATCGATTTCGGTGATCCGGCAATCGATGGCAAGAGCATCGCCCAGCTGATCAAGGGCAAACCCCTGTTCAGCCCGGTGGAGGGATTGGACAAGTCGGTATGGGAGGACAAACATTGCGACGGCTGCCATGAATGGGACGAGGCACGGCTATGCGAACAGGCGAGAAATTTCGCCACCAACGATGCTTCCGTTTTGCGCCTGCAACATCCACTTGGAACGCGCTTCAAGGTGGCGCTTGCCAAATGGGCTCAAGGTGGCTGCAAGTAAGCATCCGCCGATTGGCGCAGCGCCTCGATCTCGGCCATCTGGATGCCCATTTCGACAAACGCGGAAAGAACGGCAAAGCGGTCCACCAGTGCGACACGCGCCAGCCCGGCCAGAACACCGGCATTGACTGCATGGGCGGCAGGAAACGTTAAGGCCGATGGTGCTTCTGCGCCGACAACAGATCCGACAATAAAGGAACCATTGTCACGCCATCCCGCCGCCCGGGCAATCCAGGCTCCCGGCGTTGTTGGCGGCGTTGCCTCTGCCTGGCTCACTGCGGCGCGATGGTGGGGGCTGTCCGGTTCACCAACCCAGTCGCGAACATAGGCGAGCAAATCGTGATCAGTCCCATCGAGCAACTCGCTCAGATGGCTCAGGCATTCATGCGCCCACCAGACCGCAGCCCGATCGGGAAGCAGGTAGGCACAGAACGTGATCGCCTCTTCGGGAACGCGCCCGGCGAGCAGGTCGCGGCAAAACTCGATCGATTGCTGTTCGGTTGGAAGGGCTCTCATGTCCCGGGCAATAGCGGGACAAGCCATGAAGAGATCCTGTGCCGTTTTGAATCGGAGCTCATTGGCCATGACCGCCACGCCTTCATCGAGAAGCTCCAACCACTCAAGCCCCAGGCGCGGCGCGGGTCAAGTCTCAACCGGTGACGCTGCAACAACTGCCGGCACCGCCGCATCCCCTGGCGTTTATCGACAGACAATTGCCCCGGAATTTGGTATGATCACCACCATCGAAATCGGATGCTCAAACAGGAGTAACCGCTATGCAGTGGGGCAGTTCAGCCTTGGTGTTGGCAGTCGTGTTTTTCTCGACTCACGCTTCCGCCGACCCTGTTCAGAAATCAGAAGACATCGTGAAGTTTTTTGCCGGCGCCGCCGACCTCGGTAAGTCGCGAGGAATTTGTGTAGGAACCGAGGAAGAGTGCAAGAGCAAGACCAAGGCAAAAGACGCGCCGGCCGAAAAATCCAGCCTCGATATGCTGATCAATTTCGGGTTGGATTCGGCCGAACTCGACGCGACAGCGCGCAGTGAACTCGACGAGTTCGCCAAGGCCTTGAAGGACAGGCGGCTGAGCACATTCAACTTCGTTGTCGAAGGCTACACCGATGCCACCGGCACGGTCCACTACAACGAAGGCCTGTCGCAACGGCGAGCGCAATCGGTGGCAGCCTTCCTGACGGCCAATGGTGTCGAGGCCGCCCGCATCAACCCGATCGGCATGGGCGAAAAGAATCCGCGCAGCCCCAATCCGTACGATCCGGCTAACCGCCGCGTGGAAATGCGGATAAAGACGCAATAGCACCTACCGCGTGCCACTGTTCCAGGAACGCCGGCGGTCAGTTCTTGAGCACGCCGCCCACAGCCACACCGGTGCCGAAGATCAGCGCCTTGGTGAGGAAGTCGTTGTTATCCCGGGGCGGCGGAAGATCATCATCCTGCCGCACCACTGTGTCCCGGTTGCGCCGCTTCTGAACGACCTGCTGTTGTTTGCGGGGTTTCTGTGCCACCGGTCTCTGCGTGCGGACCTTCTTTACCACCTGTTTTTTCGGCTGCGTCGCACGGGCCTGATCGGCAGCATATCTGGCGCGCACGGTTTCCATCATCGGATCAGTCTGGATCACCAGGAATGCAAGTTGCTCGCGTGTCAGATAGCTGGTCTGCGGCAGGCCGTTCTCCACCTGCCAAATACCGATCGCCTGGCGGGTCTGTGGGCCTATGTTTCCGTCGACGCGGCCAAGCTCGTTGCCCAACGCTTCGATGCGCAATTGCAAGTCGATGCGACCCTGGCGGTCGAGGCCAATGGCATTTTCCGTCAACTCGGTGCCCGGTGTTTGCTTCACCTCGTCGGGGACGCCGACCGAGGTGCGCACTGCGGAGCCGGAACTGGCGTTCGCCTGGTCCGTATCGAGTGCCGCGACCTGCCGGTTCTGGGCTTCCGGGTCGTTCAATTCGTCGATGTTCAGCCGCGCCACCGTGGCGAAGCGGCCGTTTGGGAACTGCTCGAGATAGGCCTCGTAGAACGGCACCGAGTTGCGCTTGGAGGCTTCATCCCAGAGCCGCTGCTCGACTTCCCAGGAAGGCGGGTCACCAACCACCAGCGTTGGGGCGGTTGCCGCCCCGGCATTGGCAGGCTGTGCTTCAGGCGCCGCCACGACAACGGGTTTTCCAATGAAGACCTCGCGCCCCAGCGACGCGTTGTGCCAAGGCCTCTGGCGACCTTGCGTCGTCTCGGTCACTTCGCCGCGCACGCGCGTCAGCGCGCTCTGGATCTCAATGCCGGGTTCGGTCAGGTGCCTGGCGAGCGCCGTGGAGTAAGGGCTGTTGACGCCGTTGCCGTCGAAAGCGATGGCGCCCGGATCGGTTGCATAGGCGATCAGGATGCCGCCCGTGCCTACGCCGTCCGATCTTGCTTCGATCGGTGCCAGACCGGACCCCAACGAACGCGACTTCGGCAGCGAGGCGGCCAGCGTCCTGGCGAGCGGATTGTCGCGGCAGGCATCGAGTATGATCACGCCGACCGCCGGATCGGGCGGCAGCGCCGCCAAGAAGTCGTCGACCTGAATGGTGCGGGTCTTGAGATAGGCCGGCGACGTCAACTCGGCGTCGACCGGTATCACGAAATTCTTGCCGTCGACCTGCATGCCGTGCCCGGCATAAAAGATGACGGCGAGGTCGGCATCGTAAGACTGCTCTGTGAACCGGCTGATGAGGCTGTGCATGCCGGCATTGTCCTGATCCATCCCCTCGATCACCTCGAAGCCGGCATTGCGCAGCGTGGAGGCGATGAGGTGCGCGTCGTTGGCGGGGTTGGGCAAAGCGACAGCATGAATGTATTTGCTGTTGCCGATGACCAGCGCAACGCGCTTGGCGTCGGGCGTGGCTGCCTCGGCGCTGAACGCGGCAAGGACAAAAAGGAAAAATCCCCTCAGAAATACGGTCAACGCTTTCATGGACCAGCCCTCCGCCCACCAGGGCGCACTGTTGATGTCTGCGCATGCTAAATTTCGTCAGCGACAAGGTCGCTTATGCCAAAATGGCTCTTGGGCTTATGTGATCCTGACCACAGTCTTGGTTCACAAAGGACCCGAAAAAGTTTGCTATTGTAACACTTGGCAGCAGGAACACCAATGGTCTGGAGCGAAACGCGCGCCGCGCGGGGCGGGTCAAATCGAGCCTATTAGAGTCGTAATCGCCTGCTTGTATTTTTCGAACTCCGGCGATGTCTGGCGGACTTCCGTCGTGGTCGATACCGGTTGGCCTGCGCCGGTCCCCGCGGGGCTGAGCTTTCGGCCCATTTTCCTTTCGGCCCAGTCCACGACATAGCCGGCGGTCTTGCCGGTGAGGAACGGGTTGGCCTGAATGACGGCCGACCCGAGCACGGCGCTCAATTGCGCCGAACCCGACGCCGACAGCACCTGATGCGCGCCTTCCATGCCCAGGAAATGGCAGAGATAGAGCCGGCCGGCTGTGATCTGGTGGCCTCGCGCCCGAAGATAGGCTTCACCCTCGCGCGCAAGATTGCGCACCATCTCGCGCGAGATCGTGTAGTCGTAGCGCAGAGCAAGGAGATCCGCATTTGAAAGTGTGCGCGCCAGTTCGGGACGGTAGGTGTTCATCATCCTGATCCAGGTCTTCGATATGAATTGGCCGGCACCGGTTGCTGAAGAAAGCGGGTTCTTGGCGCGGGCGCTGCCACCACTTTCGACATGAACGATACGGTCGGTCAGTGTTTCGACAGCAGGATCGCTCGTTGCGACCGTGGCGGTCACCGTGCCCAGCGGGTCGATCGCCCCGCCATTCTGATAGAGTTCGAAATGCAGATGCGGCCCGGTCGACAGGCCGGTGGTGCCGATATAGCCAATGATGTCGCCGGCCTTCACCTTTGTGCCGACACCGCTTGCGATTGCGAATTTCTGCATATGCGCGTAGCGCGTCTCGCGTCCGGTGGCATGCGCAATCTTCACCAGGTTGCCGTAACCACCGCCGTCGCCCTGGAAGGCGATCTCGCCGTCGAAGGCGGCTGCGATCGGCGTACCCGAGGGGGCTGCCCAATCGACGCCCTTGTGGATGCGAACCACGCCCAGAATTGGGTGCTTGCGCGGACCGAAGGTGGACGTCATGACCCCGTTGACCGGCGTGACCATGCCGTTGGTGACCGTCAGCGAGCGAACCTGATCGTCGCCGGTAACGCACGCAAACTGACCGTCGCTCTGCTGGAAGACGAAGCATTCGAGGCTCTTTTCAGTACCCTGCACACCGACATACAGCACGCGTCCGTCGGTCTCGCCCTTGCCGCGGGGCGTTTGCGAATAGAGCAGGACGAGGCGCTGGTCCTCGCTGGCGAAGGCGTCCAGATCCTGTCCTCTCGACAGGTACATGATCGCTTCGCCGATCACGCCGGTCGGAACTTTGTTGCGCGCCGCCGTCGAATAGATTGCGTCGAGCAGGCGATATTGCCGCTTGTGCGTGCCTTCTCCCGGTGCACCCGAATAGTTGAACAGATCTTCGCGGACCCAGGGATCGACACCCGATACGAATGCACCCGCGGCGTTGCGCGTCAGCGTGCCGACAAAGACGTTCTTGGCGTAGATCGACACCTGCATGAGCGACATTGTTGTCGTCTCGCGCGTCGGCCTGAAACCACGCATGGCGACGACATAACCCGGTTCCAGGCCTTCCCGGTTGAAAAGCGCCTTCAGCGCTTCGCCCGCCCGCCTGGCGTCCTCGACGGAGAAATGCACATCGAGCGCAACGCTGTCCAGGCTGCGGTCGTTGAGGATTTTCACGAACGTGTCTTCGGTCGCCTCGAACCGCTGATACTCATTCGTGACGGTTGCGACACTCGTGTTGTTTTCGATCTGTGTCTTCTGGAAGGCGGGCAGGGCTGCTTCGCCTGCATCGATTGTTTCACCCCAGCCGGCTTCGGGATCGTCGGTGCCCATCTGCTGCCCCGAAGCAGCCGGAGCCTCGTTGGGGGCAGGCGAGGGCTGAAGATCGTTCTGCAGATCCCCCGCCGGCGGCTGAAGATCGTCCTGCAGATCGTTGGACGGCGGCGGGGCGGTCTGCCGTTGCGCCTGGAAGAATGCGAAGTCTTCCTGCGTCGACGGTATCGTCGTCATGAATTTTTCGCTGGCGCTGAGCATCACATCCGACAGGATTTCGATCTGCGGAGAAATCCCGGCCTGATCGAGATCCGCCGGCTTCGCGATCGAACGGCCCCTCGACGTGGCGTCGGCGTCGGGGGCAGGGGTGATCCACATCGGGTCCCCGGCAAGGTCGATAATGGCAGGCACATAGACCGATGCATCGGCCGGCACGTCGTCCACCCCTTCGACCGCGTGAAGCTCTTCGTCTTCGTCGCCGAACGACCAATAATCGGCGGTGAGGTAGAAGCCCACGGCGATCGACAGCATGATGATCGCGGCAAGACCGGCAAGCAGCCGGCGCCAGAGCCTGCGTCTGCGAAGCGCAAGGCGCGCCTGCTTCTTCTGCCTGAAGCTCGTGTCGATAGTGTGCGTCACGGGCTGTTTCCGGTCAGGAAGAACGTCCACCGCGCCTGTTCGAGCGT
This sequence comes from Mesorhizobium sp. M7A.T.Ca.US.000.02.2.1, assembly GCF_003996995.1. GTDB lineage: Bacteria > Pseudomonadota > Alphaproteobacteria > Rhizobiales > Rhizobiaceae > Mesorhizobium. Next base: position 1,414 of record NZ_RZTT01000162.1, on the reverse strand, counting down.
ATCGACTTCGAGAAATTGCGCCGCGATATGGCCGCGTTGCCAGCATTCCTCGATGCCGCGGGTCGAGAAACGCCTTCGCTCGATGCACATTTCGGTCGATCCCGTCAGGATCGCGTGGCCGAAGACGTCCGTTGCGTAGATGTAGATGTAGCGGTTGGTCAGTTCCTCGCGAATGACATTCACGCACTGATTGGCGCCGATGGTCCACCAGCCGTCTGTCTGATCGGCATTGTCGACCTTCTGGCCGACTGCGAGATTGACGACGTCGAGTGTCTGATTGCAGACCGTGAATTCGGCTCGCGCTTCGCCGGATGACAGCACAGCCAGCAGCGCGGCGCCCGCGATGACCGCAAGCTTCATGTGGCCCGCTAAGGCGAGCAGGGCGCGAACCGGTTCACACTGCTTTATGGGCAGGTCGGCAGACGAGTGGGGCAAACACGGGCAGCGTTCCATCGGGGGCCCATGACTATCCGCCGAGCCGGAAATACTTGGCAGTGGCTGAGAACTGAGATCCGTTGGTCTCGATTTCCTCGAGAATTTTGGGTAGCAGCGCCGAGGCTGGCGTCGGCGCCGAGAATGCGGCCGCCTCAATATCCTGGGGTCCCGTGATCACCATTATGATCTGCGGCACGGCCTTTCCAGCGGCCTTGTCGGCGGCGCCGAGGCCAATCGGGATGCTGAAGGTGGCTTTGTCCGACTGTGCGACGATGCGATCGTCGAGATTAAACACCATGCCCTTGTGATCGATCAGCAACACGCTGGAAATGAGCCCGCCACGCGTCACCAGCGTGCCGCTGATCGGCGTACCGTTCGGCACCGACGTCCGGTCGAGAACAAGCTGCGGCTTGTCGGCCGCGGTCTGTCCCAGAAAGCGCAGAAAATTGGTGACTTCGCACTGGCTTGGCTCAATGAGGCGGACGCTGATGTCGGGCTCCACATGGAATTTCGCCTGGAAATCGCCCAGCATGCGTTCGAATGGCTGGACCGCTGTTCCAAATCCTTCGATCGCGGCTGCGGTGTCGGTTGACGAATTCATGGTCGCATAGAAACAGTCGCCGCCGCCGAAGTCGCGAATCCAGGAGACTCGTTGCGCGATGTCGTCCACGGCCGGAGGAATCGCCGGTTTGGGCACGTTCAACGCGACGACAGGTTGGTCCGGCTGCTTGGCCGCCGGTGGCACTGTCTTTTGGCTCTCGGCGTTCGCGGCATCCGTCTGGCTTGCAGTGGGTTTGGGCGCCGGCCCGGCAACCTTGGGTTCTGCCGGCTGGCTGATCTGCGGCTCCGGTTTGGGCTTTGGGCTCTCCACAAACTCTGGCTGGGCCGGCGGTGTCTTTTCGGATGGCTGCTGCGCGTCCGTTGCCGGTGACTCCGGGGGGCCCTCGGTTTGCGCGGGGACAGTGGGCTTGGCCGGCTC
>NZ_RZTT01000161.1 GCF_003996995.1 Mesorhizobium sp. M7A.T.Ca.US.000.02.2.1 | reverse complement strand
AACCGGCGATGGCGTTGGCGGCGACGGCGCCGCCGAAGGAATGGCCGACCGCTGCCACGAAGGGGCCGAACCATTCGCCGGCAACCCGCACCGCATCCACCGCATTGACCATGTTCAAGCGCCGGCCCTGCGACTGGCCGTGGCCGGGCAGGTCAAGCGAAACGACCCGGTGGCCGGCGGCGCGATAACCTTCGATCAAGGCGCGCATATATTCGGTGCGCGAGCGCCAGCCATGGACGACGAGCACCGTGCCGGCGGCCGCCCTGCCCGGCTCCGGGCGGAACTCGTGCACCATGACGCAGCCGGTCGCGGTCTTCAGCCGGTGATGACGCGCCTCGGTCATGAACCCGGCCGCACGGTCGACAGCACGGCGCTCGCCATCGCTGAGCGCCTTGACATTCGGGGTGCGGCAGAACAATTCGAACGCTGCGCGTCCGCTAAGCCGCGGCGCGACACGCTCTGCCGCACCGAACACGCTCCGGATGACCTTCAGCCCGAATGATGCCATAGTGAAAATCCATCCATACGTTCAAGCATGAACATAATAGTTCAAAGATGAACAATACACAAGAGCTGCCTTGGGATAACCCGCGTTTCCGCAACTGGGTCGCGGTGGCGCGCGCCTGCCATGTGCTGGAGCGCACGCTGGCGGTGAAGCTTGCGCCGCTCGATTTGAAACCGGCGCAGCTCGACGTGCTGATGAACCTCTATCGCCACCCCGGCATGTCGCAGCACGATCTTGCCCGCAAGCTGCTCGTCGGCCGTTCCAACATCACCATGCTTTTGCCGCAGCTGGAAGCGCGTGGCCTGCTGCGCCGCGAAGGCGACGAGAAGGACAAGCGCATCCTGCGGCTCGCGCTCACCGAGGCCGGCGAGGCGCTGTTGATGCAGGCGCTGAAAGTGCACATGGCGCTGATAGAGAAGGCGATGAGCCAGTCTACGCCGGAACAATGTGACATGATCGGCGAGCAGATGCGCAAGATCTATGATGTGCTGAAAGAGGCGTGAGGGCTTTTCAGCCCAAACCTACCACATCGTCTTCTTCGCCCGCTCCGGCCATTCCTTGTCGTAGGTTTCGCCGTCGATGTTCCTGCGGCTGGTGATCTCCAGGATCTGTCCGGGGGTCGGCAGCAACTTCGGGTCGACATGCCTTGCTGCGTTCCAGAGCTCGGAGCGGACGATGGCCCGGGCGCATTGGAAATAGACCGAATCGATGTCGATGACGGTCACCGATCGAGCCGCCTTGCCTTCCACCGTGAATGACGCGCACAGCGCTGTATCCGTTGTAACATGAGCGCGGCCATTGATGCGCAGCGTCGTGCCCGAACCAGGTACCAGGAACAGCAGCCCAACACGTGGGTCGCGGATAATGTTTTTCAGCGAATCGGCGCGGTTGTTGCCGCGACGGTCCGGCATCATCAGCGTTTTCGGATCATGGATGCGCACAAAGCCGGCGAGATCGCCGCGCGGCGAGCAATCAAGCCCCTCCGGCCCGCTGGTCGCCAGCGCGACAAAGGGCGAGGCTTCGATAAAGGCGGCATATTCGGGAATGATTTGGTCGAGTTCCTTGACCAGCGAGGCCTCGCCTGGAACCCCATAGAGCGCCTCGAGCTGCTCGACCGTGGTGATGACGGACATGTTTTCGCCTCCGAACCTTTGCCGGCGCTACGCCATCTCGATGACGTTTTGACGACAGCGAGGGGAATCAATTTTAGCGGTCCCGGCTCAGGCCCTTTTCCGCAAGCTCCGCGAGATAGGCCTCCCAGCGCGCATCCTTCTCGTGGCCGAGCGTATGCAGGTAATTCCAGGTGAAGATGCCGGTGTCGTGGAAATCGTCGAAGGTGATGCGCACGGCGTAGTTGCCGACCGGCTCTATCTTGAGGATTGCCACATTGCGCTTGCCGGGGACCGTCACCCGCTGTTCGGGCGAATGGCCTTGCACTTCGGCCGATGGCGAGGCGACGCGCAGCAGTTCCGCCGGTAATTCGAATGGATGGTGGTCGGGAAAGGTGACGGACAGAAGTTTGCGGTCCTTGGAGACCCTGAGCTCTTTCGGTGCGGTCATGCTGTTCGATCCCGTCTCATCCGCCCTTCCCTACGCCGCTTCGCCAAACGGGAAAAGGCCTGATGAGACCGACCGACATGCGATGTCGGCTGAGAGATGTTACCAAAGATCGAGAGGCGCTATCTTGAATGGCAGGCCGGATCGTATCACATAGCGGTATATAACGAAGCCGTTCACGGCCAAGGGAAGCGCTTGAAGCATGGACATGATTGATCCTTTCGGCCGCACGATCAGCTATCTCCGCGTGTCGGTCACCGACCGCTGCGATTTCCGCTGCACCTATTGCATGGCCGAGGACATGGCCTTCCTGCCGAAGAAGGACCTGCTGTCGCTGGAAGAGCTTGACCGGCTGTGCACGGTTTTCATCGAAAAAGGCGTAAGGCGCTTGCGCCTCACCGGCGGTGAGCCACTGGTGCGCAAGAACATCATGCATCTCGTGCGCCAGCTCTCGCGGCATCTCGCCAGCGGCGCGCTGGAAGAGCTGACGCTGACCACCAACGGCTCGCAGCTGTCGCGCTTTGCCGCCGAACTCGCCGATTGCGGCGTCAAGCGCATCAACGTGTCGCTCGATACGCTGGATGCCGACAAGTTCCACAAGATCACCCGCTGGGGCCATCTCGACAAGGTCATGCAAGGCATCGATGCCGCGCAGGCGGCGGGGCTGAAGGTCAAGCTCAACGCGGTGGCGCTGAAGGATTTCAACGACGCCGAACTGCCCGAGATGATGCGCTGGGCGCATGGCCGCGGCATGGACCTGACGGTCATCGAAACCATGCCGATGGGCGAGATCGATGCCGACCGCACCGACCAGTATCTGCCGCTGTCGCTGCTGCGCGCGTCGCTGGAACGCCAGTTCACGCTGACCGACATTCCCTTCAAGACCGGCGGCCCGGCCCGCTATGTCCAGGTCGCCGAGACTGGCGGACGGCTCGGCTTCATCACGCCGATGACGCATAATTTCTGCGAAAGCTGCAACCGCGTCCGGCTGACCTGCACCGGCACCCTCTATATGTGCCTGGGCCAGGAAGATGCCGCCGACCTGCGCGCGCCCTTGCGCGCCTCCGAAGGCAACGAGCTGGTCGCCGATGCAATAGACGAAGCCATCGGCCGCAAGCCCAAGGGCCACGACTTCATCATCGACCGCCGCACCAGCCGCCCATCGGTGTCACGCCATATGAGCGTCACCGGCGGCTGATCTTTTCGTGAAATTCATGCAAGATCGCTTCGGATCATGACTCGAGGCGAGCATGCGGCTGCACTCTTCATTCCTGGCGATTGCGACAATGGCAGCAAGCAGTGCGGTCGCCGCGCCGTTCACTTATGTGAACGAGCGCTTCGGCACCGTCTGCACCTTTCCCGACGAGATCTTCACCGATCGCCAGCCGGAGCCCGATAATGGCGACGGACAGCAATGGCTGAGCGCCGATGGCGCCAGCCTGATCTGCTCCGGCATCCTCAACATAGACAACGATACGCCGAAGGGCTTTGTGGCGGCCGAGAAGGCCAGCGATGAAGCCGGCTACAAGGTGACCTATGGCAAGGCCGGCAGCGATTGGGCGGTGCTGTCGGGCGTTAAGGATGGAAAGATGTTTTACGAGCGACGTCTGTTTGGGAGAGACGGTATCATCCGCACGGTCTGGGTCGACTACCCTCCGGCCCTGAAGTCGAAATACGACCCGCTGGTCGGCGCCGTTGCCGGCAGTCTCAAGGGGTCGTGAAAGTTTCGGACCACACCCCAGAAAAAGTCTTGTTCGCGAACCACAGCCGGATTTACGGCCAGTCTGTTCCAACCTACCCTTTCCCTGGAAGCGGATCTTCGCTCACAGGGGGAATACACCATGCGCAAACTCGTTCTTTCTCTAGCCTTGCTTGGTCTCGCGACCGTGCCCGCTGCGGCCCAGTCGATCGGCGGCACTTATACGGTCGCCGGCACCAACTTCGACGGCTCTGCCTATGGCGGCGAGGCAACCATCACGCTGACCAGCGGGACGACCTGCGCGATCCATTGGGAAACCGGTGGCTCATCTTCCGACGGCATCTGCATGCGCAACGATGATGCCTTCTCGGCCGGCTATGTCATGGGCAAGGATATCGGCCTCGTCGTCTACAAGATGACGGACGACGGCTCGTTGCATGGTCTGTGGACCATCGCCGGCAAGGAAGGCAATGGCACCGAGGTGCTGACGCCGAAGAAGTAAGTCTGCCGCCATTGCAGGTGGTCTTCTGAGCCACAAACAAGGCTGTGGCCCAGCCCTTTGCTGTTGCTGTTTCACGCCCGGCTGTTACAGGCTTGCTGCCTAAAGCGCGTCGCGTTTGAACGGATTCAGGCGACGCGCTTTAGGTCTTTGTTTCTTAGGCGTGTCGTTTCCCCAAAACCGAGGTCACTTTTGGGCGACATGCTTTAGCAGAACCGGTAGCCGTCTTGCCCCTGTCACCAAATATTCGCGGCGCGTTGTTCATGATGGTGGCGATGGCCGGCTTCTGCCTCAACGATGCCATCACCAAATACTCGTCACAATCGATGAACATGGCGCAGGTCATGTTGATCCGTGGGGCTTTCGCTTCGCTTTTCGTCGGCTTGCTCGCCTGGCAGCGCGGCGCGCTCGCCCGCTCGGGTTCGATGCTGCAGCCTCTGGTGGCCCTGCGCGTGATCAGCGAGGCCGGTGCCACGGTGAGTTTTCTCGTCGCCCTCGCCCATTTGCCGATCGCCAATGTTTCGGCGGTGCTGCAGGCGCTGCCACTGGCGGTGACGATGGGGGCCGCACTCGTCTTTGGCGAAGCTGTCGGCTGGCGGCGCTGGCTGGCCATCGCCATCGGATTTGCCGGCGTGCTGATTATCGTTCGGCCTGGCTTCGAAGGGTTCAGCATCTACTCGCTGGCGGCGCTGGCCAGCGTTGCCTGTTGTGCGGTGCGCGATCTCGCCACCAAGCGAATCCCGGAGGCCATTCCGACATTGCTGGTGTCGACGGCAACCGCGCTTGCCATGACCATCGTCGGTGCGGCGCTGTTGCCGGCAATGGGCGGCTGGACGCCGATGACGAGGGACAGCACAGCCCTGCTGGCCTTGGCCGCGGTGCTGGTGGTGATCGGCTACCAGTTCATCATCATGCCGATGCGGGCGGGCGACATCTCCTTCATCGCGCCGTTCCGCTATACGGCCCTGATCTGGTCGATCCTGCTTGGCCTGTTCATCTTCGCCGATATCCCCGATCCGCCGATGATCGTCGGCGCCACCATCATCATCGGCTCCGGCCTTTATGCGCTCTACCGCGAGCGTGTGGTCGGCCGGCGAAAGATCGTCGCCGAAAGCACGGGGCCGACAATGGTGCCTGACGGAATCTAGCCAGATCATTGAAGGTTCTTGTGATTTCCGACGGCTGGCGTACAGGCTTCGTGGCATGAAGCGAGACATTGCGGGGATCATCCTGGCCGGTGGCCAGTCGAGACGGATGGGCGGTGGCGACAAGAGCCTGTTGCCGCTTGGCGATGGCTGCCTGCTTGACCAGGTCGTGTCGCGCTTCACCCCGCAAATAGAATCGCTGGCGCTCAGCGCCAATGGCGCCCCTGCGCGATTCCTGCGCTTTGGACTGCCGGTGCTTGCCGACAGCGTGCCCGGCTTTGCCGGGCCGCTCGCCGGAATCCTGACCGGCCTCGAATGGGCCGCGGCCAATACGTCTTGCAAAGCGATCGTCAGTGCTGCCGGCGACACGCCTTTCCTGCCGTTGAACCTTGTCGAGCGTCTGGCAGCGGCCGCCGATCGAAGTCCCAGTTCGATTGCCGTAGCCTGCTCGGCCGGCAAGCGGCACCCGACCTTCGCGCTCTGGCCGCTCGGCTGCCGCGATGCCTTGCGGCACTTTCTGGTCGACGAGGATATCAGGCGGGTTTCGGCTTTCATCGACCGGCACGGTTTTGTCGAGGTGGAATTCCCGGTTCTGCAATCGGCGGGGATCGACCCTTTCTTCAACATCAACGAACCGGACGATCTTGTGTCTGCCGAGCGTCTGTTGCAGAGCATCAAGCCATGAACAGACGCGTCTTCGGCATCACCGGCTGGAAGAATTCCGGCAAGACGACTTTGACCGAAAGGCTGGTCACCGAACTTGTCCGGCGCGGCTGGAAGGTGTCGACGGTGAAACACGCCCATCATGATTTCGACATCGACAAACCGGGTGCCGACAGTTTTCGCCACCGGCAGGCCGGCGCCACCGAAGTCGCGATCGTCTCCGGCGTTCGCTGGGCACTGATGCACGAGCTGCGCGGCGAGGATGAGCCGACATTGGAGACTGTCCTGTCGCGGCTTGCCCCTTGCGACCTGGTGCTGGTCGAGGGCTACAAGCGCGAAGCCCACGACAAGATCGAAACCCGCCGGCTGGATGCGAAGGACCGCACGCCGCTTTCGGCGGAGGATCCCAACATCGTCGCTGTCGCCGCCGATTTTGCGATTGAAGGCGAGCAGCTGCCGGTATTCGATCTCGACGATGCAAAATCGATAGCCGACTTCATCGAGCGCACCACCGGGCTCGTTGCTTGAGCGCTGACGCAACGGCAGAATAGCCTTGCCCATTTTTACGGTTTTGCAGTTGCTTTTTTCTTGGAAAGAGTGGGAGTATCGCGCCAGCGGGCGGTCAAAAGCACCGCCCCACAGAGCCGTTCGGAACGACGGCCGGGACCATAAAGAGAGGACCATCATGCGTATTTCACTGCGTATCGCGCTTGCCGCATCGGCCGCGCTGCTGACGCTCGGCGTCGCCCAGGCCCAGGAAAAGACCCTGAGGATCGGCACCGAAGGCGCCTACCCACCCTTCAACAACCTTACCGCCGATGGCCAGCTCGTAGGCTTCGACATCGACATCGCCAAGGCGCTTTGTGATGAGATGAAGGTCAAGTGCACCTTCGTCGCCCAGGATTGGGACGGCATCATTCCCGCCCTTCAGGCCGGCAAGTTCGACGCCATCGTCGCCTCGATGTCGATCACGCCGGAGCGGATGGAAAAGGTCGATTTCTCGCACAAATACTACAACACGCCGTCGGCGCTCGCCGTGCCGAAGGACAGCACGCTGAAAGGCGTGACCAAGGAAGACCTCGCCGGCAAGACCATCGGCGTCGCCACCACCACGACGCATTTCAACTATGCCTCGAAGACCTACACCGACAGCACCGTGAAGGGCTATCCGAGCAGCCCCGAGGAGCAGGCAGATCTTGCCAATGGTCGTCTCGACGCCATCGAGGACGATATCGTCGTGCTGCAGCAGTTTCTGGATTCGCCTGATGGCGCCTGCTGCAAGATCCTCGGCCAGCCGTCGCCGCAGCCGGTCGAGATCTTCGGGCCTGGCGCCGGCATTGCCGTGCGCAAGGGCGAAACCGACCTGGTCAACAAGCTCAACTCGGCCATCGACGCCATTCGCGCCAATGGAAAATACAAGGAAATCAACGACAAGTACTTCAAGTTCGACGTCTACGGCGCCGAGTCCTGATAAGGTCAAGACGGCGGGGAATTTCCCCGCCGTCCTTCTATTCATCTCAGGAATGCCGTGGAGATAAGACCGGTCGATGCCAGCCCAGAGCATATGGACACTTCTCAGTTGGGGACCCGAAGGCTGGCTTGACGATATTGCCTATGGCGCACTGATCACCATTGCGCTTGCGCTTGCCACGCTGCCGATCGGATTGACGATCGGCTTTTTCATTGCCCTCGCCAAGCAGTCCGAAGAACCATCGCTGCGCCTTGCCGCCAACATCTACACCACGGTCTTTCGCGGCCTGCCGGAACTGGTGACGCTTTTCCTGTTCTTCTTCGGCATGCCGATCCTGCTGCAGCATCTCGTCAGGTATTTCCGGCCGGACACCACCATCGACGTCAACAGCTTCGTCGCCGGCATGATCGTGCTTGCGCTGATCTTCTCGTCCTATGCCAGCGAGGTTTTTCTTTCCGCCTTCCGCGCCATTCCCAAAGGCCAGTATGAAGGCGGCTATGCCATTGGTCTTTCGAACTGGCTGACCATGCGCAAGGTGATCGTGCCGCAGCTGCTGCGCATCGCGTTCCCCGGCCTGGAAAACTGCTGGCTCAGCCTGCTCAAGGACACGTCGCTGGTGTCGGTCGTCGGCCTGGCCGAGACGCTGCGCAATGCCAGCATTGCCGCCCGCGTCACCAAGCATGCTTTCCTGTTCTTCGGTGTCGCCTCGCTGGTCTTTCTTGGCCTGGCCGTCCTGTCGTCCTTCGCCACCAGCGCGATCCTGCGCTCGCTTGGCCGGCGGGAGGCGCAGCGATGAGCGCCGCGGCCACCATGGTCGAACGGCCCCCGCCCCGGGCGCGCGGCTGGCCACGCAGGCGTATTGCCGGTTATGCGCTGGTCTGCCTGTGGATTTTGTTCGGCATTGGCATCGTCAGCTATCTGGTTCTTGCCTGGAACCCTGAGTTCTTCGCCAAATATGCGCCCGCCTATTTGAGCGGGCTTGGGGTTACGCTCGCGCTGGTTTCCATATCGATGGTGCTCGGCGCGATTCTGTCGGTGCCCGTCGCTTATGGGCGCATGTCCAAGAACCGGATTCTGTCCGGCCTCGCCTATTGCTACGTCTATTTCTTCCGCGGCACGCCGCTGCTGGTCCAGACCTATCTGGTCTACTACGGATTGGGCTCGTTCCGCGTCGAACTCCAGTCGGTCGGGCTTTGGGATTTTTTCAAGGACGCGTTCAATTGCGGCGTCTTTGCCTTTGCGCTCAACACCGCCGCCTATCAGGCCGAGATTCTGCGCGGCGCCATCGAGAGCGTGCCAAGAGGGCAATGGGAAGGGGCGGCATCGCTTGGCCTGCACAAACTGCAAACCTTGCGCAAGATCATCCTGCCGCAAGCCTTGATCGTCGCCTTGCGGCCCTATGGCAACGAACTGATCCTGATGGTCAAGGCTTCCGCCATCGTCGCCATCATCACGGTCTATGATCTGATGGGCAATGCCAAGCTCGCCTTCGCCAACTCGTTCGACATCCAGGCCTATATCTGGGTCGCGCTCGTCTATCTGGTGATGGTCGAGATATTGCGTCATGGCGTCGAATGGATCGAGCGCCGGATCACCGTTCACCTGAAACGCTGACTATTTTCAAATTCAGCTGCACCAGTCGATCCTGCCCTGCGCATCTTGACGAATTGCGCGCAGAGCCTAGACGTCTCGCAGCAAATTCCGTTTCTGAAGGGCAAGCTCATGGCATCTGTTGCATTTCTCGGTCTTGGCGTGATGGGCTATCCGATGGCCGGGCACTTGAAGAACAAGGGCGGCCATGACGTGACCGTCTACAACCGCACCAAGGCCAAGGCCGAGCAATGGGTTGGCCAGCATGGCGGTAGCCTTGCGGCGACGCCAGCACAGGCCGCCGAAGGCAAGGATTTTGTCTTCTCCTGTGTCGGCAATGACGACGATTTGCGTTCGGTGACGACCGGTCCGGAAGGCGCCTTCAAATCGATGAAGAAGGGTTCGGTCTTCATCGACAACACCACGGCCTCGGCCGAGGTCGCTCGCGAGCTGGCGGCGGCGGCGCAAGTCGGTGGTTTTTCGTTTCTCGACGCGCCTGTCTCGGGCGGCCAGGCCGGCGCCGAGAACGGCGTGCTGACCGTCATGGTCGGCGGCGAGCAGGACGCTTTCGACAAAGCGAAGCCTGTCATCGACGCCTTTGCCCGCATGGTCGGCTTGATGGGATCGGCCGGTGCCGGCCAGCTCACCAAGATGATCAACCAGATCACAATAGCCGGGCTCGTCCAGGGCCTGGCCGAAGGCATCCATTTCGGCAAGAAGGCCGGGCTCGACATCGAGAAGGTGATCGAGGTGATTTCCAAGGGTGCCGCCGGCTCCTGGCAGATGGAGAACCGCCACAAGACGATGAACGCCGGCAAATATGATTTCGGCTTCGCCGTCGACTGGATGCGCAAGGATCTCGGCATCTGCCTGGCCGAGGCCGACCGCAATGGCGCCAGACTGCCGGTCACCGCACTCGTCGACCAGTTCTACAAGGATGTGCAGGCGATGGGCGGCAAGCGCTGGGACACGTCCTCGCTGCTCGCCCGTCTCGAGAAATAGGTTTCCGCGGTGCCAGAGCTCTCGCCTCAATCCAGTGCTGCAGAAATCGTCGCCCATCTGCGCGCTATCGGATCGGAGGAGAACCGCCTCGGCATGTTGCGCTACGGCATCAAGATCGACCGTGCACTTGGTATCACGCACGGCATGCAGCGGCAGATCGCCAGGAAGATCAAACGCAACCACGAGCGCGCCTTCGAGCTATGGGACACCGGCATCATGGAGGCGCAATTCATCGCCTCCGTCACGGCTGACCCGAAACGGTTTTCTGCTGAAGATGCAAGACGATGGGCGGCTAGTTTCGACTCCTGGGACATCGTCGACGGCGTCTCGGATCTCTTTGTCGATACGGACGCCTGGAAAGAACTGATCGCCGAGTTTGCGGCCGATGAGCGGGAGTTCGTTCGGCGCACGGCCTTCGCCATGATGGCCTGGTCCGTCGTCCACCGGAAGAAGGAGCCAGGGGCGACCTTCCTCTCCTTCCTGCCGATCATCGAAACGCATGCGAACGACAGCCGCAATTTCGTGAAGAAGGCCGTGAACTGGGCGCTTCGGTCGATCGGCAAACGATCGATGGACATGCACGGCGCTGCCCTGGCTGCCGCCGAACGGCTGGCGCAGTCGGCCGACAGGACGGCGCGCTGGATCGGCAAGGACGCGGTAAGGGAGCTGTCCAATGCCAAGACGCTGGCGCGGATCGCCGCAAGGAAAGGCTGACGGCGCGGAAACCCGCTTTCCGGCATGTCTGGATCTCGCCGACATGTGATGCGGCTGCCGACATGTGATGCGGCGGGAGCGTTGACGTCGCTGACGGCGGCGTCTTTACTTGAGCTTCAAAGGGACGCGGCCAATGAGCAATCCTCTGAAATCAACCATAATGCTCGCAACTGCGTTGTTTGTGTCCGCTGCCGCCGATGCCGCGGCCGAGACCGCGCACATATTCTGGAAGGATCTGCGTCCGGCAACGCAATCCGCCGCCGAAAACGTCGGGCTGCCGATGATCGCGGCAAAATTGCCCGACCATGGCGAGACGCTGTCCGTCAATCTTCAGGACAAAAGCATTCAGCTAGCCGGCTACGCATTGCCGGTCGATCGCGACGGCGATCTCGTCTATCAGTTCCTGCTGGTGCCGTGGACGGGTGCGTGCAGCCACATGCCGACGCCCCCGCCCAACCAGATTGTCTTGGTCACGCCGGCCCGTCCCTACAAAATGTCCGAGGCGTATCAGCCTGTCGCGGTCACCGGCGCGCTGAAGCCGGACATGGAGAAGAGCCAGCTGTTCATCCTCGACGGCGTCAGCGTCATCCAGTCTGGCTACAGCGTGCGCAAGGCAAACGTCGTCGCGGTCGGCAGCGTGCCGGACACCGTCACGCTGCCGGTGAATTCGCCCTGGAGTTTCCTCAACAAAAAGAAGAACTAAGCGGGACGACCTTGTGTGACGTCCAGCTCAGGCAGCGTTGGCACCCGATTCCTTGTCCAGCACCATGTAGTCGAGCGGGATTTCGGTCGTGTACTTGATCTGCTCCATGGCGAAGGACGACGACACGTCGCGGATTTCGATCTTGGCGATCAGCCGCTTGTAGAAGGCGTCATAAGCGGCGATGTCGGGCACCACGACGCGCAGGAGATAGTCGACGTCGCCGCTCATGCGGTAGAACTCGACCACCTCGGGAAACTCCTGGATGACTTCCGAGAAACGCCGCAGCCATTCATGGCTGTGCGAATTGGTGCGGATCGACACGAAGACGGTGACGCGCACATTGACCTTTTCATGGTCGAGAATGGCAACGCGCCGCTTGATGACGCCCTCCTCCTCGAGCTTCTGGATGCGCCGCCAGCAAGGCGTCGTCGACAGCCCGACTTTCTTGGCGACGTCGGCGACCGCGAGTGTCGCGTCCTCCTGCAAAAGGCGGAGGATTTTTCTATCGAGGCGGTCCATATTTTGCTCCCCAGGGGAATAGATTGGCTATACTCCCCCTTATTCCGACCTTTCACAAGAAAGAAATTCTGCCAATTGATGGAAAAGCGAGTGATTTCTTGCTGAAAGATCATCTGAGGCGATAGCGGATTTCCGAACGCAGAAAAGGCAGCAAATCCATTTCAAACCATGGATTCTTCTTCAGCCAGCCGGTGTTGCGCCACGAGGGATGCGGCAGCGGCAGCACTTTCGGACCGACGGAATTCTCCCAGATGGAGCGCCAGTCCATGACCGTTTCCGTCAGGGAGGGCCGGCGCGCCGCACCCATATGCCAGGACTGCGCATAGATGCCGATTGTCAGCACCAGATCGATCCGCGGCATCGAGGCCATCAGG
>NZ_RZTT01000160.1 GCF_003996995.1 Mesorhizobium sp. M7A.T.Ca.US.000.02.2.1 | reverse complement strand
GCGATGCGGGTGTTCGATCGGGTCTGCCTGCTGGGCAGCCTGTCGGCGGCGGCGCGCGATCTCAACATGTCGACGACGGCCGTCAGCCGCACCATCAAGGAACTGGAAGACGACCTCGGCGTCCGGCTCATCAATCGCACCACAAGGCGTCTCAGCCTCACCGAGGCGGGCCGCGACTATGCTCCGCGTGCGCGCAGCCTGCTCGACGACATATCCGAACTGCAGGATTCGACGCGCGGCCTGCACAAGGAGACGCGCGGCCTGATCCGGGTTTCCTGCTCCAATGTTCTGGGCCACACGCGCATAACCAAGCTGGTGCCGAAATTCCTCGAAGAAAACCCGCTCACCACGATCGAGTTCGACCTCACCGCCCGTTATGTCGTCGGCATTGTCGAGGAAGGCTACGATGTGGCCATCCGCTTCGGCGGTCAGGCGGATTCCGCCCTGATTGCCCGCCGGCTTGGTGAAGTCCGCAATTATGTCTGCGCCACGCCCGATTATTGGGATGCAAACGGCCGTCCGGTCCACCCGGATGAGCTGGCAAGCCATTCCTGCGTGCTGAGCAATTTCGCCAAGCGCCTTGGCACGTGGCCATTCATCGGACCCGACGGCCCTTTCGATGCGGCTGTCGGCGGGCGCATCTCGACCAACAGCGTCGAGGCCGCCTACCAGATGACTACCGCCGGTTTCGGCATCGGCAACCTGCCCAGCCTGCTGGTCGACGCTGCAATCAGGGACGGCCGGCTGGAAGTGCAGCTGGATGAGTTTCGCCCCGGCTCCAGCCCGATCTACGCGCTCTATCCGCACCGCACCTATATTGCGGCCAAGGTGCGCGCGTTCGTCGATTTCCTGATCCGCGAACTGTCGGCCGACTTCACCGCCTGAAATGCTGCCCGATTGTCCATGGCCAACGCCGCCAGGGGCCTGGCGCGAACGCCAGGCCCCCTCTGCCCCCGTCGCCCGACGCGGCAGCGTCATTTCCACCAGGCGGTGGTGTCGTACATCGGTCCCGGCTCCTCGAAGAGCTTTTCGTATTTGCACAGTGCCGGCGTCTTGCCGAGCGGCACCGAAACGCCGTCCCTGAACGCCCATTCGCCACGTTGCGTCGTATCGGCCCGCACATAGCTGGACAACGCAAAGGCCCGGTCGTGCCGCGATTTGTTGGGCGAGGAGCCGTGCACGGTAAGCAGCCCCCATAAAGCAAGGTCGCCCGGCTCCAGCACCAGCGGAACGATGGTCGCCGGGTCGATGCCGACTTTGCGCAACTCTTCTTCGGCGGTCAGGCCCTTCATCAGCTCGCCGGTTCCCTCATCCGACAGGCCGAGATAGCCGAGCTTGTGGCTGCCGGGCACGACCTGAAGGCAGCCATTGTCCAGCGTCGCCCGATCGACCGCGAGGCCTGTTGTCACGGTGGCGTCGGCGACATTGTCGAAGGCCGCCTGGTTACGGAAGCGCAGATCCTGGTGGAAGCGATAACCCGTGACATTGGCGCCGGGCGGCTTCCAGTGCAGCTGTTGGGCGATCTGCCTTATGTCGCGGCCGATCAGGCTCTCGAGCAGCTTCAGATAGTCGGGATTGCGGCGGAATTCTTCGAAATAGGAATTGATCCAGGAAAACCAGTAAGCCTGCAGCACATAGCGTTGGCCAAAGTCCGATTCAGGCAGGATCTGGAAATTCAGGTTGCCGTGCCGGAAGGTGGCGTGATGCTTGAGGCCTTCGGCATAGACCGCATCGGTTTCCTTCTTCAGCCGGATCATCTCGTCGCCGTCGACGAATTGTCGAACGACCGCGTATCCTTCCTCGCGGTACTGCTCCACCGCCTCGCGTGCCTGCCTGTCCGTCAGCATGTCCGTGACAACCCCTGTCTGTGATCCGTGTCGATCGTAACGAAGGGGTTGCCGGCGATAAGCCATGGATTTTGGCATCGACTTTCCCGATTATCGGGAAATTGAGCGGGGCGTCAAAGGTGCATCGGTCGCAACCGGCTGGTCAGATACGTGCTGTGCCGGCAGGCCCTAAAAATAGGTCCGCGGCGCGACAAGGTTCTTCTGCTGGCGAACATAAAAACAGTAGAAGCCGAACGCCGCGGCAAACCACATGAAGGCCTCACCCATGGCCAGCCGGTTGTTGGAATTGGTAAGGATGGTTAGGGCGAAGAAGACCAGTGTGGAGATGTAGCATGACCATGCGGCCGGAGCGACAAGCTTGGCTCGCATGGCCAGCAGAACCTGCCTGGCCGACCAGGTGTAGAGAAAGGCAAAGAACGCCAGTCCGACCACACCATAGCGCACGGCAATCTCCAGATAACCATTGTGGAAGACGTTGAAGATCATGGGATGATAGGTTCGGTTCTGCCATTCGGTCAGCCAGCTGGAACTGGCTCCGAAGATCGGGTGGCGCTTCCAGATATTGATCGCATCCGCCCACAGCATCAGCCTCTCCTTGGCTGCAAGCGGAACCGCGTCGCTCGCGATGGCGCGGTCGAAGGCGGGGAGGACCCCATGCCTGAACACATCCGGAACCAAGGTTTTGACGAATGCCATGGTATCGTCGGCGGTGGACGAGAAGATGTTGTGTGCCGCGACAATGCCGGCCGCCACGATCACCAGCACGCCACCCGAAACCAACAGTTCGCGGCGATGGCCTCTCGCCAGGGTCATGACCGCCAACAAGAGCAGAGCGAGCGCAAGCGCAAGCCACACTCCCTTTGAGCGCATCTCGATGATATTGACGAGGGCAAGCAGCAGGACGGCTGTCGACAGGGCCCAATGCAGGTTCTTGGTTGCTTTCCCGAGGTCCGTTCTCTGGGCCGAGTAGGCCATGAATTGCAGCGTGCAGAGGAAGATGAAACCGGCCGCCACCGACGCGTGGATGGGATTGTTGAAAAGCCACGGGGCCGGTTGGATGCCTTGAAACATGTCCGAATAGAAGGTGTCCGCCGCCAGGAAGACGAGACTGAGGATCATGAACCAGAGCACGAGCCGTGCGGGTTGCCTGACAAACAGCAGAAACGCGAAGCCGGTCGTCGCGTAAAACAGCGGAAACATGTAAATGCCTTCGGCGCCACCCAACTGGTGGGTGCCGAAATAGACGATCGCCAGTCGGATGAAGACATAGAGCGACCAGCCCAGACACAGAAAGCCGACCCAACCGATCAGCGGTTTGCTGTAGGTCCACAAATCCACTCTGAACCAGCGGATGACCGCGACCAGGGCCAGCGCCAGGCCCGCATAGCGGTAGGTGTCGGCCTCGCGCCACACCGCGGAGACCAAAGCGAGAATGGCGAGTGCCGCAAGCAACAGAAGCAAGGTGTGGCGCGGCGCGTTGTCCTTGGCATCATCCAGGGCATTTCGCGGCAGAGGGGGCGGCAGCAGGACGTGATGCAGGCGGCGCAGTTCGTCGCTGGCCCGTAACACCCCGGCACGTAGCCGGCTCGGCCCGCCCAGCCTTGCGGATTTGTAGCTTCCCGAGGGACCGGCTATGCCCGAGATCCCACTGCTGGCGGCGAAGCCAAGCACGTTTTGGCGGACCGAATAGACTTTCAGGCCGGTATCCCAAAAGCGCTCGAGTGCAACGTCCCATGGCATTTTCATAACGGCGAGCGCCGACAACAGACCCTGCGCGCCCTTCCGCGTCACCAGATAGGCGGCGGCCGAGCCTTGCGGGCCATGCAGCGCACGACCGATCTCGTCGCCTTCAACCGTTTCGACGGCGCGCATGAAGAAGCTCATGCGATGGTTGGTCAGCTTGATGACGTCGAAATCCGGCACCGCCGCGATGATGGCCTCGATGCGCCGCATGGTGTTTTTGCTGAAGAGGACGTCGTCCTCGACGATCAGGCCATGGGCGCTGCCAACGGCCAGGAACGTTTCCAGCGCCCGGATATGGCTGCGGTAACAGGCATATTCGCCCGAAAGGATGTCGCGCCCGCTCAGCTTGCGCGCGGCTGGAAGATCGATCTCCGTCCAGTCTTTTTCAGCGAGAGCCCGACCGTCGACGGCGGCAATGCGCTGCAAGGTCAGGCCGGCCGCCTCGGCGCTGGCGCACAATTCGCTCCAGCGACCGGTCTCGCGATCGAGGTTGATGGCGAAGATAGGAAGGTTCATTGAAGTTCCATGTTGAGCCGCCACCCACCTGGTCGACCTATGTATGGAAAGAAGGAGATGTTCAAGGCGACACTGTCCAGATCATGTGCAAATGCTGACCCGATTTGCCGCGATGGCGTTGGCTCATCTGCGCTTACGACACCGTCGAATCATGAGCTGATCGGCTTCATGGAAGATCGCAAAGGTACTCTCGGGTCCCATGTGCCCGGAACGGACCTTCGCGGGATGGCTGGGGCGCCAGGATTCGAACCTGGGAATGTCGGTACCAAAAACCGATGCCTTACCACTTGGCGACGCCCCAATTGCCGTCAGAGTCGCTTGTGCGGCGCGTTATTAGCAGAGCAGCCAAAAAGCACAATCCTTCTGAGTGACGGTTGGAACGCTCGAATTGGGCAGGCAACGCAGCGCTGGCAAATGATATGCAGCGGGCTATTCGGACCACACCGCCATCTCGTTTCCGGCTGGATCGACGAAGTGGAAGCGCCGGCCGCCGGGGAACGGGAAGATCGGTTTGACGATCGTGCCGCCGGCGCTTTCGACAGCGTCGAGTGTTTGCTCCAGATTCCCGCTGTAGAGCACGGGCAGTGGCTTTGATGGCGCTTCCGCGGCATCTGCCTGGAAGCCTCCGTCCAGGCCTTCGGCAAAGGCCGTATAGGTCGGCCCATAATCGGTGAACGACCAGGCAAAGGCGGTACTGTAGAAAGCCTTCAGCCGGTCCAGCGTTCCACCGGTCGCGGGCATTTCCAGATAGTCGAGCTTTCCGGGCAGTTTCATGGCGCACCTGTTTGTTCACTGTATGTTCTACTCCAGAATTCCTGACTTGGCAAGTCTTTTTGCCGCATGCTGGGGCACGGCTTTGCTTAATCGATTGTAGTGGCCGGGCGGCTTTGCCGATGCCTTGCGTTTCGCACTGCAGCATCATATCGCTCCAAGGACGGACCGGCGGAACTTTCCGTTTCGCCAATCTTTCCAGTCTCCTGCAACCGGAGCGATGCATGACCAAATGGGTTTTCACCTTTGGCGATGGTGCGGCGGAAGGCCGTGCCAGCGACAGGAATCTCCTGGGTGGCAAGGGCGCCAACCTGGCCGAGATGTGCAGCCTGGGGCTGCCGGTGCCGCCGGGCTTCACCATCACCACGGAGGTCTGCAACGCCTACTACGCCAACGGCCGTATTTATCCGGCCGGGTTGGAAGCCGATGTCGCGGTCGCGCTCGATCACATCGGCCGGCTGACCGGCCGTCGGTTCGGCGACCCGTCGAAACTGCTGCTGGTGTCGGTGCGTTCGGGCGCTCGCGCCTCGATGCCCGGCATGATGGATACCGTGCTCAATCTCGGCCTGAACGACGAGACGGTCGAGGCGCTGGCCGCCGATTCCGGCGACGCGCGCTTTGCCTATGACAGCTACCGCCGCTTCATCCAGATGTATTCCGATGTCGTCATGGGCCTCGACCATGAGGTGTTCGAGGAAATCCTGGAGGATCAGAAGGGGGGGCTCGGGCACGAGCTCGACACCGAACTCACGGCGCTCGAATGGCAAGGCGTCATCGCGCTCTACAAGGCCAAGGTCGAGGAAGAGCTCGGCAGGCCTTTTCCGCAGGATCCGCATGAGCAGCTCTGGGGCGCGATATCAGCCGTGTTCTCGAGCTGGATGAACAACCGCGCCATCACCTATCGCCGCCTGCACGACATTCCCGAAAGCTGGGGCACGGCGGTCAACGTCCAGGCCATGGTGTTCGGCAATATGGGCGAAACCTCGGCCACCGGCGTTGCCTTCACGCGCAACCCTTCGACCGGCGAAAAGATGCTCTATGGCGAGTTCCTGGTGAACGCGCAGGGCGAGGACGTCGTCGCCGGCATCCGCACGCCGCAGAACATCACCGAAGCGGCACGTATCGCAGCTGGCTCGGACAGGCCGTCGCTGCAGAAGCTGATGCCTGACGCGTTCCAGTCCTTTGTCGCCATCTCCGACAGTCTGGAGAAGCACTACCGCGACATGCAGGATCTCGAATTCACCATCGAGCGCGGCAAATTGTGGATGCTGCAGACCCGCTCCGGCAAGCGCACCGCCAAGGCGGCGCTGAAAATCGCCGTCGAGATGGCGCAGGACAGGCTGATCACCAAAGAGGAAGCCGTCGCCCGTATCGACCCGGCCTCGCTCGACCAGTTGCTGCATCCGACCATCGACCCCAAGGCCGCGCGCGATGTCATCGGCATCGGACTGCCGGCGTCGCCCGGTGCCGCTACCGGCGAGATCGTCTTTTCCTCCGGCGACGCCGAGGAATTGAAGACGCAGGGCCGCAAGGCGATCCTGGTGCGCATCGAAACCAGCCCCGAAGACATCCACGGCATGCATGCGGCGGAAGGCATCCTGACCACGCGCGGCGGCATGACCAGCCACGCCGCGGTGGTGGCACGCGGCATGGGCAAGCCTTGCGTCTCCGGGGCCGGCTCGCTGCGTGTCGACTACAAGGCCGGCACGCTGATGGCGATGGGCTCGACCTTCCGCAAGGGCGACATCGTCACCATTGACGGCGGCAATGGCCAGGTGCTGAAGGGCGCCGTGCCGATGCTGCAGCCCGAACTTTCCGGCGATTTCGCCGCCATCATGGAGTGGGCGGACGCGGTCCGCCGCATGAAAGTGCGCACCAATGCCGAAACGCCGCTCGACGCGCGCATGGCGCGCTCCTTCGGCGCCGAAGGCATCGGCCTTTGTCGCACCGAGCACATGTTCTTCGATGGCGACCGCATCGTCGCCATGCGCGAGATGATCCTGGCCGACACCGAAAAGGACCGGCGCACCGCGCTTGCCAAGCTTCTGCCCATGCAGCGCTCGGACTTCCTGGAACTTTTCGAGATCATGGCCGGCCTGCCGGTGACGATCCGCCTGCTCGATCCGCCGTTGCACGAATTCCTGCCGAAGACCGAGGAGGAGGTGGCCGAGGTCGCCGCCGCCATGAAGGTGTCGCCGGACAAGCTCAGGCAGCGCACCGAGGCACTGCACGAGTTCAATCCGATGCTCGGCCATCGCGGCTGCCGCCTGGCTGTCTCCTATCCCGAGATCGCCGAGATGCAGGCGCGCGCCATTTTCGAGGCGGCCGTGGAGGCCGGCAGGAAGGCCGGCGCTCTGGTGGTCCCCGAGATCATGGTGCCGTTGGTCGGCCTGGTGAAGGAGCTCGATTACGTCAAGGCGCGCATCGATGCGGTTGCCAAGAGCGTCATGGACGAAACCGGCGTCAAGATCGATTACCTCACGGGAACCATGATTGAGCTCCCCCGCGCCGCGATCCGTGCCCATGTCATTGCAGAGTCGGCCGAATTCTTCTCCTTCGGTACCAACGACCTGACCCAGACGACCTTCGGCATCTCGCGCGACGATGCGGCCTCGTTCCTGGAAACCTACCGCCAGAAGGGCATTATCGATCAGGACCCGTTCGTCTCGCTCGACATCGACGGCGTCGGCGAACTGGTGCGCATGGCCGCGCAAAAGGGCAGGGCGACGCGGCCAGACATCAAGCTCGGCATCTGCGGCGAACATGGCGGCGATCCGGCCTCGATCCGCTTTTGCGAAGAGGTCGGCCTCGACTACGTGTCCTGTTCGCCCTATCGCGTACCGATCGCCAGGCTGGCGGCCGCGCAGGCTGCGGTGCTGGTTGCGAAGGCAGGCCGCCGATAGGATCCATCCAGCTTACCGTTTTGTAAGGCAATTCACGCGAACGTGCTGGCGGCGTCGCGTAATCTCGACATTGTTCCTGCCCAATTTGCGGCCATCCGCAAATTGCTCCCGGAAACAGATGCTGCAGTTTTCTCCCGCGCCGTTCCACTCGATCCTGGTCGTCCAAACCAAGTTCATAGGCGATCTCGTCCTCGCCTCGGCGCTCGCCAAGAACCTGCGGCTCGAATTCCCCGGCGCCAGCATCGTCTTTCTGTGCGAGGCTCGCTTCGAAAGCTTCGTCATGGCCCATGGTATTGCTTCCGAGGTGGTCGCATTCAGGCGCGACCGCATGCGCGGAACGCCCTTGGAGCGCGGGAAGGAGCTTTACGCCATGGTGCGGGCGTTGCGCCGCTTCCGATTCGACCTGACCATCGACCTGAGCGATTCGAAGACGTCGCGCATCGTCACCGGGCTCGTCAACGCCAAGACCCGTGTCGGTTACAATCCTTCCGAAAGACCTTTGCGTATGCTGGAGCGGCAGCCCGCCAACGTCTTTGCCAAGCCCTACGGCTTTGATGGTCAGCATTTCCTGTACCGCTACCTCTCGCCGCTCGAAGCGCTCGGCATCGAGCTTCGCACGGTGATTCCGAACCTTCAGCCGCTGCCATTGGAGACGGCTAAAGCATTGGCGCTGCTGGGTAAGCACCATCTGCGGCCAAACGCCTTCATCGCCGTGCATGCGGGGGCAAGCTTCGAGGGGCGACGTTGGCAGCCGGAGCGGTTTGCAGCAGTGATCGTCGAGATCGCCGGCGAGACTGGTCTGGACGTCGTCCTGGTGGGTGGCCCGGACGAGCGCGAGATCGCCGAACGTATCGTCGCCAGGACCGCGCCGTCGGTCGTCAATCTCGTCGGTGACCTGTCGCTTGAAAGCCTGCTGGCGGTGCTGAAACAGGCCCGGCTGTTTCTCGGCAATGAGAGCGGCCCGATGCACATGGCCGCAGCCACCGGAACCCCGGTTGTCGGATTGTTCGGTCTGACGGAGCCGTCGCGCTGGGGTCCCGTCGGCGTGCCCAGCATCTCGCTCCAGCCGCCGATGCCTTGCGCCTGCATGGCCGAAAACCTCTGCCGCGCGCCGGATCCCAGCAAGGCATGCTGCGTCTGGGGCCTGGAGGTCAAGCCTGTGGTCGATGCGGTGCGCGAGGTTCTTTCGCGCACCGAAATGAAACTGGAACACGCCATCTGAGATCATGCGTCGCATGCACGACCCTCGACGCGGCGGAATGACCCCCTTCGCCACAGGAACGGTCACATTGTCGCGGAGCGCTTTTCTGCTATGCGCCATCCCGATTTCCGCCTTCATGCGGGTCGTTGGGATGCCTGCTTGAAATGACGGGTCCGGGAATCGGTTTGATGCGCCTGCTGCAAAAAAATCTCTGCATTATCGCCCTGTCGTGGGCGATGGCATCCGCCAGCCATGCAGCGCCGCTCGTCGAGCCGACGCTGCACATCAAGTCGCAGGCGAGCGGAGCCGGCCGTGTGGCGCTTACGCTCGACGCGTGCGGTGGACAGACCGACAACCGGATTCTTTCGGCGCTGGTGGACAACAAGATCCCCGCCACCATTTTCGTGACCGGCATCTGGCTGAAGCGAAACGCCGCCGCCGTCGAGATCATGCGGGCGCATCCCGATCTGTTCGAACTGGAAAATCATGGCGGCCACCACATCCCGGCGGTCGACACGCCGCGGAAAATCTACGGCATTCGCAGCGCCGGCAGCCCGGATGCGGTGCTGGCCGAGGTCGAATCGGGAGCCGCCGCTCTTACCGGGACCGGCGAGCCGGCGCCGAAATGGTTTCGTGGCGCAACCGCCGAATACAGCCCGTCGGCAATCGCCATGATCCGCAAGCTTGGCTTCAAGGTCGCGGGATTTTCGATAAATGGCGACGGCGGCTCTTTGCTTGGCGCCAAGGAGACCGCCCGGCGCATCGCGGCGGCCAAGGATGGCGACGTCATCATCTCGCACATCAACCAGCCGACCCATGCGGCCGGCGAAGGCGTGGTGCAGGGGCTGCTGGCGCTCAAGGCCAAAGGCTTGACCTTTGTGCGGCTCGACGATGCCGAGGGCATCGGCAATAACGGCACGACGGAGTGACTGGCCAGCCGAGCGGATCTCGATGCCTTCGGCGTTGGCTCAGTCCGGTTTGGCTTCGATCGTGACCTTGCTAGCGTAGAATGCGCCGTGGTTGCGGATTTCAGCCATTTCGTCGAAAGGCCGCTCGTACGCCCACATGGCGTTCTGGCCGGTCTCGCCGGCAGGCAGCACGCTCCAATAGCTTGCATCGCCCTTGTAGGGGCAATGGGTCGAGTGGTCGGTGCGGCCAAGCTTGCCGAAATCGACGTCGGCGAACGGAATGTAGAAGGCCGCCGGATAGGGGGCTTCGGTCAGCACCTTGGCCTCCGTTGTTGAAGCGATGACCACGTCTCCGACGCGCACGGTAACGGTGCCGGCATAGGGCTCGACAGTGATGATTTTGTCCGGGTTGCGTTGGAAACCGGGTGCGGGGTTGGCGATCTGATCCATGCGGGGGCTCTCCTTGCGTCGACTTAAGGTGTGTCGCGCAAGCGCATTGCGCAAGCCGCTATCGCCATCCAACACGCAAAACTTGCCTAGCCAACGCCGATGGATCGCCCCTTGGAATCGTCGAGATACTTGTCGTCAGCGGTCAGGCAGCGGCCTTGAACACGTCCATGAGACCGGCATAGGCGGCAGCGATCCCGGCGACCGGGTTGCTGCTTCTCGAGACAGTCTCGACCTTCAGGGAACCGCCGCCGGTAGGCAAGGTGAGCAGCAGAACTGGCGGTTTCCGCCATCGCCGACTGACGCGGCCGCGACGTGCTGGTCCTCGCCCTGATTCTGGACGCACATCTTGAACAGCAGCGTGCCGCCGACCGCTTCCAGCGCGCCGCCGACAACTTCAACAAATTCATCTTCGGAAACAGTCTTTGTGTCCGGCACCACATCGGCCAGACTTTCGGCAAGCGTACTCTCGAGAGCCTTGTCGTCGAGCTGCGCGTCCATGCGAACCTCTTTCAGTCGCCAATCGCACCCCTTTGCCCGTTAACGAAACTTAACGCCGACGATGGCCGGATTGTGGCGGTTTTCCACCAATGCGGCGCTCAGGGGTGCTGGCGGCTGGACAATCCGCCGGTTCGCTCCACAATAGCTCGAAAAGCACAACGCAAAAGCGTGAGGGAGGATCGAATGCTGGGACTGATGCAGGAATGGCCACTGCTTTGCCATAAGCTCATCGACAATGCCGAGCGGCAGCATGGCGTGCGCGAGATCGTGACGCGCTCGATCGAGGGGCCGATCGTGCGCACCACTTACGCGGACATCCATCAACGTGCCCTGAAGGTCGCCCAGCGGCTCGAGCGCGACGGCTATGGGCTGGGCGACCGCATCGCGACGCTGGCCTGGAACACCGCACGCCACATCGAGGCCTGGTACGGCATCATGGGCATCGGCGCCATCTACCACACGCTCAATCCGCGGCTGTTTCCCGAGCAGGTCGTCTGGATCATGAACCATGCCCAGGACAGGGCAGTCTTCGTCGACCTGACCTTCGTGCCGCTGCTCGAGAAAATCGCCGGCGCCGTCAAGTCGCTGCAACAGGTGATCGTGCTGACCGACAGGGCGCATATGCCGCCGACGACATTGCCCAACGCGGTCGCCTATGAAGATTGGCTTGACGAAGCGGATGGCGACTTCGCCTGGAAGACCTTCGACGAAAGCACCGCCGCCGGCATGTGTTACACGTCCGGGACCACGGGCGATCCCAAGGGCGTCGTCTACAGCCATCGTTCGAACGTGCTGCACGCCATGATCGCTGCCATGCCCGACGCCATGGGGCTGTCGTCGCGCGATACGATCCTGCCTGTCGTGCCGATGTTTCACGCCAATGCCTGGGGCCTTGGCCAGAGCGGGCCGATGATCGGTGCCAAGCTGGTCATGCCCGGCTGCAAGATGGATGGCGCCTCGATCTATGAGCTGCTCGACACCGAGAAGGTGACCTTCAGCGCCGCCGTGCCGACCGTCTGGATGATGCTGCTGCAGCATCTGGAGGAGACCGGCAAGAAGCTTCCCTATCTCAACAAGGTTGTCATCGGCGGCTCGTCGTGCCCGCGCGCGATCATGACGAAGTTTCAGCAGAACTACGATGTCCAGGTTATCCACGCCTGGGGCATGACCGAAATGTCGCCGCTCGGCACGCTGTGTACCCTGAAGCCGGACCATGCTGGTCTTGAGGGCGAAGCCCGGCTCGACGTCCAGCAGAAACAGGGCTATCCGCCCTTCGGCGTCGAAATGAAGGTGACCGACGACGACAACAACGAGCAGCCTTGGGACGGCAAGACTTTTGGCCGCCTGAAAGTGCGTGGGCCGGCCGTTGCCCGTGCCTATTATGGCGACGCCGGCGTGGAGCAGTTCGATGAGGATGGCTGGTTCGACACTGGCGACGTCGCCCACATCGACGCCGGCGGCTATATGCAGATCACCGATCGCGCCAAGGACGTCATCAAGTCCGGCGGCGAATGGATTTCGACCATCGACCTCGAGAATCTGGCTGTCGGCCATCCCGATGTCGCCGAGGCGGCAGCCATCGGCGTTCAGCATTCGAAATGGGGCGAACGGCCGCTGCTGGTCGTCGTCCGCAAACCGGGCAAGGAACCGACCAAGGCTGACATTCTCGGGTTCATGG
>NZ_RZTT01000015.1 GCF_003996995.1 Mesorhizobium sp. M7A.T.Ca.US.000.02.2.1 | reverse complement strand
AATTTGTTCGGGCCGGCCTGTCAATAGGCCAGTGACAGGCTCAGGGCCTCGACCTGTTCGAGATAGAAACGGCATTTCGTGCGCAAGGGCCCGAGCCCCGGGTCATCGGCGCCGTTGATCTCGATGGTCTGCATCATGAAGTCGAAATGGGCGTGGAAAGCGTCCACTGTACCCCAGAGACTGTCGGCCTGGCAGCTGTCGGCAATCGCCATCGAGACGAGTTGGCGGGCCTCGACCCGCGCGGCGTCAGGCGATGGCGGCCGCCTGGCGATCAAGACGTCGAGCCGGCTGAAAACGCTTTCCCTGGCATCGACGCTTCTGATGTTGGCTATCATGTTCATGTGCAGGTCCCCTGGGCATTCCAGACGCGCAATAGGTTCCCGTCTGAAATTGAAAACTGGTGATCAGAGCATTTTCAGCGGCGCCAATGAACGCGTCGCGTTTTGGCGGGCGACATGCATCAAGCTTGAGCGACCGGATGCCGGTCCTGCGGGCAGGATGCAATCAGGGCCGGGATTGCGGTTGCATCGGAGGGGTGGCCCCTGATGATGTTGGCGACCTCGGCGTCGGCCTGCTCGAACCAGTAGACCATGTCGGCGCGGCGCAGGTCCGTCGCGGCCTTCTTCAGCAACGGCAGCAGGCTTTGCAACGCGCACAGCGTCTCCCAGCGCTTTGGCCGGGAGGTCGAGCCGGCCACCGCGCATGCGGCTGACGATTGCATGTCGCTACGCTCTCCGTGGCTGGGCTGCCCGAGTGTCCTTTGCCTGCGCCTTGGGGTGCAGCGGGTTGCCGCTGAGCTGCGCATGCCTGGCCGGCCGTGCGCCGCGAAGAACGTCGAAGGCCTCTGCATAGGCCATGCCCAGCAGATAGGAGATCATCGGAAAACGGCTTGCTTCGGCCATCTGCACGAGCTCATTGGTCATCGACGAAATATATTGAAGGCTATCGATTTCCGACTGGCGTAAGGATTGATTTGGCACGTGCTGCTCCTGTCTCTGGTTATACCCTGGGGAACGCGTTACTGGCTGTGATGCACATAGTTGGTCGGCTAATTGATGGACTGGCCCGCCGTGGACGGATCTCTTTCCGGCGTCGAGAGGGTCAAGGCATAGATCGGTGCGTCGGTGAAACTGTCGAGACCAAGCAGCCGCTTGATGGCGGAATGGCTGAGCGCGGCTGTCGGACACGCCGACAGGCCATGATTGGTCGCTGCCAGCATGATGTTCTGGCCGATATGGCCGGCCTCGATCAGCACGACACGATAAGCATTGGCGTCCTCATATTTCCACATCGTGCGATCGAGCTTGGCGCAAAGCAGGACCAGGCACGGCATGGCGTCGGCCCACTCCTGTCCGCCGACCAGTTCGGAGATCTTCGGCAGATGGTTTGCGGAAATCCTGCCAAGGTCGTGATCCGCGGCGGAATAGTGATAGACACCGGGTTCGAGGCCATCGACGCCGAGCGCGACCACATAGGCCTCATAGGGATTTCGCGCGCCGCCTGAAGGGGTCATGCCGAGCGGCAGGGTGCCAACGCAATTGGCGGTCTCGCCGATGATGCCGAGCCCTGCGAACAGGCAATCGGAAAGCTGTTTGGCCGTGATGGTGGGCTGAGCCGCCGTGCGGTTGGTGCGGCGCCGCGCCATCAAGCTGAGAAGTTCATTGTCTTCCAGTGCATTCGGCAGCTGGATGGCGCCTGCGGAATTCTTGAGCATGAGGTTCGGCTGCGGCGTATGGCCGGCGCGTTCTATCTGCCGCTCTTCCGCTTGCTCGATGGTCATGTATTCGCTGTCCTGGACGCAGAAATGCATCAGCGCCGTCGGAAGCCCCCAACTCCATTGTCCTGAAAACTGTTCCTCCTGCTCGGCGAGAGGCGATCCGGCTGTGACCAGCGCGGAGAAATCGAGCAACTGGGGAACGACAGCCTTCAACTCGGACTTCGACCATCCATGGGCGCGGGCAATGTCCGCCGTCGATGCCCATTTGTCCCACGAAGCGAGCAGGCCGACCATCTCAGGACTGCATTCAAACACGCTTCTGGTCAGGAAGTTGCATGCCGTGACCTTGTTCGGTCCGGGGTAGAAAACAAGCGTTTTCGAAGAGCGCATTTTCATGAAGCTGGTTGCCATCTGCGGAGCCGAGGCGCCGACAAGCAAGACGCTCGTCGGCGCAGAACGGCTTCAGCGCTTGTTGTAGTGCATGCCCTGCGAAAAGAAGACGGTCTGCGTGCCGGCGGCAATCGTCAGCTTCGGAGCATTGGTCACTTTCTTGGCCATTTTCATCCCTTTCCTGACCCCAATTTGGGATCCGTTGAAAGACCCCCGGAACGGGATCCGCGTGAAGAAAGGTAAGGTCGGAAGAGTTAATGGTTTGTTAAAATTATAGTAAAACCACGAGCCTAAGGCGGACCCGTGGATTATCTTTCCTGGTATTAAAGTGTAAAATATCGATTTTATTCAGATACAGAGTAGACAATCGTTGGCATACGCTTAATCGGCGTACGCTTATTCTTATTTGGCGTAAGACACGGCGATCCGAGGGGTTAGCCCAACCCGTCCCGGGTGAGGCTGACAACCAGTTGATCGACGCCCGGATCGTCGAGATTGATGACATGCGCCATGCTGATGGCATCCCTTGGGTGGATGTTGGCAATGTCGCGCCGCATGATGACGGACACGAATGCCGGGCCGGCCTCCGTCAGAAGCATGGCCTTGCCCATCAGCACCGGTTCGGAGATGGGAGCCCATTGCACGGAGATCAGCGAGGGCTCTCCGGTCTGGCGGCGATTGATGCCGCTGAAATAGATCCAGTTCAGCCGCGAGATCGCCACGCCATAGTGATTGCCGCGCGCTCGTGCCCAGGTCGATCCCCGGCGCTCCGACCATCCGGTGACCCTTCGGAAGGTGACCAGTTCGGCTTCGCGCCTCACGAAGGTCACCGAGCGCATCAGGAGGTCGAGGCGGCCCGGGATCGAGAAATAGGTGAAATAGGTGCCGCCTGCGATCGAAGGACTGGGAGGGCGGATCATCTGGATGAACAGGCTCTCGGAAACCGGCGGCAGGCCACGCATCGCCGGCTCGGGTGCGCCGGGATCCTGGTACAGTTCGGCTTCGTCGATCCGAAAGTAATCGCATATCAGCTTGGCGGTAGCTTTGTTGGGAACGGTCTGCCCTTGCAGATAGCGTTCGAACTGCGTGCGATTGATGCGCAGCTCACGGCATACCGCACTTACGGAGGCATGGTCCTTGCACAGCCGTCTAAGGTTTGCAGCGAGATTGTCGCGAATTGACACGTCTTTGCTTCCGCAGGCGGATTTTTCATTTCGACTTGAAATCGATATAGCGTCTCCGGTCGCCCCCGCCGAAACGCCCTGGTCACAACGCACAGAAAAAACTGATTTGGTAACGTCAATTTAGTGGGGTGGTTTCCAAAAAAAACGGAAACAATCAGCGAGCTCTTCCGCCATAAGTCCAATTGACAAAAGTTTTGCCGGATATCGCGAAATAGGCGATGTAGCGCGGCCTTTTAAGGTGCGCTGGCACAGCAAATGCCAACCGCGGGGGCAAGCCGGGACGAGCGTCGCGGACTGCATGTGGCGCAGAGATGGGCATCTGGCGCGCAGCGTGGAGAATTATTCCGCTGGTGGAGCTGAGGAGGATCGAACTCCTGACCTCGTCATTGCGAACGACGCGCTCTCCCAGCTGAGCTACAGCCCCGTCCAGCGGATGGCGCATTTATCGGGCGCCGCGGTTTCCTGTCAAGGCGGAGGTTTGCCGAAATCCAGTGCCGTCAAGCGTCGATCTGGCGCCGGCGGAAAGCGGCCCTTGCCGGTTTTGTGTATTCGCGCCTTCGTTGGGGTGTCGGCGACATGCCCTACAGTCCGACCGGGCCGGTATTGGCGCTCCACAGAAAGGCGGCCCTTGCCGGTTTCGCGTGCAATGGCTACATGTCGGCAACAATTGGAGACCGGCATGCTCGCCCTCATTCAAACAATCGTCATGGCGCTTGACCTCTACTGGTGGATCATCATCGCCTCGGCGATCTTTTCCTGGCTCTACGCCTTCAACGTCGTCAATTCGAAGAACCAGTTCGTCGGCAGCATCGGCAACATGCTCTACCGGCTGACCGAGCCGGCGTTGCGGCCTATCCGCCGCTTCATGCCGGACCTTGGCGGCATCGACATCTCGCCGATCATCCTGCTTCTGATCCTGTTCTTCCTGCGGCAGTTTCTGCTCACCACGGTGGCGCCTCTGATCCTGTGAGCAGGATGACCTTATGAGCACGCCGTTTCGCCTTCGCGAAAACGGCGCCGAGCTGTTTGTCCGGCTGACGCCAAAGGCTGCGCTGGACAGGCTCGAAGGTTTCGAGACCACGGCGGACGGGCGAAGCCATCTGAAAGCGCGTGTCCGCGCCGTGCCGGAAAACGGCGCCGCCAATCATGCGCTCGAAAAGCTGCTGGCCAAGGCTCTGGGCGTGCCTGGGTCCGCTGTCTCGGTTGTCGCCGGCGGCACCGCGCGGTTGAAGACCGTGCGCATTGAAGGCGATCCGGCGAAATTGGCGAAAAGCATCGAGGCGCTCGGCCGCCAGTCCTGATGTCCTTGGCCGCAGGGGCTCAATCGCCCAATGGCAAACGCGGATCGTCGACTTTCAACGTGTTCACGCTCTGCTTGATGCGGCGCAGATTCTCCAAAACCCTTGGTCCGCGCGTCTCGGCGACCGAGGTGACGATCATGTCGACGATCGACAGCAGCGCATAGCGAGACGATGTCGGCTTGTAGATATTGCCATCCTCGAGCGACTGGAAATGGATGACCGTGTCGGCGACCTTGGCGAGTGCGGAGTCCGGCGGGGTGATGGCGATCGTGGTGGCGCCATATTGCTGGGCGACCTGCACCGCATCGATGACCGATCTGGCATAGCCGGAGACGGAGAAGGCGATCAGCGTGGTGTCGGGGGTGGCAACGGCGGCGTACATGCGTTGCAATTGTCCGTCGATCTGCGCCAGCACCGACACGCCAAGCCTGAACAGCCGGTTCTGCATTTCGGTCGCCATCATGGACGAAATGCCACCGGAGCCGATGCACAGCACATTACCGGAAACAGCGATGCGTGCGGCGACGGCGACCAGCGTCGTCATGTCGAGGTTTTCGCTGGCGCGCTGGATGGCCGATATCGCCGCTTCGGTGATGGCGGAAGCGATGCGCTGTTCGCGGGCATCGCGGCTCAACGGCTCCGGCGACAGATACTGGCCGCCGATGGCGATGGCTTGCGCCAGATAGAATTTGAAGTCGCGCAGGCCCTCGCAGCCGAGGTTGCGGCAGAACCGCGTCACCGTCGGCTCGCTGACACCGACGCGCAAGGCAATTTCCGAAATCGCCGCTTTGGAAACGAAATCGAGGTCTGCCAGCACGAAGCCGGCCAGCTTGCGATCCGACTTCGTTCCGTCCTGCGACATCAGCTGCAGCCGCGTGATGATGTCGGCCGGCGTCTTCATGCTGCTGTTCTCATAGAGGCAGGCCCGTTGCCTTGTCGAACAGATGGATGTTGCCGGGGTCGACCGAGACCGGCAGCAGGTCTCCCGGCCTGACCGGCACCCTGTCGCGGAACACAGCGCGTACCGTATCAGCACCGATAGCGCCATAGACATGTGTTTCGGAGCCGGTGGGCTCGACGACATCCACCCTGATCGCCATCGCGTCGACAGCCTCGCCGACGATAAAATGCTCGGGCCGGATGCCAGCCTCCACCGCGCTGTCCGCCGGCACCTGTTTGCCGGCAAGCGCAAGCCGCCCGCCACCGGCCGATTCGAACCAGGTTTTCTCAAGCGCCGTCTTGAGCGAACCGGACACAAAGCTCATCGACGGCGAGCCGAGGAAGGAGGCGACGAACTTGTTGGCAGGCCTGTCGTAGAGTTCCAGCGGCGCCCCGACCTGCTGGATTCTGCCGCGGTCCATCACGACGATGCGGTCGGCCATCGTCATGGCCTCGATCTGGTCGTGGGTGACGTAGACGATCGTCGATTTCAGCCGCTGGTGCAGCGCCTTGATCTCGACGCGCATCTGCACGCGCAATTGCGCGTCGAGATTGGACAGCGGCTCGTCGAACAGGAACACAGACGGCTCGCGCACGATGGCGCGGCCCATGGCGACGCGCTGGCGCTGGCCGCCCGACAGCTGGCGGGGATAGCGGTCGAGATAGGAGAAGAGATTGAGGACGCCGGACGCCTTCTTGACCTTCTCATCGATCACCGTGCGCGTCTCGCCGCGGATCTTCGGGCCAAAGCCGATATTGTCAGCTGCCTTCAGATGCGGAAACAGCGCATAGGACTGGAACACCATGGCGATGTTGCGCTGCTGTGGCGGCAGCGCGTTGGCGCGCACGCCGCCGATCAACAGGTCGCCGGAGGTGATCGTCTCCAGGCCGGCCAGCATGCGCAGCAAGGTCGACTTGCCGCAGCCGGACGGGCCGACGAGGACGACGAACTCGCCGCTCTTGATATCGAGGCTGATGTTCTCGAGGATCTTGTGCTGGCCGAAGGATTTCGACAGATCGCGAAACTCGACATCGGTCATTGTCACGCTCCCAGGATGTCGTCGATGAAGGGCAGGCAGCCGGCGGTCAGTCCCGCGTCCACGGGCATCACCACGCCTGTTATTCCCGATGCGCGATCGGACGCAAGGAAGGCGACGGCTTCCGCCACTTCCGCGGCGTTGACGATGCGGCCGAGCGGATAGAGCCGCTGCAATTTGCCGAGGATTTCGGGATCCTTGGCAAGGCGGTGGTCCCAGGCGGCGGTGCGGATCGATCCGGGGCAAACGACATTGGCGCGCAGGCCGCTGCGGCCGAGCTCGACGGCGATCGCCTTGGCATAGGCGTTGATGCCGGCCTTGGCGGCGGCATAGGCCGGATTGCCGAAATGCGCGATGGCGTTGACCGAGGAGATGAAGACGACGCTGCCCGAGCCGCGGCCAGCCATCGCCTTGACCAGCGGGTCGGCGAAATTCATCACGCCAGTCAGGTTGAGATCGAGTTCCTGCTCTATTCTGTCGGGATCGAGCGCCGAAATCGTCTCGGCACGCGTCCAGCCGGCATTGTTGATGAGAATGTCGGGCACACCATCCCGGTCGAGGATCGCGCCGATCGCCGTCGCTATCGATGCCTTGTCGAGAAGATCGAAGACATAGCGGGAGGCAAGGTGCGGACTGTTCAGCGCCTCGCTTGACTGATCGCAACCGACGACCCTGGCGCCTCTTTGCGCCATCAGCGCCACGATGGCCGTGCCGAGACCGCCGCCGGCCCCCGTCACCACGACGGTCTTGCCCTCGAACTCGGCCCTGCCTTCGAACTCGGCCCTGCCCTCGAACTCGGATTGCGAAACCACCGTGCGTCATCCTCCGGGAGTTCTGACAGATCGCATAAGGCCTAGGCCTGTAAATGTAATTAAGCAACACAATAATCCGCTTGCAAGCCTTCAAATCATCGATAATGTAGGAAAGTCACATAAATCTTCTGCTCCGGCACGGAGAGGCGCGCAGGCGCAACACCAATGGGAGAGATCAAATGAGCCTTGCAAAATGGACTGTCGGCCTGATGGCCGGAATGAGCATGCTGGCAATTGCGGCGCAGGCGGATGCGGGCGAGGTGCGGGTCACCGTGGCCGAGTACAGCGCCAAGACTGCTCCCTATTTCGCCGACGTCAAGAAGGAATTCGAGGCGGCGAACCCCGGCATATCAGTCAAGTTCGAAGTGGTGCCGTGGGATGTGCTGCTGCAGAAGCTGACCACCGACATCACCGCCGGCACCAATGCCGATCTGTCGATCATCGGCACGCGCTGGCTGATCGACTTCGTCCAGCAGGATGTCGCCGAGCCGCTCGACGGCTACATCAAGCCCGACTTCAAGGATCGCTTCATCGACACCTTCCTGTCGCCCTCGATCATGGACGGCAAGACCTACGGCCTGCCGATCGCGGCCTCGGCCCGCGCCATGTACTACAACAAGGAGCTGTTCGAGAAAGCCGGCATCGCCAAGCCGCCGGCAACCTGGACCGAGCTGCAGGAAGATGCGCGCAAGATCAAGGCGCTGGGGTCGGGCACGTTCGGCTTCGGCCTGCAGGGCAAGGAGATCGAGACCGACGTCTATTACTATTATGCGATGTGGTCGCAGGGCACCGAGATCCTCAACAAGGACGGCACTTCGGGCCTGAGCACGCCAGGTGCGCTTGAGGCCGCCAAGCTCTACAAGTCGATGATCGACGAAGGCCTGACCGAACCCGGCGTCACCTCCAACAACCGCGAAGACGTGCAGAACCTGTTCAAGCAGGGCAAGGTCGGCATGATGATCACCGCACCCTTCCTGTCCAACCAGATCAAGGACGAGGCGCCGAACCTGAAATACGGCGTTGCAGCCATCCCCGCCGGCCCGACCGGCGCGCGCGGCACCTATGGCGTGACCGATTCCATCATCATGTTCAAGAACTCCAAGAACAAGGACGAAGCCTGGAAGCTGCTCGATTTCCTGTTCACCACGGAACAGCGCGCCAAGTTCACGCAAGGCGAAGGCTTCCTGCCGGTGAACAAGGAAGAGGCCAAGATGGACTACTACGTCAACAATGCCGATCTGGCGGCGTTCACCGCGCTGCTGCCCGACGCCCGCTTCGCGCCGGTCATTCCGGGCTGGGAAGAAGTCGCCCAGATCACGTCGGACGCCATGCAGAAGATCTATCTCGGCGGCGACCCTGAGGCGGGCTTGAAGGACGCGGCCGCCAAGGCCAACACCGTGCTGAAGAAATAGGGCGTATCTCCCTGCGCCCGTGGCGCGCCCCAGACTCAGGCGGGGCGCGCCACACCTAGGTTCCCGGCCCGGTGCGGCGGATCCGAAATTCGCATAAGCAGAACCTTCTGATCCAGCGCGCCGAGGTTGCAGGCCAGCAGATGCAAAATCGTTTCTTGCCCTATCTCCTGACCTTGCCCAGCCTGTTTCTGGCGGCGGTGGTCATCTTCTGGCCGGTCTGGGACCTGATCCAGATCTCGACGCATGAGGTCAGCCGCTTCGGCCAGCTTCGCGACTTCAACGACTTCGCCAATTTCGCGGCACTCGCTGCCGATCCCGACTTCACGGCCGCGCTCTGGCGCACCGGCCAATGGACGGTGATGGTGGTCGGCGGTGCGCTTCTCTTGTCGATCCCGGTGGCGATGATCCTCAACACCGATTTCTATGGCCGCGGCATCGCCCGCGTCATCATCATGCTGCCCTGGGCGGTATCGCTGACCATGACCGCGGTGGTCTGGCGCTGGGCGCTGAGCGGCGAAAGCGGCATGCTCAATTCGGCGCTGATCGGCCTCGGGCTCATCGATCACAACATCCAATGGCTGGCGAGCGCCGAGACCGCTTTCCCGATGCAGGTGCTGATCGGTATCCTGGTGACGGTGCCGTTCACGACGACGATCTTTCTCGGCGGGCTGTCGTCGATTCCGGACGATCTCTACGAGGCGGCGGCGCTCGAAGGGGCGACGCCGCTGCAGCAGTTCCGCGAAATCACCTTTCCGCTCCTGAAACCGTTCATCAACATCGCCATCGTGCTCAACACCATCTACGTCTTCAATTCCTTCCCGATCATCTGGGTGATGACGCAGGGCGGCCCGGCCAACTCGACCGATATCCTGGTCACCCATCTCTACAAGCTGGCCTTCCGCATCGGCAAGCTGGGCGAAGCATCGGCGGTGTCGCTGGTGATGTTCGCCATATTGCTGGTCTTCACCATGATCTATGTGCGGCTGGCGATGCGGGAGCAACGCACATGACGAGCAAGCTGAAACGCTCCATCATCGCCTGGCTGCTGCTGGCGCCGCTGATCGTGGTGACGCTCTTTCCCTTCGCGGTGATGTTCCTGACCGCGGTCAAGCCGAGGCAGGAAGTGCTGTCGCCGACCTGGTGGCCGAGCGAATTCCGCTGGTCGAATTTTTCCGATATGTGGGTGGCGACCGGCTTCGGCCAGGCGCTGCTCAATTCGCTCTACGTGTCTGTGATCGCCACGGTTGGCGCCATCCTGATCTCGGTTCCGGCGGCCTATGCGATGTCGCGCTTCCGCTTTGCCGGCTACGGCGCCTTGCGCCAGTTCCTGCTGATTTCGCAGATGATCTCGCCGATCGTGCTGGTGCTTGGCCTGTTCCGGCTGATGGCGGCCTGGGGCTTGGTCGAGAGCACGACGGCGCTCGGCTTCATCTACATGGCCTTCAACGTAGCCTTCACGGTGTGGATGCTGCAGAGCTATTTCGACACCATTCCGCGCGATCTCGAGGAAGCCGCCTGGATGGAGGGCGCCGGCCGCTGGCTGACCTTGCGCAAGGTGTTCCTGCCGCTCTGCCTGCCGGCGATCGCGGTGACCGCGATCTTCACCTTCATCAATGCCTGGAACGAATTCGTCGTGGCGCTCACCATGCTGCGCAGCCAGGAAAGCTATACGCTGCCGATCCAGGTGTTTTCGCTGGTCGCCGGCCGCTACACCATCGAATGGCACCACGTCATGGCCGCGACGTTGCTGGCGACCTTGCCGGTGGCCATCCTGTTCATCTGGCTGCAGCGCTACCTCGTTCGCGGGCTGGCGCTCGGGGCGGTCAAATAACGCCTATTCACGGACGGAGCTTTCATGCGCATTTTCACCGCCTCGCTGGCGACGGAAACCAACACCTTCTCGCCGGTGCCGACCGATAGGGCCTCGTTCGAGATGGCCTTCTATGCCGGGCCCGGCAAACATCCGGACACGCCGACGCTGTGCTCCTCGCCGATGGTGGCGCTGCGCCGGCGGGCAGCGGCCGAAGGCCTCGATGTCATCGAGGGCACCGCCACCTGGGCGGAGCCGGGCGGCCTGGTGCAACGGCAGACCTATGAGGCGCTGCGCGACGAGATCCTTGGCCAGCTCAAGGCAGCGCTGCCGGTCGATGCCGTCATCCTCGGCCTGCATGGCGCCATGGTGGCGCAAGGCTATGACGACTGCGAAGGCGACCTGCTCGAACGGGTTCGCGCAATGGTCGGGCCGGAGGTGGTGATCGCCGTGGAACTCGATCCGCACAGCCATCTGACACCGAAGCGCGTGGCGGCCTCCGACATCCTCGCCTACTTCCTCGAATTTCCGCACACCGATTTCTACGAGCGCGGCGAACACGTCGTCGAGCTTGGCCTGGCAGCGGCGCGCGGTGAGATCAAGCCGGTCATCTCGACCTTCGATTGCCGCATGATCCAGGTGCTGCCGACCAGCCGCGAGCCGATGCGGTCCTTCGTCGACCGCATCAAGGCGCTGCACGGCAAGGACGGCGTGCTGTCGGTCTCCGTCATCCATGGCTTCATGGCGGCCGACGTGGCCGAGATGGGCACACGCATCCTGGTCGTCACCGACGATGACAAGGCCAAGGGTGACGCGCTGGCGGAACGGCTGGGGCGGGAACTCTATGCGCTGCGGGAAAAGACGGCGATGACGATGCTGGGCGCCACCGACGGCATCGACCGGGCGCTGGCCGTGCGCGCCGAGAATCCGGGCAGGCCGGTGGTCATCGCCGATATCTGGGACAATCCCGGCGGCGGCGTTCCCGGCGACGGCACCTTCGTGCTGCGCCAGATGCTGGCGCGTGGCCTGGACAGGTTCGCCGTGGCGACGATCTGGGACCCGATCGCGGTCACCTTCTGCCTGGCGGCGGGCGAGAGCGCCGTTATCGACCTGCGCTTCGGCGGCAAGGCCGGGCCGCAGGCCGGCGAGCCGATCGATGCGCGCGTGCGCGTGCTGAAGGCGGTTGCGGAGGGCTGGCAGAGTTTCGGGCCAAGCCGCGTGACGCTCGGGCCAACGGCGCTGGTCCGCCTCGAAGGCACCGAGGTCGACATCATTCTCAACACCAACCGCACACAGACCTTCGAGCCGGATATCTTTTCCAACATCGGCGTCGATCCGATGGCCAAGGACATGCTGCTGATCAAGTCGACCAACCATTTCTACGCCGGCTTCGAGCCGATCGCCGCCGAGATCATCTATGTCTCGGCGCCGAGCTCGTATCCCAGCAATCCGGCGGTGACCGATTACAAGAAGCTGACGCGGCCGGTGTGGCCAAGGGTGACGGATCCTTGGAAGGATGCTGGCAATCTCCCCCCTTGAGGGGGAGATGTCGCTGAAGCCGACAGAGGGGGTCGCCTGACATAATGCGCCAACCTTCTTCTGCCGCAGCAGGCCGAGCCCGGTCGAACCGACCCCCTCTGGCCGCTTCGCGGCCATCTCCCCCTCGAGGGGGGAGATTATCCGGTGCTACACCAATCCCCGCTTCACCATCATCGCTTCGGGCGACGGCATCTTGCCGCGAAATGCGGTGTAGAGTTCTTCCGGATCCTTCGAACCGCCGGCGGCGTAGATGTTCTTGCGCAGCCGTTCGGCGAGCGCCGGGTTGAAGGGGTCGCCGGTCTCCTCGAAGGCGGCGAAAGCGTCCGCATCGAGCACTTCCGAC
Source organism: Mesorhizobium sp. M7A.T.Ca.US.000.02.2.1 (assembly GCF_003996995.1). Taxonomy (GTDB): domain Bacteria; phylum Pseudomonadota; class Alphaproteobacteria; order Rhizobiales; family Rhizobiaceae; genus Mesorhizobium. Next base: position 18,457 of record NZ_RZTT01000015.1, on the reverse strand, counting down.
CACATGTAGGAATAATAGCCGGCCGAATAGCCGTCGCCGGAGAAGACGTGGCCGAAATGCGGGGTGCGGTGACGCATGGCTATGGTGTCCGGCATGTGCAGCTCTGCAAGCGTTTCGGTTTCGAAACGAAGTGGTACTTCAGGCGCATCCGGCCGTGCGTGATAAGCCATGTCCATCAGCGCGGATGCGGTGAACTCTACTGTTGCAAAGCCAGCGCCAAAAGTCCGCGCGGCCAGCATCTTGTCGAGCAGCGCCTTGGGCATCGGCTTGCCGGTCTTGACGTGCAGCGCGTGTCTTTCCAGCACCGCCGGCACGGTCAGCCAGTGCTCGTAGAGCTGCGAGGGCAGTTCGACGAAATCGCGGCTGACCGAGGTGCCGGCTACCGACGGCCAGGTGACGTCGGTCAGCATGCCGTGCAGCGCGTGGCCGAACTCGTGGAACAGCGTCTTCGCCTCGTCGACCGACAGCAGCGCGGGCTCGCCGGCCGGCGGCTTGGCGAAGTTCATGATGTTGTAGATCACCGGGCTCGCACCGTGGCCGAGCCTGTAGCCGGACTGCAGCGCGCTCATCCAGGCGCCGGAGCGCTTCGAGGGCCGGGCGAAATAATCGGCGAGGAACAGGCCGCGCTCGCTGCCGTCGGCATTTTTCACCACGAAGACGCGGGCGTCGGGGTGCCAGGCAGCGATGCCCTTCTTCTCCTCGAAGGTGATGCCGAACAGCCGTGTCGCCACATCGAAGCAAGCGTCGATGATGCGGTCGAGCTGCAAATAGGGCTTCAGCTCCGCCTCGTCGAAGGCGAATTTTTCCGCGCGCAGTTTCTCCTGGTAGAAACGCCAGTCCCAGGCAGCAAATTTTTCGTTGCTGCCGGCCTCCGTCGCCAGCCGTTGCAATTCGATCTGGTCGCTTGCTGCCTTCTCCAGCGCCTTTTCCCACACCGGATCGAGCAGCGCGTGCACGGCCTTCGGCGTCTTGGCCATGGTGTCATCGAGCTTCAGCGCGGCGAAGGAGGCGTAGCCGAGCAGCTTTGCCTTTTCGGCCCGCAGGCGCAGCATGTCGCGCACCACATTCGTGTTGTCGGTGGCGCCGCCATTCTGGCCGCGCATGGTGAAAGCGCGGAAGGCGATCTCGCGCAGATCGCGGCGTTCAGAGAAGGTCGAGAACGGCTCGTAGATCGAGCGCGACAGGGTGACGGCGTAGCGGCCCTTCTGGCCACGCATTTCGGCGGCCTCGGCCATGGAGCTTTTCACGAAATCCGGCAGGCCGGTGAGGTCGGCCTCATCGAGGAACAGCGCCCAGTCGCGCTCGTCGGCCAGTACATTCTGGCCGAAGCTGGTGCCGAGCGAGGACAATTCCTCGCTGATGCTTGCCAGCCGTTTCTTGCCGTCGGCGTCGAGCTTGGCGCCGGAACGGACGAAGCCCTTCCAGGTCTTTTCCAGCACCCGCAGGGTCTCTGCGTCGAGCTTCAGGCTCTCGCGGCGCTGGTAGAGATCGTCGATGCGGGCAAACAGCCGCTCATTCATCGAAATCGCCGAGAAATGCCTGGACATTTTCGGCGAGATGTCGCGCTCCAGCGCCTGGATCGTCTCATTGGTGTAGGCGCCGGCGCGACACCAGAAGATCGACGAGACGCGATCGAGCGCTTCGCCGCCGAGTTCCAGCGCGGCAAGCGTGTTCTCGATGGTCGGCGCATCCTTGTTGCCGGCGATCGCCTCGATCTCGGCCTCGTGCGCCTTCAGCGCCGCGTCGAAGACCGGGGAAAAGTCGCCATCGCCAATGCGCGTGAAATCGGGCAGGCCGAGCGGCCCTTGCCACGCGGTCAGCGGATGGGCGGCGAGGTCGACGGCTTTCGTGGAAGGCATGGACAGTCTTTCGATCGTTGACGGGGAGAGGTTTGGTCGTCCCCGATGTAGGGCGAGGCCTCGCAAGGCGCAACGGCTCGGCCCTCAGGATGGCGTCAGAAGCCGTCGCACGTCTCGGCGATTGCCGCTTGCGAACTGGCGGTGATGCGGTCGTCGGTCACCGCGAAAGTCTCATGCATGAGCTTGTCATTGTTGGGAAAGTCGTAGCAGGCGACCACGGTGGTGACCCCGCCTTCGCTCTTTTCGATCCGATGCCGGATCGCTGCGCCCGCAACCGCACCTTTCCATTCGTCGATCGAGGCGATGAATTCCTGCTTGCTTTGCACGATGCCGAGGTCGTCCAGCTTGATGCGGACATCATCGGCGAGCAGGTCGGACAGTTCGGTGCGGTCGGCGACCAGCAGCGCCGAATACCAGCGGCTGATGAGGGCACGATCATCGGCGCGGGCGGCAATAATCGCTATCAGCAGCGCGGCCGCCGTCAAAGCGGCCGACCTGATGTTCACCACCTTGCGCGCCGCTGTGTTCATCCCAGCTCCGGCCGTTCGAAATCGCCGGTTTCCTTGTTCATCGTCCAGAGTTCGCCGGTCGAGATATCGAACCAGGCCCCATGCAGCGACAGTCGCCCCTTGCCCTCGAGAATCGAGACGCAGGGAAAGGTTCTGAGGTTGGCGATGGAATAGCGGATCGAGATGCGCTCCAGCGCGGTCTGGCGCTCCGACGCGGTCATGAAGGTGCTGGAGGAGACGGTTTCGGCCGCCGGCGCGATCAGGCTCATCCACTTGCCGATGAAGTCGCCCGGCGAAAGCGGCGCGGAATTGGTGTCGAGCGCTGCACGGATGCCGCCACAGCGGCCATGGCCCATGACGACGATGTTCTTGACCTTGAGGCTCTGCACGGCGAATTCAAGCGCCGCCGAGGTCGAATGGAACTCGCCATCGGGAGCATAGGGCGGCACCAGATTGCCGACATTGCGCAGCACGAAGAGTTCGCCGGGCCCGGCGTCGAAGATCGCCTCGGGCGCCGAACGCGAATCGCAGCACGCGACGATCATCGTCTCCGGCGCCTGGCCTTCCCGAGCGAGATCGCGATAGCGCCCGCTCTCTGTGAGATAGCGGCCATTCATGAAATTGCGGTAGCCGGCGAGAAGATGTTCAGGGAGATGGGACATGGGCGGCGTCTGGAGCCTTTCCGGGTTGGATGCGGCAGCTCGTTGCGGTCTAGAGAGGCTCTAGCGGCAAAAGCCGGTCGCGAGCAATGCAGAATTATGAGGGCTGGCTAGAAATGCCATGCATCGAGCGCAACCTTGGTCAACAGCGTTACGCCCAGATGGCGACAGGAATGCCAAAGCTGTCGCGGCCCGGCGGGTCGGGCAGCGGCCGTGCCTCACCGCTGGCGATGCGACCGGCGATCAGCGTCATCGCGGCCGCGTCGAGGAAATCGTCGGCGGCGGCGCCGCGCGGTGGCGGCTGGTCGAGAAAGGCCGTGTCATAGCCATGCCGGCAAAGCAGAGCCTTGCGTTCCGCCATGCCGGCCGGATTGATGCTGCCCTTGATCTTCTTCGGCAGTTGCATGGCCTGATCGCCGTTCAGGCGGCAGAAAGCGACTTCCGGATGCGATTCGAACACACGGCCGCGCAGATCGGGTCGCGCGATCAGCAGGGCGTCGATCTCGCGGATCTTGGCAAAAATGCCGAAGGCCTGGATCGAGACGCCGCGCGGCGGGTCGGATGTGGTCAGGGCCACCTCGCTTGCCCGGATGTGCGCGGCATACCAGGCTTCGATGGTGGTGAAATCATTGGTCTCCGCATAGAGCGCGGCGCGGGAGGGGATCGAGAAGACGCTGGATTGGCGTGCCCCGAGCAGTGGCCGTACCAGCGCTTCGGGGCCGCGCCCGCCCTTGCCCGACAAGTCGGGCAGGCCGATCGGCATGTCGACAGCGATGACCGCGTTTTCGGGAAGGGATGCGAGCAAGGCGGTGAAGGTTACGAAGACACCGACCGACGGTGCCATGCCAGAAGCGCGCCGGACGGCGATCCAGCCGGCCTTGCAGCCGTCGACGCCGACAAGCACGGTCTCAGTCGACGTCACGCCCGGCGGCCCCGCCCCGGATGCGTGAGGTGGCGAAGCTGGACCATCGCCATCGGATGCGACAGGCTCTGCGCATCGGTTTCGAGCTGCAGTTCGTCGCCGCCGCGCTTGGCGGTGCGCGCCAGGATCTCGTAGACCGCCGCCGTCGTCGATTGCAGCGCCTTGACCGGCGGCTGGCCGGATAGGATACGTGCCAGATAGACGGCCGCCGTCAGATCGCCCAGGCCATTCGGCGGCTTGTCGATCAGGCGATGTTCGGCGAGCAGCGCCTGGCTGCTATCGAGCAGCAGATTGCCGGTGCCGCCCGTCATCATCGACGGCGCAGAGGTGACCAGCATGGTCGATGGTCCGGCGTGGAGCGCTGCCGCGATCGCCGATTTCAGGTCGGGCAACGCGGCGCCGGCCATCCATTCCAGTTCGTAGCGGTTGGGGGTGGCTATGTCGGCGATCGGCATCAGCCGGTCGCGCATGGCGATGGCTGTCGGCTCGGGCACGTAGAGGCCGCCCGAATCACCCATCACCGGATCGCAGATATAGACAGCGCCGGGTGTCCTTGCCTTCACCGCGGCGACCAGCGAGGCGACGGCCTCGGCCTGGCCGGCCTCGCCGAGATAGCCGGACAACACGGCGCCGACTTCACCCAGCCATGGCGCCCGCTCGAGATCGGCCATCAGCGCCTTGAACTGGTCGAGCGGCGGTACGATCCGTGTTGCCCGTCCATGGCCGGGATGCCAGGGCAGGATGACGGTCGGCACCGCCCAGACCGGGAACCCCAGGGTCTCCAGCGCAAAGACGGCTGCACGGTTGCCGACCGAGCCGCGCGCGACATGGCTGGAAATGACGATGACCGCACGCGGCGCGTCGGTTTGTTCGGCGCTCATTGTCGTTTGATTCCTAACTGCCCCGGATGACGTAAAGCACGAGCCAGACCATCAGGCCCAGCGCCAGCAGCAGGCCCAGCGTGCGGCCAAAGCGGGTGCCCCAGACTTCGATCGGATCGGCGCGATCGGCATCGGCCGCGGTGACGTGATCGCGCATGCCTTTCGCGGCCCGCCCCGCAAACGAGTCGCCCGCCGGATTCGTCTCGTGCGCGATGCGCTCGAGGATACGGCGCGATTCCTTCTCGCTGTCTTGGCGCTCCGCCATGATGATGTCCCGTTTTGCCGGACCTTATCGCGTTCGCACGGCCAATCACAGAGCCTTGCAGCGGCATCGGGCGTGCCAGGCGAGGGCTGCCGGCCCGGGCGGTTTTCTTGCGCGCTGATTGTGGTAATGCTTCGCGTGCAACTTCTACCGAGGGACCCCATCATGTTTGCCCAGCGCCTTGCCTCGCCGTCCATTTTCCGCACGCTGCCCGCCTTCCTGATGATGGCGATCATGCTGCCGCTGCTTGCCGGCTGCGGCTACAACACCATCCCCACTGCGGAAGAAAACGCCAGGGCGGCATGGAGCGAGGTGCTGAACCAGTATCAGCGCCGCGCCGACCTCATCCCCAACCTGGTCGAGACGGTGAAGGGTTATGCCTCGCACGAAAAGGATACGCTCGACGCGGTGGTCGAGGCACGCGCCAAGGCAACGCAGATCACGGTAACACCGGAAACGCTGAAGGATCCCGAAGCCCTCAAGAAGTTTCAGGATGCTCAGGCGGGGCTGACCAGCGCGCTGTCGCGGCTGATCGCGGTCTCGGAGGCCTATCCCGACCTCAAGGCCAATCAGAATTTCCTGGCGCTGCAAGCCCAGCTCGAAGGCACCGAGAACCGCATCGCGGTGTCGCGGCGCGACTACATCCAGGCGGTCAGGGACTACAATCTGACGCTGAGGACCTTCCCCTCGGTGCTGTGGGCGACCTTCTGGTTCCGCGGCAATGAGCCCTTTGCCAATTTCACTGTCGCCGAAGACAAGATGCAGCCGCCGAAGGTCGATTTCGGCACGAAGCAGGGCGGGTGAACGTCGACTGTCATCGGAATAAATCCCGCGAAATGACGGGCTGCTGGCGTGCAAACACCCCCCTCTGTCCTACCGGACATCTCCTCCTCAAGGGGGGAGATTGGCAGCTTCGGCGCTGACGCCGATCTTGCGACGTTGAAAATTGGAGAAAGCGGAGATGGCGGCCAATCTCCCCACTTGAGGGGGAGATGCCCGGCAGGGCAGAGGGGGGCGCCCCTGAATGCAAGCCTAGGGTTCCTTTTCGCTCTTCTAAGCCTCCTCTTCCTCCCCTTCACCGCCCTCGCCGCCGATCTTCCGGCGCTCACCGGCCGTGTCGTCGACAATGCCGGCATCATCGATGCCGCGACCAAGGCGGCGCTGACACGGAAGCTTGCCGATTTCGAGACAAAAGGCTCCGACCAGATCGTCGTGGCGACGATCCCGAGCCTCGAGGGCGAGGAGATCGAGCCTTACGCCAACCGCCTGTTCCGCTTCTGGAAACTTGGGCAGGCGAAGAAAAACAACGGCGTGCTGCTGTTGGTTGCGCCGAACGACCGCAAGATGCGCATCGAGGTCGGTTATGGGCTGGAAGGTACGCTGACCGACCTGCACACCAAGCTGATCATCGAAAACGACATGGTGCCGGCCTTCCGCGCCGGGGACTTCTCCGGCGGCATCAGCAAAGCTGTAGACGACATGATCATGGTGCTGGAAGGCAATCCGGAGGAGCTGGAGGCGCGCGGCGAGCGCAACCAGCAGGCGCCCTTCGAGTCCGACGACCTGTTCTTCACCGTGTTCATCGGCATATGGATAACCATTATGGTCGGCAGTCTTGCTGTCTCCATTTTGCCGCCGATCTTCGGCCAGAAGCTCGGTCCCGGCCGCTACCGCTGGCTCGGCATGACCTTCGAGCCAAGCCGGCGATCTTCCAGTGGCGGCTGGTCGACGGGGACTTCCGGCGGCGGCTGGTCTTCGGGGTCAAGCAGCGGTGGAGGCTTTTCCGGCGGCGGCGGTTCGTCCGGCGGCGGCGGCTCGTCGGGAAGCTGGTGATGGCATGACGATACCCGGCATCAGCCTGTCGAAATGCGACCGCCTCGCCTCGGCTGTCCTGATTGCCGCGGTCGTGCTGTTCTCCTGCGTCATGGCCTACGCGGCCGACCTGCCGGCGCTGACCGGCCGTGTCGTCGACAATGCCGGCATCATCGATGCCGCGACCAAGGCGGCGCTGACGCGGAAGCTCGCCGACTTCGAGACAAAAGGTTCCGACCAGATCGTCGTCGCGACGATCCCCAGCCTCGATGGCGAGGAGATCGAGCCCTACGCCAACCGCCTGTTCCGCTTCTGGAAACTTGGCCAGGCGGGCGAGAACAATGGCGTGCTCCTGCTGGTTGCCCCGAACGACCGCAAGATGCGCATCGAGGTCGGTTATGGGCTCGAAGGTACGCTGACCGACCTGCATACCAAGCTGATCATCGAAAATGACATGGTGCCGGCCTTCCGCGCCGGCGACTTCTCCGGCGGCATCAGTAAAGCCGTCGATGACATGGTCATGGTGCTGGAAGGTAATCCGGAGGAGCTGGAAGCGCGAGGCAAGCGCAATCCCGCCGATGACGGCACGTCCATCGATCCGATCGTTGCCGTGTTCCTGATCCTGTGGGCGACGATGTTTTTCGGCGGGTTGGCGATGGCGTTCCTGCCGCCGATGTTCGGCACGAAGCTGTCCCCGGGCGTGTACAGATGGCTGGGCATGACGTTTCGTTACGGCCGTGGGCCGAGCGGGTACTCGGGCAGCCGTGGCTGGACAACGGGTTCGTCTTCGGGCGGCTGGTCGTCGGGGAGCTCCGGTGGTGGCTGGTCTTCGGGATCAAGCGGCGGTGGCGGGTTTTCCGGTGGCGGCGGCTCATCGGGTGGTGGCGGTTCTTCAGGAAGCTGGTGAGACATATCATGGCAACACGACCAATCAGCCCGCAGGATCATGAGCGCATCGCAACCACGATCCGCGCCGCCGAGGAGAAAACCGACGGCGAGATCTACTGCGTCGTGGCGCATGCCAGCGACGGCTATTTCTTCCCGGCCGCCTTCATGGCGACCGTGTACATGCTGATCGTCAGCCTGGCGGTCGGCTACGGTCTGGAGGCCTGGTGGCTGTCGATCCGGCTGCCGCATTTCGTCCTCGCCCAGCTCCTGGCGCTTGCCTGCGTGCTGGCCTTGTTGTGGGCGCTGCCCGGCCTGCGCATCCATCTGGTGCCGAGGCGGCTGCGCTACCAGGCGGCGCACGCCAACGCGAGCAAGCAGTTCCTTGCCCGCAACGTCCACCGCACCACGGCGCGCACCGGCGTGCTGGTCTTCGTCTCGATCGCTGAACGCTACGCCGAAGTGGTTGCCGATTCGGGCATCGACGCCAAGGTCGGCCAGCATGTCTGGGACGGTGTCGTGCGCGACCTTACCGCGCATGCCGGCGACGACCGGCTTGCCGACGGCTTCGTCAAGGCGATCGAGCAGGTGGGTGCGGTGTTGGCCGAGCATTTCCCGGTCACGGTGGGCGACAGCAACGAACTTGACGACCATCTCGTCGAAATCTGAAAGCCCGCCTGCAAACGCTACTCAGCCGGACGCCTGACGTGGTTTTCTGCGCTTCCGGCCTTCGCCGGCCGAAGCACTCACACATGAGCGGCCTTGGCAGGCCGGCTTCGGCCGGCGTTCACGTACAAAAGTGCGCTCCGCTCCGGTTCTCGAAAGCCACGCCATCCGCCTCGGCTGAGCGCGTTTTCAAGCAGGCTTTGCCCGATGTCATCAGTGTCATGATCGCCTGTGAGAAAGCAGCCGGCGGGCCGCCGGGACTCTTGCAATCGGGCGATGCGGGTTTATGGTTAACAAATCATGAATACGCTGACGATCGACATCCGGAAAGCCGACCCGCGCGATGCCAGTGCCATCGCCGAGGTGCATCTGGAGGCCTGGCGCGGCGCCTATTCTGGCATCATTCCGCACCGCACCCTGACATCGATGATCAACCGTCGAGGCGCCGACTGGTGGGCGAATGCGATTCGCCGCGCCGCCACTGTTCTGGTGGTCGAGATCGGCGGCAAGATTGCCGGCTATGCGACGATCGGCAAGAACCGCGCTCGTGAACTCAGGCAGCAAGGCGAAATCTACGAATTGTACCTGCGCCCGGAATATCAGGGCATCGGGCTCGGCAGCCGCCTGTTTTCGGCAGCCAAGGCGCGGCTGGCCGATCACGGGCTGAAAGGCATGGTCGTGTGGGCGCTGGAAGACAACCAGAACGCGCTTGCCTTCTATGCCGGCGCCGGCGGCCGCGATGTAGCGGAAGGCGTCGAGATCTTCGAGCAGAAGGCGCTCAAGAAGGTCGCTTTCGTCTGGGAATGACAGCCCGGCCTTTCGGCCATTGCGTCTCCCGATTTCAGCCAGCACCATTCGCCGCATTGCACCATGACGCGCCGCCCGCTATCGATCGTCCATCGAGAGAGGGATTTAAGCCATGCGCATTGAAGCCATAGCCAGCGGAAAGAACCCGCCTGAGGACGTCAACGTCATCATCGAGGTGCCGATCGGCGGCGAGCCGATCAAGTATGAGATGGACAAGGAAGCCGGCACGCTGTTCGTCGACCGCTTCCTGCACACCTCGATGCGCTACCCCGGCAATTACGGCTTCGTGCCGCACACGCTGTCGGGCGACGGCGATCCGATCGACGTGCTGGTCTGCAACACGCGTGCCCTGGTGCCGGGCTGCGTCATCAACGTCAGGCCGATCGGCGTGCTGATCATGGAAGACAATGCCGGCCAGGATGAGAAGATCATTGCCGTGCCGTCGCCGAAACTGACGCTGCGCTACGAGAACGTTACCGAATACACCCAGCTGCCCGACATCACGCGCCAGCAGGTGCAGCACTTCTTCGAGCACTACAAGGATCTCGAGCCCGGCAAATGGGTCAAGATCGAAGGCTGGCACGATTCCAAATATGCCAAGAAGATGATCGTCGACGCGATCGAGCGGGCCAAGGCGAGCAAGTAGCCCAACTTCGTCATACCAGGGCGGAGCAGCCGCAAAGCGGCGTCGCGGAGACCCTGGTATCCATGCCGTGACGCCAGGCGACGTGTGCGGCGGAACGGAATTCTGCACCGCCGCGGCGGTGTTGATGTCGCGGCATGGATCCTCGGGTCTGCGCTGCGTCGCTACGCTCCTTGCTCCGCCCGTGGATGACGAAGCTACGGGTGCGATGCCCAATCTCCGCCGTGCTCAGTTATCCACCCGGCCGAAAGCCGGCACATTGCCGATGACGGTGCGCCTGTCCTTGCCGCAGGCGAAGGTGCGTGCCTTGTCGTCGGCAAGCTTGCGCGCCTGATCGTTGGCGGTGGGATTGCCGGTGGCCAGCACCAGGCCGATGGTGCAGCCGTCGCGGGCGTCCATCTGGCCGACCTTGGCGACGAGCAGCACCTCGGTCGGCTTTTTCTCGTCCTCGGGATTGCTGATCGAGCGGCGATGGATGGCTGCATAGGGCACAGCCTTGTCGCCGGTGGTTTCGATGCGCCATTCGATCTTGGCTCCGGACGAATTGAAACCGGAAAAGCTCTCCCAGACCGTCGTCATGTCGCCGCCGGGGGGAAAGCCGTAGAACAGCGATTCACGGGCATCGTCATAGGCTATCAGTACGGGATAGCCGCGATAGCCCGAACAGGCGAGTTCGGCCCAGTCGCCGTCGCCTTCCTCGGCCTGCGCGTAGGTCACGCAATCCTTTTTCGAATCCAGATCGGTGTAGGCGCTGGAAATGCCGTCGGCTTGCGCAGCCTGACCCAGACCGACCAGAACAAGCGGGATCAGAATGGCACGCATGGCGGTCAATCTCCGTTGCAAGCTGCCGCAGCGTAGCGCCAAACGTTATTTCTTCAAGCTCGCTTCAATCAGCAGGTCGGCGTTGCGGGCGACCGCTTGCGCCGGGCCGCCGAGCCCGAACAGCTGGCCACTGATATAGGCGCCTTCGATCAGCAGCAGCAGGCCGTCGCCGAGCGTGTCAGGGGCTTGCGCGCCCATCGCAACCGCCATGGCGCGCAGGCGGCGGCGCAATTCCTGCTTGTTGGCCTCGCTGACCACACGGGCCGGATGGCTGTGGTCGGGATATTCGACCGCCGCGTTGGTCATGCCGCAGCCGCGATAGTCCGCCACTTGCGTGCGCTTGCCGATGCGGGTCAGGAAAGCCTTGATCTGTGCGCGCGGGTCGCCGGGATGAGCCGCAACCGCCTCGTCGAAACGCTCCCAATATTCAAGATCGTACTGCCTGAGATAGGAGGCGGCCAGTTCATCCTTGGACGGAAAGCTGCGATAGAGGCTGGGTTTGGTGACGCCGGCACGCTTGACGATCTCGTCGACGCCGATCGCCCTGATGCCACGCCGGTAGAACAGGTCATAGGCCACATCGAGGATCTTCTTGGCTGCTTTCGGCGGCGCCGACGCATGATCGTCGCTGATGGTCAGATCAATATTTCTGTCGGTTGGCATCGTGTGACTCGATTGACAATGTTACCGATCGGTACGTATACATGCTCCCAACCTGCAACGTACCGGTCAGTAACATGATAGCTCAATCCCGCCCATTTGGCCAGCGCTACGCTTTCGTCGTGGTTGGCGTCATCTTCCTTAGCCTGCTGGTCGCGGCCGGCCTGCGGTCCGCACCCTCTGTCATGATGCTGCCGCTGGAGAACAGTTTCGGCTGGCGCCGCGACATCATCTCGCTGGCCGCCGGTGTCGGTATCCTGCTTTACGGCCTGACAGGGCCATTTGCCGCAGCCCTGATGGAGCGCATCGGGCTTCGCCGCACGCTGCTGGCCTCGCTGGTGGTGATGTCGGGCTCGACCGCGCTCAGCCTGCTGATGACCAAGCCGTGGCATCTGTTCATCACCTGGGGCGTGTTCTCGGGCATTGGTTCCGGTGCTGTCGCCAGCGTGCTCGGCGCGACCATCGTCAACCGGTGGTTCAAGACCAATCGCGGGCTTGTCATGGGATTGATGTCCGCCTCCAGCGCCTCGGGCATGCTGGTGTTCCTGCCGCTGATCGCCGCGCTGGCGCAGTCGGGCGGCTGGCAGCCGGTCGTCATTGCGGTCGCGATCGCGACCGCTGCCCTGATACCGCTGGTCTGGCTGCTGGTGCCGGAGCGGCCGGCATCGATCGGCATGGTGCGCTACGGCGCCGAGGCTGACGACGTGCCGCCCACTCCGCCTGCGTCACAGGGCAATTTTCTGGCGCATACGTTCTCGACGCTGCGCCGTGCTGCCGGAACGCGGGTGTTCTGGTATCTGTTCGCCACCTTCTTCGTCTGCGGCTTCACCACCAACGGGCTGGTCGGCACGCATCTGATCGCGTTCTGCGGCGACATGGGCATCGGCGAAGTGCAGGCCGCCGGCCTGCTGTCGATGATGGGAATTTTCGACCTGATCGGTACGACGCTGTCGGGCTGGCTTACCGACCGCTACGACCCGCGCAAGCTGCTCGGCGTCTATTACGGCATCCGTGGCCTGTCTCTGATCTATCTGCCCTATTCCGGCTTCTCGGCGACCAGCCTGATCATCTTCGCCGTGCTCTACGGCCTCGACTGGATCGCCACCGTGCCGCCGACGCTGAGGCTCGCCAACGAGGCGTTCGGCGACCGCAGCGGGCCGATCGTGTTCGGCTGGATCGTCGCCGGGCACCAGATCGGTGCGGCCGCTGCCGCCGCCTTTGGCGGCACCATGCGCGAGTTGCAGGGCAATTACGAACTGGCCTTCCTGATCGCCGGCATGACGGCAATCGCCGCCGCCTGTATCTCGCTGCTGATCAACACCAGCAAGCCGGCGTTCGATCCGGAGCCGCAAGCGGCTTAGGCGCAACGCTAATCTCCCCCCTCGAGGGGGAGATGGCCGCGAAGCGGCCAGAGGGGGTCGGTCCGACTGGGCTCGGCCTCTTGCGATAGAAGGAGGTTAGCGCTCCACGCGCGGCGACCCCCTCTGTCGCCTCTGGCGACATCTCCCCCTCGAGGGGGGAGATTACCCTGTTCATTGTTATCAAAACTTCATCATCCCGAGATGCGCCTGAAACATTGACGCTGGACCTTGGTGGCGCCGTTCAAGCCACCAGGAGACAGCCATGAACAAGCTTTCGATGACCCGCCGCGCTTTTGTCACTTCCGCCGGCGCCGTTGGCCTGGCCGGCGTTTCGGGTCTGGCGCTGCCCTATTATTCGCGCGCCAATCAGCGGCCTTCCTTCACCCATGGCGTCCAGTCGGGCGATGTCGACGCCACCAGCGGCATGGTGTGGACGCGCACCGACCGACCGTCGCGCGTCATGTTCGAGGTGTCGTCGACGGAGAATTTCACCAATGCGACCCGCCTGGCGCCGCTCGATACGTCGCCGGCCAGCGATTACACGGTCAAGCGGCTGCTCACCGACCTCGCTTCCGATCAGGATATCTTCTACCGCATGACATCGGCCGATCTCGCCGACATCAACGCCGTTTCGGAGCCGATCACCGGCCGTTTCAGGACGGCGCCAGCCTCGAAGCGCGACATCCGCTTTGCTTGGTCGGGCGACACCGCCGGCCAGGGCTGGGGCATCGACGAGACCGGCATGAAGACCTACGCCACGATCGGCAAGCACACGCCTGACTTCTTCCTGCATTCGGGCGATACCATCTATGCCGACGGCGCCATGAAGGACGAGGTCGACCTGCCCGGCGGCGGCAAGTGGAAGAACGTCGTGCTGATCGACGGCAAGCGCAAAGTCGCCGAGACGCTGGACGAGTACCGGGACCAGTGGAAATACAACATGATGGACAGGAACGTGCTCGGCCTGAGCGCCATCTGCCCGACCTTCTACCAGTGGGACGACCACGAAGTGCTGAACAATTGGTCGGATACGAAGGACCTCAGCGCCGACAACCGCTACACGGAAAAATCCATCCACGTGCTGGCGGCCCGCGCGGCGCGGGCTTTCCACGAGATGACGACGATCCGCTACGAACCGTCCGAGCCCGGCCGCGTCTATCGCAAGATCGCTTATGGGCCGCTGCTCGACGTGTTCTTCCTCGACATGCGCTCCTATCGCGGCCCCAATGGTCCCGACATGCAGGATGAGATGACGCCGCAATCGCGCATCCTTGGCGAGCAGCAGACGAAATGGCTGAAGCGCGAACTGGCGAATTCGAAGGCGACCTGGAAAATCATCGCCGCCGACATGCCGCTCGGCCTCGTCGTCTGGGACGACGGCACCAACAAGGTTGGCGCCGAAGCAATCAGCAATGGCGACAATGGCTTGCCAAAAGGGCGCGAGCTCGAGATCGCCGACCTGCTGCGCTTCATAAAGAATGCCGGCATCAGCAACACCGTCTGGCTCACCGCAGATGTGCATTACACGGCCGCGCATTATTACAACCCGGACAAGGCACAGTTCCAGGAGTTCAATCCGTTCTGGGAATTCGTCTCGGGTCCGATCCATGCCGGCACGTTCGGTCCCAACGATTTCGACATGACGTTCGGTCCGGAGCTGAAGTTCATCAAGGCGCCGACCGCCGAACAGGGACAGAACCTGCCGCCCTCGGCCGGGCTGCAATTCTTCGGGCTCGTCGATATTTCAGGCGCCAGCGAGCAGATGACGGTGCGGCTGATGGATCGCGACGACAACGAACTCTACAAGGTGACGCTCGACCCGGTGCGGTCGGCGTAAGTGCGCTTCTCAACCCTCCCCCTTGTGGGGAAGGTCGGCGGCGGCTTCGCAAAGCGAAGCTGGCGAGACGGGGCGGGGGGTGAAGCGCTGACTAGTCCGGGTAGCAGACCATGGGGATATTCGGCCAGACGGCGCTGTCGCAGTTGGCGGCGTCCTGGCGCTGCTTGAAGGCGGCGCTGACCGGGCCGGTCACCATCGGGTCGACGCCGTCTGGTGCGTCGGCGAAAATCTGCTCGGCCGACTGTGCCTCCGACGGCAAGACAGGCCGTGATTCCTTCATCGTCGCGGCTGACTGCGCGGCGTTGGCCGCCAGCAGGACGGCGAAGGCAACAGACGCGATGAGCGGCCAGAATCGGTTGAGTTTATCGGTCATGACGTTTGAACTGCCCGGGCCCCAAAGGGTTCCCGCCTTGGTTAACAAAATCATCTCACACGCAGATGCTTAAGATTTGATGAGTATTTGGTGACGCTCCTCCTCTTTCGCAACTGCGAAAAACCCTGTATGAGCCGCGCAACCGAAAGAGGCAGCGCCTTTTGGCCTGCTGCCTGCAACGCTTCCGAGACCAGAACATGAAAATCCGTAATATCGCGATCATCGCGCACGTCGACCATGGAAAGACCACCCTGGTCGACCAGCTTTTGAAGCAGTCCGGCTCCTTCCGAGACAATCAGCGCGTCGCCGAGCGCGCCATGGATTCCAACGACCTCGAAAAGGAACGCGGCATCACCATCCTGGCCAAGGCGACTTCGGTCGACTGGAAGGATACCCGCATCAACATCGTCGACACCCCCGGCCACGCCGATTTCGGTGGCGAGGTCGAGCGCATCCTGTCGATGGTGGACTCAGCCATCGTGCTGGTCGACGCAGCCGAAGGGCCGATGCCGCAAACCAAGTTCGTCGTCGGCAAGGCGCTCAAGGTCGGCCTGAAGCCGATCGTCGTCATCAACAAGATCGACCGTCCGGACGCCCGTCACGTCGAGGTGGTCAACGAGGTGTTCGACCTTTTCGCGGCGCTCGACGCCACCGACGAGCAGCTCGACTTCCCGATTCTGTACGGTTCAGGCCGCGATGGCTGGGTTTCGGAAAATCCGGAAGGACCCAAGGACCAGCAACTGGGGCCGCTGTTCGACCTCGTCATCAAGCATGTGCCGGAGCCGACCGTTCATCCCGGCCCGTTCCGCATGATCGGCACCATCCTGGAAGCCAATCCGTTCCTCGGCCGCATCATCACCGGCCGTATCGAGAGCGGCACGCTGAAGGCCAACCAGCCGGTCAAGGTGCTGCACCATGACGGCACCCAGATCGAAACCGGCCGTATTTCGAAGATCCTGGCCTTCCGCGGCCTCGAGCGCCAGCCGATCGAAGAAGCGCAGGCGGGCGACATCGTCGCCATTGCCGGCCTGTCGAAGGGCACCGTCGCCGACACGTTCTGCGACCCGAGCGTGAGCGAACCGCTGCATGCGCAGCCGATCGATCCGCCCACCGTGACGATGTCGTTCCTGGTCAACGACAGTCCGCTGGCCGGCACCGAAGGCGACAAGGTGACCAGCCGCGTCATCCGCGACCGCCTGCTGCGCGAAGCCGAAGGCAATGTCGCGCTGAAGATCGAGGAATCGCCCGACAAGGATTCGTTCTTCGTCTCCGGCCGCGGCGAATTGCAGCTGGCCGTGCTGATCGAGACGATGCGCCGCGAAGGCTTTGAAATCGCCGTGTCGCGTCCGCGCGTCGTCATGCAGAAGGGCGAGAACGGCGAATTGCTGGAGCCGGTCGAAGAAGTCGTCATCGACGTCGATGAGGAGCATGCCGGCGTCGTCGTGCAGAAGATGTCCGAGCGCAAGGCCGAGATGGTCGAACTGCGCCCGTCCGGCGGCAATCGCCAGCGCATCGTCTTCCACGCGCCGACCCGTGGCCTGATCGGCTACCAGTCGGAGCTTTTGACCGACACGCGCGGCACCGCCGTGATGAACCGGCTCTTCCATGCCTATGAGCCCTACAAGGGCGAGCTGCCGGGCCGCACCAATGGCGTGCTGATTTCCAACGAACAGGGCGAATCGGTCGCCTACGCCATGTGGAACCTGGAAGATCGCGGCCCGATGGTCATCGATCCGGGCGTCAAGGTGTATCAGGGCATGATCATCGGCATCCATAGCCGCGACAATGATCTTGAAGTGAACGTGCTCAAGGGCAAGAAGCTGACCAACATCCGTGCCGCCGGCAAGGACGAGGCGGTCAAGCTGACGCCGCCGATCCGCATGACGCTGGAACGCGCGCTGGCCTGGATTCAGGACGATGAACTGGTCGAAGTGACGCCGAAGACCATTCGGCTGCGCAAGCTCTATCTCGATCCGAACGAGCGCAAGCGGTTCGAGAAGTCGTCCAAGGTGGTCGGCGCGGCGTAAGCTCTCTATTTTCCGACAATCGAGAGGGGCGGAGCAACCAGTGTTCCGCCCCTTTTTCGTTCATCCACCGGCAGCCGAGATGATGGCCTGCCGATCGGCCTCGCCGGCCAGATCGATGCGGATCGCGATTCCCGCGCGGGTAGGCTTGCGCAGGGCCTTTGCGCCATCCGGGTCAACGATGAGCAGCCGCCTCTCCTCCAGCGCCTGAAGCCGTGATCGCGAGATGCCGAGTTCGCCAGCGAGCAGCCGGTCGAGTCGCAGCGATGTCGGCATTTCCAGTCCAAGCTGGATCTCCAACACGGTCGCGGCTTCCCCGGTGTCGCCGAGCCTGCGCTTGTGAATGCTGACATCGGAGAACTCCTCGACGCGCCCGATCCGGTTGCGCAACGCGATTACATCGAAGGCATGACGGTGAGCGAGTGCAGGATCGTTGCGTTCGAGCGCCGCCAGCAGCGTCGGGTCGATGTCGCGGCGGTTGCAGCGCTCGAAAATGCCGAAATTCCAGGAGTTGTCGCAGTCGATGCAGCGATAGATCAGCCACACGTCGATGCGTTTGCCGTTGGCGTTGACGCGGAATTTCCCGCTGCTGCAATAGGCCTTCACAGTGCCGCAACGACTGCAGCCGATGAGCGGCCGAGGTGCGGTCTTGGGCGCGATTGCCCAGTGGATACGCTGAAGTCCAGACATGCCGATAAGCCCTTCCCGTCGGGAAGTTCATCAGGCCGGCGATGTCGAGATGCCCATGCGGGCGCGGCGTGGCGGTCGCTTGCTATGATCGGAAATCGGATGTCACGGGCGGCAGCGCGCAACAACGGTTCAGCAGTGCCAAACCGGTCTCGAACCGCCGCCCAGAAGAACACATGAAAATGAAAACAGACACCGCGAATGCGGTGTCATGCAGTGTGTCGGGGGAGTTGACGAGACCGGCGGTTACGTAGGCAAAGTGACGCTCAAAATTGTTTCGCGGCGGCCTTTCTAGCCGCGAGATGCTGGACCGACAAGGGGTCTTTTGTCGGTGCTACCGCAGCCGAGCCACTTGCGCTAATATCCGAAATCGAAGGTTTTCAACCAGAGACCCCGGTTATGCACCCCACCTCGCTCCTGATTTTCGCCGCCGCTCTGTTCGTTGCCGCGGGTTCGCCCGGTCCATCGATCGCGGCGCTTGTCGCGCGCGTCATCTCGAAAGGGTTTCGCGACGTGTTCCCGTTCCTGCTCGCCATGTGGATCGGCGAGGGCATCTGGCTGTCGCTGGCGGTGTTCGGCCTGGCTGTCGTGGCGCAGACCTTCCATTTCGCCTTCGTCGTGGTGAAATGGGTCGGCGTCGCCTATCTCGCTTACCTCGCCTGGAAAATGTGGACCGCGCCTGTCGATGCAAAAGAGGGCGAGATGCCGCGCGAGGATTCTCCGGCAAAGCTGTTCTTCGCCGGCATGGCGGTGACGCTTGGCAATCCCAAGATCATGATGTTCTACCT
>NZ_RZTT01000159.1 GCF_003996995.1 Mesorhizobium sp. M7A.T.Ca.US.000.02.2.1 | reverse complement strand
CCCCACAAGGGGGAGGGTAAGCGGGGGCTAGCCCGCAGCCCTGGCGGGCTCATCCTGCTGAAATGCGGCCAGCGCCGCCTTCAGGCCGTCAGGTCCCTCAGCAACCAGCTGCGGCGTCGGCGAGAAGCCGGCGCCGAGCATCTTGCGGCCAAGCATGTGGTCGCCGGGGCGGTTGACCGATTCGATGCCGAGCAGCCGGTCGCCGGCATAGTGGTAGATCGAGAACTTGTTTTCGGGCAGGTCGCCCAGCACGACATGGCTGTCGCCGCCGGCGGTCAGGCCGACCATCTGCAATTTCATGTCGCCGATGTCCGACCAGAACCATGGCACCGCCGAATAGGGGTCGGTGTGGCCTGATATCGTGCGCGCGGCAAGCCGCGCCTGGTCGGTGGCGTTCTGCACCGATTCCAGCCGCACGTCGCCGCCGGTGAACCAGTGACGGTAGGAGGCAGCATCGCCAATGGCGAGAATCTCCGGCATCGACGTGCGCATCTGATGATCGACGCGAATGCCGTTGGCGATGCTGAGGCCGGCCGCCTGCGCCAGTTCTAAATTGGGCACGGCACCAACGCCGACGATGAGCATGCGCGCCGGCAGCCTTTCGCCTGATGAGGTGATGGCGGCCGTAACATGACCGTTTTCGCCATCGAGCCTGGCGATCGAGGTGCCGGTGAGGATGCGCACGCCTGTCGCCTCCAGCCGTTGCCGGACGTGGCTCGCCACGACCGGCGCCACGGCGCGGCCGAGCAGCCGGTCCACCGCCTCGACCACTGTCACCGTGCGACCGGCGGCCCTCAACGTGGCTGCGATCTCCAACCCGATGAAACCGCCGCCGAGGATGACGACTTCGACGCTTTGCGCGCTGAGGTCGCGGATCAGCCGCGCATCGGCCAGCGAGCGCAGCGACAGCACACCGGACAGGTCGGCACCGGGCAGCGGCAGCGTGCGCGGGCGCGAGCCTGTCGCCAGGATCAGGTGGTCAAAGGCCAGCGCACCACCGCCGGCAATATCCAAACTGCGGCGTCCGGCATCGATCCGATCGATCCTGACGCCGGGCCGGTAATCGATGGCGCTGCCGGTGTAAAAGGCCTCGCCGCGCAAGGGTTGCGGCTTGGCCTCGGCATCCTTGATGAAAGTCTTCGACAGCGGCGGCTTGTGATAGGGAAGTTCGTCCTCATCCCCAACGAGGATCACCGGCCCGTCATAGCCGTCTTCGCGCAGACTGGCGGCCGCTTGCACGCCCGCATGACCCGCGCCGACAATGACCACACCGTTCTTCATCGCATCCAATCCTGATTCTACCCTAGGATGTTTCGCCAGATGGCAATTGTCTGGCACCGCTGCAAGCGAGCTTTTGCGGGTCGCATCCGGGATGGCGGCTGTCAATCGCACAGTTCAGCGGCAAGACCGGTGCAGGAAAATGCATAAAGTTGAGAGTCGTAGTTTAGAATAATTCTAAACTGTTGTTTCAATTGACTTTTCTTGCGGATTGTCATTGACATCCGACGATGTCGCAGCTTTATGGAGGCTCGCGCGTCAGCGCATCCCTTTAATGTCTGGGCCTTGAACCCTTTCGATTGGAGGCATTTTGGTGTCTTTCTTCCGCGAACCGCGCGATGGCGCGGCATCTCTTGCGCCCAATGGCCCACAGATGGCCTGGCGCCGGTTGCTGCGCGCGCCGTTTACAGAATTTCCGAGAAACTGGAGAGTGATTATGACAGCACGATATGGCAGCAGGCTTGCGGCGATCGGCGCCACTGCCCTGCTGACGGCGGCGGTATTCGTGTTGCCGGCAAAGGCGGAAACCGATGCAAAGGCGGTCATCAAGACCTATTCCGACATCGCGCTCGCCAAATACGAGGATTCGCTGACCACCGCGCAGGCGCTCGACAAGGCGGTCGACGCGCTGCTCGCCACGCCATCGGCGGAAACCCTCAACGCTGCCCGTGACGCCTGGAAGGCATCGCGCGTTCCCTACCAGCAGACCGAGGTCTACCGCTTCGGCAACAAGATCGTCGACGACTGGGAAGGCAAGGTGAACTCCTGGCCACTGGATGAAGGCTTGATCGACTACGTTGCCAAGAGCTACGGCACCGAATCGGACGCGAACGCGCTCTACACGGCCAATGTGATCGCCAACAAGGAGATCGAGATCAACGGCAAGAAGGTCGATGCATCGAAGCTTTCGCCGGAGTTCCTCTCCGGCACGCTGCAGGGAGCCGGCGGCATCGAGGCCAATGTCGCCACCGGCTACCACGCCATCGAATTCCTGCTCTGGGGCCAGGACCTGCATGGCACCGGCCCGGGTGCCGGCGAGCGCCCCTATACCGACTACGACCTCAAGAACTGCACCGGCGGCAATTGCGATCGCCGGGCCGAGTATCTGAAATCGGCCAGCGACCTTCTGGTTTCGGATATTCAGGAGATGGTCGGCAACTGGAAGGAAGACGGCGCCGCCCGCAAGGCTCTCGTCGATGGCGAGCCGAACACGGCGATCTCGACCATCTTCACCGGCATGGGCTCGCTGTCCTACGGCGAACTGGCCGGCGAGCGCATGAAGCTCGGCCTGCTGCTGCATGATCCGGAAGAGGAGCACGATTGCTTCTCCGACAACACCTACAATTCGCATCTCTACGACGCCATCGGCATTCGCGCGGCCTATCATGCGAGCTACACGCGTCTCGACGGCACCGTCGTTTCGGGTCCCTCGGTGGCCGATATGGTGAAGGCGGCCGATCCGGCGATCGACAAGGAACTGTCTGACAAGCTCGATGTCACCGTCGCCAAGATGGAGGCGATCAAGGCGCGTGCACTGGCCGGCGAGGCCTATGACCAGCAGATCGCCGAGGGCAACGTTGAGGGCAACGCCACCGTGCAGGCGGCGATCGATGCGCTGATCGATCAGACCAAGTCGATTGAGCGCGCCGTCGGCTCCCTGAAGCTCAGCACCATCGCCTTCGAAGGGTCCGACAGCCTCGACGCGCCGGACAAGGTGTTCAAGTAAGGGCCGAAAGACAGGAGACTGATCCGGAGCCGGACAACCGGCTCTGGAACGGCCTCCGCTAGAAAATCAAGCCACACGGCGCGGGAGACGCCGTCAGCCAGCCGAGCAAGCCAATGCTGATTTGTCATTGCAATATCATCACCGAGAAGGAGATCGAGCAGACGATCGTCGGGCTGCTGGACCAGGATCCCTGGCAGCTGATCGTGCCGGCGAAGATCTATCATGCCATGCAAAAGCGCGGTCGCTGTTGCGGCTGCTTCCCAAATGTGGTGGAAACGATCATTCGGGTCACCGAAAATTACCACGCCCGCTCGGAGGCGAGCGGCGTGGATGTCGTTTCACACCTGGATCGCGTCAGAGGCCTGCGCGTCCAATACGGGAGCAGAATTCATGAAAGGCGATCCGCAGATCATCGAGCGGCTTAACGAGGCTCTTTTTCTGGAGCTTGGGGCCGTCAATCAGTACTGGGTGCATTTCCGTCTGCTTGAGGACTGGGGATACGCCAAGCTGGCAAAGAAGGAGCGGGCGGAATCGATCGAGGAGATGCACCATGCCGACAAGCTCGTCGCCCGTATCATCTTCCTCGAAGGCCATCCGAACCTGCAGTCCGTGGCGCCACTGCGCATCGGGCAGAACGTCAAGGAAGTGCTCGAATCCGATCTTGCCGGCGAATATGACGCACGTACCGCCTACAAGCGGTCGCGCGAAATCTGCAACGACGCCGGCGACTACGTGACGATGAAGCTGTTCGAGGAATTGCTCGCCGACGAGGAGGGTCACATCGACTTTCTCGAGACGCAGCTCGACCTGCTTGCCTCGATCGGCGAGGAAAAATACGGCCAGCTCAACGCCGCATCGGCGGACGAGGCGGAGTAAGGGCATGCGGGAATGCGGCGCCTGCTAGAATTCGTGCGCCGCTCGCGGCGGGCCAATGGCTCGCCGCTCCTTCGCAAGACAACAGCCGGATTGGCGCGTCGGCGCTGTGTCGTGCTCGTGTTGGCGCTTGCCTCTTCGGCGATGGCGGGTGATCTTCAGCCGGCCGGGCTCGCCAACACGCGTACCGACCTCAATGCGAAGGATCAGGCGCGCGTCATCGCCATCACCAGGCCGACCACCGATTTTTCCAGGCCAGAGCAGTTCGAACTGATGCAAGGTGGCGCCGGCACGTCCCGGAAGGACGTCAGCCGCGATTCCTTCTCGCAATCCTCGGCCAACATCACCTTCGAGGAAGAGGGCGACTTCAAGCTCGGCAATGCCCTTTTCCGCAAGAACTGGGTCTCGTCGCCATCCTCGACGCAGGCTTCGGACGGGCTCGGCCCGCTGTTCAACGAACGTGCCTGCCAGAACTGCCATCTGAAGGATGGCCGCGGCCGCCCGCCGCAAGGCGACGCCGGCACCACGTCGATGTTCCTGCGGCTGGCCCGTGACGCCAGCAGCGCGGAAGAGAAGGCGGCGCTTGCCGACCACGAGGTGCTCAACTTCCCCGACCCGGTCTACGGCAGGCAATTGCAGGAGCTCGCCGTACCCGGCCTGCCCGGTGAAGGCAGGATGCATGTCGACTACCAAGAACGTAAGGTAGAGCTGACGGACCGCACTGTGATCTCCTTGCGCAAGCCGAGCTATTCGGTTGACGGCCTTGGCTACGGGCCGCTTGACCCACGCACCACGCTGTCGCCGCGCCTGACCCCGCCGATGATCGGCTTGGGCCTGATCGAACAGATCGCGCCGGCTGATATTCTCGCCCACGCCGATCCGGACGACAGGGACCGCGACGGCATTTCCGGCAGGCCGAACATCGTGCGCGATAGCCTGAACGGAAAACTGACGCTTGGCCGTTTCGGCTGGAAGGCACAGACCGCGTCGATCCGCCAGCAGGCGGCGGACGCCTTTGCCGGCGACATCGGCATCTCGACGCCCGAAGAGCCGAAGCATTGGGGCGATTGCACTGCTGCGGAGGCAAAATGCCTCGACATGCCGAACGGCGTGCAGCAGCGTCTTGGCCCGGTCGAGGCGCCGCCACCGGTGATGGATCTCGTCACCTTCTATTCGCAGAACCTGGCCGTGCCGTCGCGCCGCGACCTCGACCGGCCCGACGTGCTCGCGGGCAAAAAAACATTCTACGAGATCGGCTGCATTGCCTGCCACACGCCGAAATTCGTCACGCGCCGCGATACGCCCAACAAGGCGCAGGCCTTCCAGTTGATCTGGCCTTATTCCGACTTCCTGCTACACGACATGGGGCCTGATCTGGCCGATGGCCAAGCCGTGGGAGATGCAACGGGCAATGAATGGCGCACGCCGCCACTGTGGGGCATCGGCCTGACCGGGACGGTCAACGGCAATTCCTTCTTCCTGCATGACGGGCGCGCGCGCAGCCTGACCGAGGCGATCCTGTGGCATGGCGGCGAGGCGCAGAAAGCGCGCGACCGCTTTGCCGCAGCCAATGCGGCCGACCGCAATGCGCTGCTCAAATTCCTGGAGTCACTGTGATGTTCAAGCGTTCTGCATTGTTTCTCGTTCTTCCGCTGGCCCTGCTGGGCGTTGTCCCTGCGTCTGCGGCGGTCAAAGCCTCCGATATCATCCAGCGCGCGATCGATGGCTTCGTCCGCCCGGCCTATGCCGGCCTGCACGAGCATGCGGAAGCCTTGACCGGATCCATGCGCGAGCTGTGCGTCACGCCCTCGCAAGGAGAACTCGATGCCGCACGCGCCGAATTCTCCGCCACCGTCTATGCCTGGTCGTCAGCCGAAATCATCGGCTTCGGACCGATCAAGGAGAACAACCGGCTGGAGCGCATGCTGTTCTGGCCGGATCGCAAGAGCATCGGCCTGAAACAGGTACAGGCGGCGCTGTCCGACAAGGATCCGACCGCGACCGATCCGGCACAACTGGCCGGCAAGAGCGTTGCCATGCAGGGGCTGGGCGCGCTCGAATTCGTTCTTTACGGCGACGGCGCCGATGCACTTGCCGGCAAGGATGATCCCTACCGCTGCGCCTATGGCGCGGCGGTTGCCGGCAACATCGAAGCCATGGCCGGTGAGGTCAGCGCCGCCTGGAACAAGCCGGACGGCTTTGCAGCGCTTTGGGCCAATCCGGGGCCGCAGAACCCACTTTACCGCGACGGCAACGAAGCGGTGACGGAACTGGTCGGCGTCTTCATCAACGAACTGGAAATGGTCCGCGACGTGCGCCTGAAAGGGTTTTTCGGCGGCAAGCCGGATGCGGACAAGCCGAAACAGGCAATCTATTGGCGCTCGCAAAACACCACCGCGTCACTGGCCGGCAATCTCTCCGGCATCGATACGCTGTTCCAGGCCTCGAAACTTGGCGATGCTCTGCCGGCCGATGCGCGCTGGATGGCCGAATCGATCCACATCCAGCTGGTCAACGGTGCCGCCACCGCCAAGGCGGTCAGCGGTCCAATCGACAAGGCGCTTGCCGATCCGGCGCTGCGTGACAAGCTCGATCATTTCGCGCTGATCACCTCCAGCCTGTCGGCCTTGATCGGCACCAGGCTGACCGCTGAATTCGGCCTGACCGCGGGCTTCTCCTCGCTGGATGGGGACTGAATTGAAAACCCCCCTGATAGATCGCCGCGATTTCCTGAGAGCTGCAGGCGTTGGCTTCATGGCGACGATGACGCCCTCGGCCTGGGCAACCACGCTTGTGGCCGACGCCGTCTTCGCCACGGCTTTCGTCAAACGCGACGGCAGCTTTGGCGCTGCCGTCCTGTCCGAGGCCGGCAAGGTCCTGCATGCGATCGACCTGCCCGATCGCGGCCACGATGTCACCTTCGATCCCATATCGAAACGCTCGGTGGTCTTCGCGCGTCAGCCCGGCACCTTCGCCGTGGTTTTCGATCACTCGGGCCGTGACGCGCCGCTGACCATCGCCAGCATCGCCGGCCGGCATTTCTTCGGCCATGGCGTGTTCTCGGCCGACGGTGCGCTGCTCTATGCCACCGAAAACGACTTCGACAACGCCGCCGGCGTCGTCGGCGTCTACGATGCGCGGGCCAAATTCAGCCGTGTCGGCGAATTCCCGACCTATGGCATGGGTCCGCACGAGCTTCTGCTCCTGGGCGATGGCAGGACGATCGCGGTTGCCAATGGCGGCATCGAGACCCATCCGGATTACGGCCGCGCCGAGCTCAACATTGCAACCATGAAGCCGTCCTATGTGCTGATAGACCGCGTCACCGGCGATCTTATCGAGAAGCACGAATTGCCGGCCGCACTGCATCAGCTGTCGATCCGCCACATGGACACCGATCGGTCCGGAAGCGTCTGGTTCGGCTGCCAGTACAGGGGGCCGGGCACCGATCGACCGTTGCTGGTCGGTCGCGCCGCACGCGGCAAGGAGCTGCAGTTGCTGGACATGCCGCAGGACGTTTTGTCCGGCTTCCGCAACTACATAGGCTCGGTAGCCGCCAATCGGGCTGCCGGAACCGTCGCCGTTTCCTCGCCGGAAGGCAACTCGCTCGTCGTGATCGATGCGGCCAGCGGCCGGGTCGTTGCGAACAGCGCATTGGTCGAGGTCTGCGGCGTGGCGCCCGATGGAACCGGCTTCATGGCCACCACCGGCGCCGGCGAGATCGTCGAGGGCAGCGGTGCGACACGCTCCGAACCGGACTATGTCTGGGACAACCACATGCTGCGTATCGAACAGGCCGCATAGGCTACAAGCGAAGCCGCTTAACGAATTATGCACTATCCCCTTGCGGTGGCGGGCCGTGGCGGGCACAGGGAATTGTTTTTCGAACCGGTTGCCTCATGAAATTGCTTGCCATCGACTGTGCCGCCAACCTCTGCGCCGCTTGCGTCTATGACGCGACGGCGAAGCAGGAGCTTGGCCATCAGGTGCTCGATCTCGGCAAGGGCCATGCCGAGCAACTGATGGCGGTCATCGCCGAAGCGCTGGAGGCAAGCGCAACCGACTATGCAGGTCTTGGCGCCATCGCCGTCTCTGTCGGCCCCGGTTCTTTCACCGGTCTGCGCGTCGGCGTCTCGACCGCGCGTGGCCTGGCGCTGGCGCTGAAGATACCGGCAATAGGGGTGACGACACTGGAGGCGCTGGCCGCCGAAGCAGCAGCGGCATTTCCCGGTCGCGCCGTGCTGGCGGCGCTCGATGCCGGCCGTGAAGAGATCCACGCGGCCTTTTACGACGAAAGGTTAGTCTTGACTTACGGTCCGGCCGCGGCCACGCTGGCTGACGTGGTGGCTATGGCGAAGGAAACGTCTCCGGTGCTTGCCGGCACCGCGGCAGCGCTCATCAGCGCATCGGCCGGGCGCGAATTCGATGTCGGCCCTCGGACAGCCACCGCCGACATTGTCACCTACGCCCGCCTGGCTGCCGCCAAGGGCGCAGGCGAACGGCCGAAACCACTCTATATGCGCGGCGCCGACGCCAAGCCGCAGGCTGGCTTTATTCTATCAAGGCAAGAAAGATAAATGCGCATACCTTTTCTCCAACCACGCCGCCGGGACTACGCGCTCGAGCCGCTGAGGATCGCCGACAGTCCGGCGGTCTCGCTGCTGCATCGCGAGGACTTTGTCCGCCCCTGGACCGGTGGCGAATTCGCCGCCCTGCTCGAACAGGACACCGTGTTCGGCTATGCCGCGCGCGAAACCGGACAGGGCTCCAAGCCGCCCGTCGGCTTCGTGCTGGCGAGGCTTGCGGCAGGCGAGGGCGAGATCCTGACCGTCGCGGTGGCGCGATCGCATCGTCGCCAGGGGCTGGGCTGGCAATTGATGGACGCGGTGTTGCGCGAACTGCACGCGCAGCGCGCCGAAGCGCTGTTCCTCGAGGTCGACGAGACCAATGTCGCGGCGATCGCGCTTTATCGTCGGCTGGGCTTCCGCGAGGTCGGCAAGCGGCCGAATTACTACAGATCGGCCGAACACGGACCGACCGGCGCGCTTGTCATGCGCCGCGATCTTCGCTAGCGAGACGGCCGGGATGGGGCGATGATCAAGAAAATCAGGATTTTCCTGGCGCTGGGCCTCGTTGTCGCCGGTTCGTTGGTCCTCGTGCCGCTACAGATCCTGTCGATGAAGACTGGCTGGTGGCCGGAAACCTTCATCCTCAAGGTCTGGCACAGGCTGATCGTCAGGGCGCTCGGCATGCGCATCCATGTCAAGGGAGCGCTGTCCGACAAGCGCCCGCTGCTGGTTGCGTCCAATCACATCTCCTGGACCGACATCATGGTGCTCGGCTCTTTTGCCGACGTAAAGTTCATCGCCAGGGCGGATATGGAAGGCTGGCCGCTGATCGGCATGCTGTCGAAGCTGCAGCGCACCGTCTTCATCGAGCGCGAGCGCAAGCGTTCGTCGGGCGACCAGGCAAGCGAGATTGCCAGCCGCATGGCCAAGGGCGATGCGATGGTGCTGTTTGCCGAGGGCTCGACCGGCGACGGCAATATGGTCCTGCCGTTCAAGAGCACGCTGTTCGGCGCCGCCTCGATGGCGATTTCCGAAGGCGCGGCGGAACAGGTGTTCATCCAGCCGGTGGCGATCGCCTATACGCGTCTGCACGGCGTGCCGCTCGGCCGCCGGCATCGCCCGCTTGCCGCCTGGATCGGCGATGAGGATTTGATGCCGCATCTCAAGGTTCTGCTCGCTGAGGGCGCGCTCGACGTCGAGGTGCATTTCGGCGAGGCAATCGCCTTTTCCAAGGGTTCGAACCGCAAGGAGACGTCGAAACTGATGGAAAGCCGGGTGCGTGAGATGATGCAGGCGGCGCTTGCCGACCCGCGGCCGAGCCGGTAGCTCCGGCACGCTCTTCCTGGCGCGGGCCGAGAATCGTCTGTTTTTTGTCACGGAAAGGCGTTAGAAGCCGCCTTATGGACTTGAACACGATAGAAAGCGACGACATCGGCACTACGGCTGGACAGCCGCCGGTGCTTCCCGCGGCAGCGAGAAAAGTCTTCATCAAGACCTATGGCTGCCAGATGAATGTCTATGATTCACAGCGTATGGCCGATGCGCTGGCTGCCGACGGCTATTCCGCGACCGATGCCATTGGCGAGGCCGACCTGGTGCTGCTGAACACCTGTCATATCAGGGAGAAGGCGGCCGAAAAGGTCTATTCCGAGCTCGGCCGTATCCGCGACATGAAAGCCGAACGTGCCCTGGCCGGCCGTGAGATGCTGGTCGGCGTCGCCGGCTGCGTGGCGCAGGCCGAAGGCGCCGAGATCATCCGCCGTTCGCCGGCAGTCGACCTGGTCATCGGTCCGCAGACCTATCACCGGCTCCCGGACGTGCTGGCGCGGGTGCGCGGCGGCGAAAAGATCGTCGAGACCGATTACGCCATCGAAGACAAGTTCGAGCACCTGCCGCAGCCCAAGCGCGCCGAGGTCATCAAGCGCGGCGTCACCGCCTTCCTCACCGTGCAGGAAGGCTGCGACAAGTTCTGCACCTTCTGCGTTGTGCCCTATACAAGGGGCTCCGAGGTCTCCCGGCCGGTGGCGCAGATTGTCGCGGAGGCTGAGCGCCTGGCCGAAGCCGGCGTGCGCGAAGTGACGCTGCTCGGCCAGAACGTCAATGCCTGGCATGGCCAGGGCGGGAGCGGTCAGGAGTGGGGGCTTGGCCGCCTGCTGTTCAGGCTGGCCGAAATCCCCGGGCTGGCGCGTTTGCGCTACACCACCAGCCACCCGCGCGACATGGATGACGAACTGATAGCGGCCCATCGCGATCTGCCGGCATTGATGCCCTATCTGCATCTGCCGGTGCAATCCGGCTCCGACCGCATCCTCAAGGCGATGAATCGCCGGCACACGGCGAGGGATTATCTGGCGCTGCTCGACCGTATCCGTACCGCGCGGCCTGACATTGCGCTCTCCGGCGACTTCATCGTCGGCTTTCCCGGCGAGACCGAGGCGGATTTCGAGGCGACCATGGAGCTGGTGCGTCAGGTGAATTACGCCTCGGCCTTTTCGTTCAAATATTCGCCGCGCCCCGGCACGCCGGGCGCCGAAATGTCCGATCACGTGCCGGAAACGGTCAAGGACGAGCGCTTGCAGAGACTGCAGGCTCTGCTTGTGAAGCAGCAGCAGGATTTCGGTTTGAGCCTCGTCGGAAGCACCATCGACACGCTGATCGAGAAGCCCGGCCGTCAGGCCGGCCAGAAGGTTGGCCGCTCGCCTTGGCTGCAGCCGGTTATTGTTGATGAAAAGGCCGGCGAAATCGGTGACATTATCCAGGTGCGAATCACGAAGACGGGCTACAACAGCCTGTTCGCCGAATTGGCCTGAGGGTCTCGGCAGATGAGGAGAGACGGTTGAGCGCAGCAGAGCTGAAGAACCTGCCCCCGGTACCGGCATCTGGGGCTTCTGACATGGCGCACATCGTTCTGACTTTCGACAACAACAAGCTTGCCAGCGCCCTTTATGGTCAGTTCGACGAAAACCTCGCCAGGCTGGAGCAGAAGCTTGGCGTCGACATCCGCTCACGCGGCAACCAGCTGACCATCAAGGGTTCGGCGTCGGCCGCCGAGCAGGCGCGCCGCGCCCTGGACAACCTCTACGGCATTCTCCAGAAAGGCGTCGATATAGGCCAGTCCGACGTCGACGGCGCCGTGCGCATGGCGATCGCCGCCGACGATCAGCTGACCCTGCCGACGCTGGAGCGCAAGGGCAAGGTTTCCGCCGCCCAGATCGCCACCCGCAAGAAGACGATCTATGCCCGTTCACTCAACCAGGACGCCTATATGCGGGCGCTGGAACGGTCGGAACTGGTGTTCGGCATCGGCCCGGCCGGCACCGGCAAGACCTATCTGGCGGTGGCCCATGCGGCGATGCTGCTCGAGCGCGGCATGGTCGAGCGCATCATTCTCTCGCGGCCTGCGGTCGAGGCCGGCGAACGGCTGGGCTTCCTGCCCGGCGACATGAAGGAGAAGGTCGATCCCTATCTGCGGCCGCTCTATGACGCGCTCTACGACATGATGCCCGCCGACAAGGTCGAGCGCGCCATTGCCGCCGAAGTGATCGAGATCGCGCCGCTCGCCTTCATGCGCGGCCGCACGCTGGCGCATGCCGCCGTCATCCTCGACGAGGCGCAGAACACCACGCCGATGCAGATGAAGATGTTCCTGACGCGTCTGGGCGAAAATTCGCGCATGATCGTCACCGGCGATCCGACCCAGATCGACCTTCCTTCGAACACCAAATCGGGACTGGTCGAAGCCTTGCGGGTGCTGGACGGCGTGGCGGGCGCGGTCACCGTGCGCTTCAACGACGGCGATGTGGTCCGCCATCCGCTGGTGGCGGAAATCGTCAGGGCCTACGACCGGGACGCCAAGCTGGCGCGCGGCCTCGGCGCCGAGAATTGATGTTGACGATGCGGCTTCATGCCTGAGGACATAACATCCGGCGACGGGAATGTTCCCGTCGACATCGACATATCGGTTGAGGCGGGCAACTGGCCCGACGAGGCAAGCCTGACGCGGCTGGTCGATCGCGCCGTCAAGGCGGCTTTTGCCGAAACCGGCGTGGCGGGCCGTTCCGAACTCAGCCTCGTTTTTAC
>NZ_RZTT01000158.1 GCF_003996995.1 Mesorhizobium sp. M7A.T.Ca.US.000.02.2.1 | reverse complement strand
CGCCGGACAACCTTCCCCGGCAAAAGCCCCGCCAGGCCGAGGCTGACGAAAGCGAGCTGGGAACATTGTTTCCCGCCGATGCGTTCATGATCTTGCAAGGGACGATTTCTTCTGGAGGCTGAACATGCGCAGCTTCGAAATCATCGATCTGCTTTGCGTGATCGAGGCCTGCAAGCACGATCGATCGGTCGGGAATTTCGTTTCCATGGCTGAAGGCGTGGAAGAATTGCGGGTGTTGACCGGCGATTTCGTTTCATCGGATGACGTGGCGGCAAACGCCCTCGCAACGGTGGCGCTTGCGCGAGGCTGCTCGGTTGTGTTCGACGAACAGGCAGGCGCGGAAATGGTTCTGACGCCTTAGACTGGAGCGGGTAGAGGGAATCGAACCCTCGCGTTCAGCTTGGGAAGCTGACAAGCTACCATTACATCATACCCGCGTGCGCCCTCGTTACCATGAGGGTTAGCCTTCGGGCAATCGCAAAGCGGTCTGTTCGCACGACGGTCGTGCTGCGGATCACTGCGCGCCCGCGGCCGTGAATTGCCGTTTTGCCTCCGCGACCTCATTGCTGGTGGCGAAGCTTGGCCAGTATTTCGAGATGGCCAGCGTCGCGCCGGCGGAAGAGAAGTGGCCATAGTCGAAGTAGAGAAATTCATTGGTCGTGGCGTCGGCGTATGAACAACCGGCCGAGTCGCACAAATACGTCAGCGGATCTATGAAATCGGCCCCTTTGGTGAACGGCAGAACCCGTGCGTTGATGTCCGGATCCATAGCCATCGGCCAGGATGTGGTTCCGGCATGCTCCCGTCTCACCAAGAAAGCGATCTTCTGGACGTCGGCGATGAATTCCGGAGACTGGCCGACGGTATAGACCTTGACCCCCATCCCGCGAAGCCGATCGATCGTCTTCTGCAGGCCGTCGAAGCCCCTGGCCTGGTAGTCGGTCCATCGGCCGCTCAGGATCACCGCCTGGATGTCGGCGTCGCGAATGATCGACAAGGCCCGTTCGTTGAAGCGGGTGCAGGCGGGCCGAGCATAGGAAAAATAGGTCAGGTCGGGCGGACAGCCGGCATAGGTGTATTGGATGACATTGGCCTGGATTTTCTGGGCGTTGGGCTCAAGTCCCGGAACATAGTGGGCAGCGAAAGAATCGCCCCACAGCAGCACATTGGTGGCAAAGCCCGTTGTCCGGGTGCAGTCGGCAAGGTTCCAGTCTTCGATGCGGGTTCCGTTTTCGTTGAAAGAGCTGCCGTTGCGCCAGTCGCCGACCCGGATACGTTCTGTCGAGAAATCCGGAAACCGTTGCGGGAAACCGTTGCCCAGTGCGCCGGCCAAACCACCGGCGCACAGCAGCACGATTGCCGTCGCCGAAAAGGCGAAGATGGGCAGCGGGGCGGTATAGGCTCGTTTGTGGCGGAAGGGTTGCTCGACGTATTTCCAGGAGAATGCCGCCAAGGCGAAACTGGCAACCGTCATCGCGATAATCGTTGGCACACCGACATTCTTCAGGGAGAGATAATGGACGAAGGAGTTGATTGGCCAGTGGACGAGGTAAAGCGAATAGGAAATGAGGCCGACCCAGACCAGCGGCGCCAACCGAAGCACGCGAGTGGCGACAGGTGCCGGCCTGTCGGCGCTATCCTGGCCAGCATAGATCAGCAGAGCTGTTCCGATGCAGGGGAATAGGGCATTGTAGCCGGGAAACGGATCGCTGTCCGAAATCATCACAAAGCCAAATGCAATGAGGGCAAAGCCGGCGAGGCCGATCAGGTCCGCCGCCAGCCGACTGGCTAGGACCGGAGGCTTCCGCAACATCAGCATGGCGCCCAGCGCCAGCTCCCATATGCGCGTCGGCAAGAGATAGAACCCTGCCGTCGGTGCCAGTGAGGTTGCTATGACTGCCAGGGCAAAGCTGCCGATGGCCATCGGCAGAAGTACCGTCAGCCAGCGCTTCGAGACGTATCGGTAGATCAGATAAAGGAGGATCGGCGCGAAGATATAATACTGCTCTTCCACCGAAAGCGACCATGTGTGCAGGAGCGGCCGCAGTTCGGCGTCGATGGAGAAATAGTTCGTCGTTTTCCAGAAATAGATGTTCGACCAGAAGGTCGAGGCGGCGATCACGCTGAGGCTGAATTCGTGGAGATCCGAAGGCAGAAGGATGAACCAGGCGGCAATGCTCGCGAGCAGGATGACGAAGGTCAGCGCCGGCAGGATGCGCCGTGCGCGGCGCCAGTAGAAGCGGCCGATCGAGAATTGGCCCCGCTCAAGATCATCGAGCAGGCTGCCGCTGATCAGATAGCCCGATATGACGAAGAAGATGTCGACACCGGTGAAGCCGCCGGGAATGGCAGACACGCCGAAATGGAAGAGCACGACAGGCAGCACCGCAACGGCCCGCAGGCCGTCGATGTCGCGCCGGTAGTTCATCCGGCCGGCCCGCGCGCGACCACCAGGATCCGTGCGGCCGCACCCGACACGCTCATGCGGCGATGTCGTCGATCG
Organism: Mesorhizobium sp. M7A.T.Ca.US.000.02.2.1; assembly: GCF_003996995.1. Taxonomy (GTDB): domain Bacteria; phylum Pseudomonadota; class Alphaproteobacteria; order Rhizobiales; family Rhizobiaceae; genus Mesorhizobium. Next base: position 10,046 of record NZ_RZTT01000158.1, on the reverse strand, counting down.
TGCTGAAAATCCCGGCTCGTCGATCTCACAGGCTTACCCTCAGGCAGCAATTTTGCTGCGCTGCAACATGGGTGTCAAGGCATATATTGCTGTCGCGAAATTCGCCAGGAACGCACCGGGATCAGGCGCCGGGCAGATAGATTACCGCGTAGTCGTCCGAATAGGCCCGTTTCCAGCCCAACTGGTCGAAGAAGGGAATGCGGCTGTCGTCGGCCGATAGCAGCGCCCAATGTATTGCGTATTTCTTCAGGCGGGCTTCAAGGAGCGGCTTGCCGTCGCCGCGTCCGGTGTCGTTATCGCTCTTTGTGAAACCGCCGAGGAACAGCTGGTCCGTCCGTCCGTCGATATAGGTCTTGAACCCGTGGAAAATCAGCGTGCCGCCGAAATTGTAGGAATTCAGCACGTTGCCGGATAGATGATGGCTTTGCGCGAATGCCAGCGCCCCGCTGGCCGATGTCTTCGGACTTGGCGCTACCTGATAGACGCTGCCGAGCACAGCGACCCCGCCAATCAGCAGAACGGCTGCCGTGCCGCAAATGGCGTAGAACCGTCTGGCTAAGAATCTCTCCAGCCCGTCGCGCTTTTCGGCCAGCCATGCGGTGGCTGAAAGCGAGGGATATTGCTGTGCGACCTCTGCCGCCATCACCAGCGGAATCAGCAGGAAGAACAGATACATGAAGCGCACATGGGCGAGATAGACATGCAAGGTGAAGACGACGAACAACGCCTTGGCCCAGCCAATTCGCAATCGGGACACCAATAGCCCGAAAAGCGCCAGCAGCATCACCGCTTCCTGGACGGGACTGTCCGGCGGATTGAACGGTTTCCATTCCATGATCAGCGACACTGCCTCATTGCCGTAAGCCACGGCGAGCGTCGCCAGGATGGCCTGGACGCCGTACGGGTGGAATAGGCTGACCAGCGGGCAAAGCAGGCCGAACGCGATCCACTTCGCCAGCAGGGCCGGTTTTGACAGGCCCGTGCGCGCCAGCAGATCGAGACCGGCGAAAGCCGCGATGACGAAGCTCAAGGTGAAGGTGGCGTGCAGGTTCGCCCACAATACGACCAGCACAAGCAGCCACCAGGGCGGCGCCCGTTCTTCCCTTGCCGCACCGAAGAGCACCGCCGTCCAGATGACGATGATCGGGAAGGTGAAGACATGCGGACGCGCCGTGAAGATCGGGTTGATCAGGAACACCGCCGCGAAGGCCAGTGTAATCGCCAGGATCGGTTTCAGCCATGCGCTGAGAAACCACCCCATGAGGAAAACCGTCAGGGAGATCGAGGCGATGATCGCGGTGACGACCCCGTTCCAGCCGCCCGCCCGGTAGGCAAGAGCCAGCAGGACCTGCCCCAGCCATTCCTTGGCAATCCAGGGCTGGCCGGCAAACGTGTAGGAGTAAGGATCGACCGTCGGAAATGTCCGGTTTGTCAGGAAATCGAGACCGACTTTCACTTGCCACCAGCTGTCGGGATCCTGCAGGGTGGCGCCTGCCTGGGCAGCCAACGCACCCGCCATCGCCAAGGCCGCGAGCAGGCAGAAGATCAGCCTGTTCCGCTCGTTGTATGTCGCGGCCGCCACACTGGCCTGAGCGTCGTTCATGATGCGCCGCCTCTGATCGGTTCCGGTGACAGTTGGGTTCAAGGTGTTGGACTGGCGGGCTGCCGCCGAGGCTTGTCGGCCACCCGAACTGTGCGGTCGGTGCTGTCGTCCCCACGTCCCACAAACACGAAGCGGGCCGAGCCAAGATAGAAAACCACCGAATAGACGCAGATTCCCGCGAGGTGGACCAGCGGGTTTTCGACGATGCCTGCCGAACGGGCGGCGATCACGACGGCCAGATTGATGCTGTAGGCGACCAGAAAGACACCCCCGTAGCGCAGCGCGGTTCCGGGCTGGAAGCCATCGGCTCTGCTGAAGGTCCATTGGCGGTTGAGGAAGAAGCCGAGGACAAGGCCGGCGGCATAACCCGTGGCGTTGGCAAGGATGTCGCCCAGACCAAGCGCAAGCCCGGCCAGGATGACCGCGTATCCCAGCGCCGTGTTCAACAGGCCGACGGCGCCAAATCGCAGCATCCTCGGGAAGTCAAACGGCAGGCTTGACCACATGCGCAAAATATTGGGCTCCGACAGGTACCTTGGTGAGGAAGCGCTCGAACGGCCTCAGTCTCGCAAGCATCCGAGGAAAGAAGATCCGGTAGACGATCCTCGTATCGGCAAGGCCCGCCTCGGCCATGCGCCTGCGCATCTCGCGCGAATTTATCAAAACCGCGTTTTCGTCGAAGGCACAGTTTCTCACCGCGTGCGTGGTCAGCGGGTTCCAGGGATTGTGTTCGAAGACGAAGAAGCTGCCGCCATCGGCCAGCACCCTGCCGATCTCGGCGAACAGCCCGATCTGCAGGTTCTCGGGAATATGGTGGAAGACGCAGGCCGCGAAGGCCAGGTCGAAGCTGCCGTCGGCAAAGGGAATTGTCTTGCCGTCGAAATGCGTGAAGGCGGCCTGGCCGGGAAAGCGCTTGCTGGCGATGTCGAGCGATTCCCGCGACGGATCGAGCAAGGTGATCTCCGCGTCGGGAAACGCGTTGCGCATATGGCCTAGCGAATTGCCGACGCCGGCGCCGAAATCCAGTATTCGTCGCGGTTTGACACCGGCCCGCCGCAGCGTCGCGGCGACGTCGTCGATCTTGTACCTGGCGAAGAAATCCGGGTTTTCGCCGCTCAGCCTTATGCTTGCGGCATGCTGCTCCTGATATTCCCGCGCAAACTGGTCGAACTCCGCCTCAAGCACGTGCGGCCCTCTTTGCCATCTCCTGCAGGCGATGGACCGGCAATTCGCCGTCCTCCACTGCCTGGCTGCGCGAAACGATCTCGTTGACGAAGTAGAGCGGCCGCCGCTTTGTCTCCATGTACATGCGCCCGAGATACTCGCCGAAGATTCCGAGCACCATAAGCTGGACGCTGCCGAGGATCAGCACGATCGCGGCAAGGCTGGTCCAGCCGGGCAACACGTTTCCGACCGACCATTCGAGCAGCGTGTAGCCGAGCACGACCAGCCCCAGAAGCCCGAACATCATTCCGAGCAAAGAGGCGAACCGCAAAGGGACGATGGAGAAGCTGGTCATCGCGTCGACCGCCAGAAGAAGCATTTTCTTCAGCGGATAATGGGTGGTTCCGGCAAAGCGGCGGTGCCGCTCATAGGGAAAGGCCACCTGTTTCAGCCCGATCCAGCTCACCATGCCGCGAATGAACCTGTAACGCTCTGGCATCGCGTTCAGATGGTCGAGCGCGCGACGGTTCATCAGCCGGAAATCACCGGTATTCGGGGCTATGTCGACGTCGACCATCCGGCGCAGCAAGCGATAGAACATGGACGCGGAGGCGAGCTTGAACCAGCTTTCGCCATCGCGCGTCAGCCTCTGGCCGTAGACCACATCGAAGCCTTCGTTCATCTTCGTCATCATCGCGCCGAGCAGTTCAGGCGGATCCTGCAGGTCGGCATCGAGAATGAGAATGCGCTGGCCGCGACAGAATTCGAGCCCGGCGCTCAACGCGATCTGATGGCCGTAATTGCGGGCAAGGTCGATGGCAACGACATGGTCGTCCTTTTCAGCCAGCTGGAGAATGGCTTCGCGTGTACCGTCGGTCGCGCCATCGATGACAAGGACGATCTCGTAGGAAGGGCCTTGTTCAAGGCATGCGGCCGTTACCCGCCGATGCAGTTCGGCCACGCCATCCAGCTCGTTGTAGCATGGGATGACCACCGACAGCATGACGCCGCGTCGCGCGGTGTTTCTCTCCGTCTCCACCAAAGCCTTGCTCCCGCTATTCGATTGGGAATAGCGGCAATTGGTTAGAAAACAGATAAGCCAGCGGGATCGCTGCGGCAGTAGCCGGCAGTCTGCCATGCGCCTGGGCTCGGCTTGCGGCCACACTATGCTCGGTGTCTCGCTATCCCGCAAAACTCCCGGCTTGAAGCGGACAAGCCAAGTGCGTATGTCTGGCTGACGCCCTCTAGCCTGGGTACCTCAATCTGGAGACGGGCCTTGTCCGCATTGACGCGCTTTCTTGGCGACTCGCCGCTCAAGGTGATCCTGAAACTGCTGGTGGTGTCTTTCCTCGTCGGCCTGGTCATGAACGCCTTCGGCTGGTCGCCGATGGATGTGCTCTACGGCATCCGCAAATTCTTCATGGACCTGTGGAATCTTGGCTTCCACGCCATCGACCGTTTCCTCGGCTATATCCTGCTGGGCGCGGCTATCGTCGTGCCGGCCTTCATCCTGTTGAGGCTCGCCAACTACCGGAAGTAGAGCATGATCCCGAACCGCAGGTCCGCGTCAGCGAACCCTGGCACCCGGTTTTTGGACAAGATCGTGCTATCGGGCGTGGCCCGAGGCCACCTCGAACAGGATGGCGTGGCGCGCGGCAAGCGTGGGCACGTCAGTTGAATAGCCACCGCCGATGACGCCGCAGACCGGAATGCTCCGCGTGCGAAAGTGGCTGATCACCATGTCGTCGCGGGCGCGCAGGCCGTCATCCGATAGCGACAGCCTGCCAAGCCGGTCCTCAGCATGGACGTCGACGCCGGCATTGTAGAACACGATGTCCCAATGGGCTTGGGCGGAGAGCTCCGGCAGGATGGCGGCGAGCCTCTTCATGTAAGCGGCGTCACCCGTGCCGTCGGGCAGCGCGACATCGAGGTCGGAGGCGATCTTGCGCACGGGGTAGTTGCGGTCGCCATGCATGGAAAAGGTGAACACGCGCGGATCATCGGCGAGAATATCCGCCGTGCCGTCACCCTGATGCACGTCAAGGTCGACGATCAGGATGTTTTGTGCCGCGCCTTCGGCGAGCAGGACCAGCGCGGCGACGGCGACATCGTTGAAGGTGCAGAAGCCCGCTCCTTGCGCGCGCCGCGCATGATGGCTGCCGCCGGCGGTGTTGCAGGCAATGCCGTGGCGCAAGGCCAGCCGCGCCGCCAGCACGGTGCCGCCGGTGGCAAGCTGCGCGCGCAGCGAGACGCGGGGTCCGATCGGAAAACCGATCTCGCGCTCGATCTTCTCGGGCACGCAGCAGTTGACGACTTGGTCGACATAGTCCGCCGTATGGGCAAGCTCCAGCCATGACGCCGGTGCCGGTTCGGCGGTGCTGAGCGCGTTGGGGCCTGCGAGGCCGCGTGTACGCAGCGCCCCCATCAGCAAGGGATATTTGCTCATCGGAAAGCGATGGTTGACGGCGAAGCCGGCGTCGTAGTCGGGATGATGGACGATCTGCAGGGGCATGAACTGGATCCGGCGGCTCGCGCCAGGCCGGGGATTCGGTTGGCCGTCACGGGAAGAGTGATTGCGCGGTGGCTGGAAAATGAGGCACATCGACAGTTCGATCAAGCCGCAATCAGCAAGGCAGCAATCCTTGGACCAGGGTGCAACCCCAGCCGACGCCAGATCCCCAATCAACCCCGGATCATTTGTCGTCACCAATCGCTCCGTGCTCGCCATCGCCGTGCCGATGACGCTTGCCTATCTGACGACGCCGATGCTCGGCCTGGTCGACACGGCTGTCATCGGCCAGTTCGGCGATGCCGCCTTGCTTGGCGGCCTGGCGGCCGGCGCATTGATCTTCGACGTCGTCTTCACCTCTTTCAATTTCCTGCGCTCGGGCACCACCGGCCTTGTCGCACAGGCGTTTGGGCGTGGCGATGCCCTGGAGGAGCAGGCGGTGTTCTGGCGCGCCGTGCTGATCGCGGTCATCGCCGGCATCTTGCTCGCTGCCCTTGCGCCGCTGGTCGCCATCGCCGGGCAAAAGTTCATGGGTGCCGAACCGCGCGTCAGCGAGGCGATGGGCGTCTACATCAGGATCAGGCTGCTCGCGGCGCCGTTCTCGCTGATCAACTACGCCATCCTCGGCTATGTGCTGGGGCGCGGCGAGGGCGGGCTTGGGCTGATGCTGCAATTGGTGCTGAACGGCATCAACATCGCGCTCTGCTTCGTGCTTGGGTTGGAACTTGGCTGGGGTGTCGCCGGCGTTGCCTGGGCGACCGTCACCGGTGAGTTCCTGGCCATGCTGCTCGGCCTGGCGATCGTGATCCGCCGGTTCCGGGCCGCCCCATCCTTGCCGCGCCACCGCCTGCTCGACATGGCCGCCTTCCTGCGCATGATGTCGCTCAACCGCGACATCATGATCCGCTCGTTCTCGCTGCTCGCCGCCTTCGCATTGTTCACCCGCCAGGGCGCGCAGTTCGGCACGGTGACGCTGGCCGCCAACGCCGTACTGATGAACTTCTTCCTCGTCGCCGGCTATTTCCTCGACGGCTTTGCCACCGCCGCCGAACAGCTGGCGGGCCGTGCCGTCGGTGCGCGTGCCGCCGCACCGTTCCGCCAGGCCGTGCGGCTGACGCTGCTCTGGGGTTTCGGACTGGCGGGAGCCGCGACGCTGGTAATGCTGTCTGGTGGCGCCAATCTGGTCGCTCTTGTGACGACATCGGAGGAAGTCCGTTCGGTTGCCGACATCTATCTGCCGTGGGCGGCATTCACCGCGCTGAGCGGTGTGCTGGCGTTCCAGATGGATGGCGTCTTCATCGGCGCGACCTGGTCCCGCGACATGCGCAACATGATGCTGCTGTCGTTCCTGGTTTTCGCGGCCGCGCTGCTGACCCTTGCGCCCGCCTTCGGCAACAATGGACTGTGGGCGGCGCTGCACGTCTTCCTGCTGGTGCGAGGCTTCAGCCTGCTGACGATCCTGCGGCTCAGGGTGCGGACGGCGTTTTAGACGGTGCCCTCCGGAAGGCCCTGCGCCGTCCAGGCAGCGACGGCACCTGTTCGCGATAGGAATTTTTTCTTGACTCGGTGATCTCAGCTATGGTACATTTTTGGCCATGGTGCTGATTTGCGCCAGTGACCCGCCGCACAGGCGGGTTTTTCGTTTGATGCTACGTTAGCCAATGCGCCGGCGAGGCTCCGAAGCAACCCGTTAAACCGAGTTCGTTGCCCTGCTGTGCGGTCGGATGCACTTGCACTTTCAGTCGATTTCCAACAGACTTGATGCACCAATTGTTCCAGGGCGAGCTTATGCGAAGCTACCTGCCATATGTCTTGGGCGCGGCGCTGGGATTGCTCGCTGCGTTCATTCTCTCCGCGGTTTCTGGCATCGGCGGCACCGCGCAGTTGCTTCTCTTCGGCGTGTTGCCTGCCATCGGCGGCGCCATTTGCGAGCGGGCCGTCAGTCGCAATCTACGCTCCTGAGAGCAGGCTCAGAGTTGCCTGGACGCCCAGAAGTCGAGGCGGCTGTCGCGCAACTCGCAAATCGACTTCAGCCGTTCCTTTTCGACGAAACGGACCATTCCGGAAAGAATACGGCCTGGCAGTGAAGGCCCGGCATAAATCATGCCGGTGTAGAGCTGGACCAGATCAGCACCCGCACGGACCTTGTCCAGCGCCGTATCGGCGGAATCGACGCCGCCGACGCCGATGATGGCGCGGTCCGGTCCGAGCAGCTTGCGCATCTTCGCCAGCACGATGGTCGAACGCTCGAACAGCGGCTTGCCGGAGAGTCCCCCGGTCTCGCGCGCGGTGTCGCTACTGCGCAACGGCGGTCGGGAGATGGTGGTGTTGGAGACGATGACGCCGTCCACCTGCTTTTCGGTGACTTCGGCGGCGATGTCCTCCAGCTCTGCCTCGACCAGGTCCGGCGCGATCTTCAGGAACACTGGCGGCTGCGCCGTTGCCGCGGCGCGCGCGGCCATGACACGCGACAAGAGTTCGCCAAGCTGCTCGCGCGCCTGCATGTTGCGCAGGCCCGGCGTGTTGGGCGAGGAGATGTTGACGGTGAGATAGCTGGCGTACTGCGCAAATCGGGCGACACCGCGCTCATAGTCGCCGATGCGGTCGCTGCTGTCCTTGTTGGCTCCGATGTTGACACCGACGATGCCGGAGCGCCCCTTGCGTGCGGCAAGGCGCTTTTCGGCCGCTGCATGGCCTTCATTGTTGAAGCCCAATCGGTTGATCACCGCATCGTCGGCAGTCAGCCGGAAGATACGCGGCTTCGGATTGCCGGCCTGCGGCAACGGCGTGATGGTACCGACCTCGGCGAAACCGAAGCCCAGGCCAAGCAACGCGTCCGGAACCTCGGCGTTCTTGTCATAGCCGGCCGCCATGCCGATCGGATTGGGGAAATCGAGGCCGCAGACGCTGACCTTCAGCCGCGGGTCGAGCGTCGTCCGCGCACCGACCGGCAGGCCGCATCGCAGCGCCGCAATCGACATGCCATGCGCGGTTTCCGGATCGAAGGCGAACAGCAGCTTCTGGCCGAGCCGGTCGAGCACGCTCATTGCCCCTCCAGCGCCGGGAACTGGTGCACACCATCGGCGCCAAGCGGCAGCGGCCGGACCCACAGCACGGCCTTGAGGTCCAGCGGGCCATAAAGATGCGGAAACAGCGCGCCGCCGCGCGAGACCTCGTATCTCAGCGCAGCACCCAGGCCGGCGCCGTCGATGGCGACCAGCAGAAGGTCCGTCCGGCCGGCAAAGTGCTTTGCCGCCGTTTCCCTGACCTGTGCTGCCGTTGAGAAATGGATGAAGCCATCGGCGACATCGATCGGCGCGCCGGTGAAGCGTCCATGCGTTTCGGCCTCGCGCCAAGGCGCTTGCGGGGTTATCTTGTAGATAATCTGAGACATGGTTGCGCTATAGAGCAGTTCCAGGAAAAGTGTGAAACGGTTTTCCGTCGGGAATTGCGTCAAAAAGATTCCGAACCAGCCATTCGGGAAAGGCCACGCCAAGGGTCTTCCCCATTTCCGGCGCAAACATGCGATATCTGAGGCCTTGGCCATGGAGGACAACATGCGTCTGCAGCACATCTTGATCCCCGCCGCGCTCGTTTCGCTGGTCGCGGCTTCAGCTTATTCGGAAGAGACCGACCGCTACCGCCTGGAAAAGTCCGATAGCGGCTTTGTCCGTATCGATACGCAGACCGGCGCCATGTCGATCTGCGAGGAACGTTCGGGCCAGCTCGTCTGCAAGATGGCGGCCGACGAACGCGCTGCTTTCCAGGACGAGGTCGACCGCCTGCAAACCTCGATGAAGGCGATGGAAGAGCGCGTCACCAAGCTCGAGAATTCGCTCTCCGCCCGCCTCGAATCGAAACTGCCGAGCGAGGAGGATTTCAACAAGACCATGAGCTACATGGAGCGCTTCCTGCGCGGCTTCATGGGCATCGTCAAGGATATGGACAAGGACGACGGCGCTCAGAAGACCTGAGCGCTTCAACCAGGGGAGGCGGCGCGCTGGCTTTGCCGCTTGAAAACAGCGCGCAGCCCCTCATAATCGTCCAATTGAACCCGAAAAGCCAAAAATCATCGGGGATTTGGGGAGGGACATTTGCCGGCAGGCTATTCTTTTGTCATCGCCGACGATCACCCGCTGTTTCGCGGTGCGCTGCGCGAAGCGCTCGCCGGCATCGGCAACGTCGCCGCCATCCATGAAGCCGGCGATTTCGAGAGCGCCAAGGCGCTGGTCGTGGCCAACGAGGACGTCGATCTGGTGCTGCTCGACCTGTCGATGCCGGGCGCCAGCGGCCTGTCCGGCCTGGTCTCGCTGCGTGGCATCCATCCGGCGGTGCCGCTGGTCGTGGTGTCGGCGCATGACGATCCGGCGACCATCAGGCGGGCGCTCGATCTCGGCGCTTCCGGCTTTATCTCCAAGTCGGCCAGCATGGAGGAGATCCGCAGCGCGGTGCAATCGGTGCTTGCCGGCGACATCGCAGCACCAGCCGGCGTCGATCTCGGCATCGAGCGCGATCCCGAAATATCGGACCTTATCAAGCGGCTGCAGGCTCTGACGCCGCAGCAGACACGGGTGCTGGGCATGCTGGCCGAGGGCCTGCTCAACAAACAGATCGCCTATGAACTCGGCGTATCGGAGGCTACCATCAAGGCGCATGTCTCCGCCATTCTGCAGAAGCTCGGCGTCGACAGCCGCACGCAGGCGGTGATCCTGCTGTCCAAGATCGGCAGCGACCCGCTGCAGCCGGCGGGGTGATTGTCAGGGCGCTTTG
>NZ_RZTT01000157.1 GCF_003996995.1 Mesorhizobium sp. M7A.T.Ca.US.000.02.2.1 | reverse complement strand
TCAGCACGCCGAGCGGGCAGCGCTGGTTCTCTTGGATCGAACTGTCGGTGCGCGACAAGGACAGCGGCGCGGTTTCGCACCGCGCCATCGCCCGCGACATCACCGCCCGCAAACGCGCCGAATCCTCGCTGATCACCGCACGCGAACGGGCCGAGTATGCCAGCCAGGCCAAATCGCGCTTCCTCGCCACCGTCAGCCATGAAATCCGCACCCCGTTGAACGGCATCATGGGCATGGCCAGGTTGCTCGCCGACACCAGCCTGTCGCCGGAGCAGCAGACCTATGTCGGCGCCGTCTCGACCTCGGCCAGCGCATTGCTTGCCCTGATCGAGGATCTTCTCGACTATTCCAAGATCGAAGCCGGGCGTTTCGACCCCGAGCCGCAGCCGATGTCGGTGCGCGAGATCGCCGACAACATCATCGAATTGCTGGCAGCGCGCGCCTTCGCCAAGGATATCGGACTGGGTTGCCATGTCGAACCCGACGTGCCGCAATTGATCACCGCCGATCCGGGCAAGGTCAGGCAGGTGCTTCTCAACCTCATCGGCAACGCCATCAAGTTCACCGACAGCGGCGGCGTGCTGGTGAGCATAGCACGCGCACGCACCGAAACCAGCGACCGCATATGCTTCACCATCGCCGATACCGGTCCGGGCCTGCGTGACGCCGACCTGGAGCGCATTTTCGAGGAATTCGAGCAGGCCGACGGCACGTCGACACGCACCCATGGCGGGGCCGGCCTCGGCCTTGCCATCTCCAGGCGCCTGGTGGCCGCCATGGGCGGCACGATCTCGGTATCCAGCCGGCTCGGCCAGGGATCCGAATTCGTCTTCGAAATCCCTGCGACAGCGGCCACCGAAGCGCCGCAGGGCCACCAGAATGCTCTCTCGGGCAGACGCGCGGTGATCCTGTCGAAGAACGCCGTCGAGGCCGACGCCATCGCCCGCACCATCCGCGCCAATGGCGGCGCGGTCGACATCGCCACTACTGCCGCACAGGCCGCGCCTTTCGCCGCCGGCTGCGATGCAATCCTGGTCGATGCAGCGATGGAAGAAGGCGACGGAAGGCTGCTCAAGCGCCTGCGCCAAAGCGGTTTCTCCGACTGTGAGGCGATCACGCTGATCGCGCCGACCGATCGCGGCATGCTTGGCGAGTTCCGTGCCAGCGGCTACGCAACCTTCCTGGCCAGGCCGGTGCGTGGCGGAACACTTCTGCGTGTTCTGCTGAGCAGCCATGCTCCGAGCCTCGGCCCGCCGCCGCCGGAAAAGCGCGGCGCACCGTCGCTGCGGGCCGTCGGCAACCGCCAGCGCGGCCTGTCGGTGCTGATCGCCGAGGACAATGACATCAACGCCATGCTGGCCCGCGCCACGCTGCTGAAGGCCGGGCATCGCGTCAAGGTGGTCGGCAACGGCAAGGCCGCCGTCGAGGCTGTCACCGGCGCCGCGCACAAGGACCGCTTCGACGTGGTCTTGATGGATCTGCACATGCCGGTCATGGACGGGCTGGACGCGATCGCCGCCATCCGCCGCCATGAGGAAGAAAGTGCCGTGCGGCCGGTGCCGATCATGGTGCTGTCGGCCGACAGCCAGGAAAAGACCCGTCATGCGGTGTTGGCCCATGGCGCCAGCGGCTTTGTCACCAAACCGCTCGACCCCGAAGCGCTGGTCAATGCCGTCGAGGGGCAGGTCGTCGCGGCCTGAGCTTTCCACCGCCATTCGGCACGGGCGATCACTTAAACGTAGCCGGTTGATCGTATTCGCCAGCCGACGAAGTATTGCCCACGGCGTCGTATCACGGTACTGTCACAATCCTGTTGCACCTACACCGTATCCCCGTGCCAAGAGGGATGGCTCGAAGGAGAATCACTCGTGCATACAGTTATGCCGGAATGTGACACTCGGCCGAACGCCAGCAGCGCCTTGCTTGCCGGACGTAACGTCGATTCCGTCATAAAGGGCGCTGCGCTGGGCCGTATAGGCAATCTTGAAGTGCGGCTCGCTCGCAACGAGGCCGAGATCGCGGCCGCGCAGGAAGTGCGCTACCGGGTGTTCTACGACGAACTTGGCGCCAGGAAGGACCTGTTCCAGGCCCATGACCGCCGGGACGCCGATCGGTTCGATCCGCTCTGCGACCATCTGCTGGTTTTGGACACCACGCTTTCCGGTCCCGAACATCGCCGCATCGTCGGCACATATCGGCTGCTGCGGCAAGAAATCGCGGCCACGGCCGGTGGCTTCTATTCCGAAGGTGAATTCGAGCTGACCAAGCTCATCGCCCGCCACCCCGGTCAGCGTTTCCTTGAACTCGGCCGCTCCTGCGTTTTGCCGGAATACCGCTCGAAGCGCACCATCGAGGCGCTGTGGCAAGGCATCTGGGCCTACATCAACCATTACGAAATCGGTGTGATGACCGGCTGCGCGTCCTTTCACGGCACCGTCCCGGCGGCGCATGCCGAGGCGCTCACCTACCTCGCCCACCACTGCCGGACGAATTCGGCCTGGGACGTGCGCGCGGTGTCCGGGCGCTATTGCTCGATGGATCTGATGCCGATCGAGGCCGTCAATGCCAAGGCGGCGATCGCCGCGATGCCGCCTTTGGTCAAGGGCTATCTGCGCGTCGGTGCCCGCATCGGCGATGGTTGCGTCATCGATCGCGAATTCTCGACGGTCGATGTGTTCGTCGTGATGCCGGTCAAGGAGATCGGCGCACGCTACGTCAACTATTATGGCGGCGAAGCCCAGCGCTTCGCTGCGTGACGCTGGCGAATAGCGAATAGCGGGAGCTATCTCGCTCAACCCCTATTCGCTACTCTCTATTCGCTATTCGCTTCCTTTCACAAAATATCTTCCGGCCGCCTGCCGGGTCGGCTCTTGTAGGACGGAAACGACCAGCCGAATTTGAGCGCACCACCGCGCACGAGGAACGCCGCCGCAAAGCCGGCGAGGTTCGAGGCGAGCGGCGGCAGTCCGGCAAGATCGCCAAGCGTGTAGAGGCCGGCACCCGCAAGGGCCGCCGTGACGTAGATTTCGGGCCTGAGCAGCACCGATGGCTCGCCCGCAAGGAGATCGCGCAAAATGCCGCCGAAAGTGGCGGTGAGCACGCCGGTGATGACGGACACGACCGGCGAGCCGGTAATCGCAAGCCCCTTGGCCGCGCCCATCACCGAAAAGGCGGCGAGCCCGATGGCGTCGAGCCAGAGCAGCCACTTCCAGCGCGATTCGACACGATGCGCGCTGAAGAAGACCAGCACCGCAACCGCGGCGCAGACCAGCACATAGCCGGAGTTGGCAACCCAGAAAACCGGCAGGTTGAGGATAACGTCGCGAAGCGTGCCGCCGCCTATCCCGGTGACGCTGGCCAGGAACAGGAAGCCGATGATGTCGAGCTGCTTACGCGAAGCCGCCAGCGCCCCGGTCGCCGCGAAGACGGCGACACCGGCATAGTCGAGAAGCGCGATGGCATTCATGCAGACCAGGGGAGTAAGGGAAGAGGAGAATAGGAGAGTATGTTTATCACAAAGCCGCACCGTTGGTACGCTCCCTTACTCCCTTACTCCCTTACTCCCCTAACTACGCATCCTTCTCAGCCTGCTCGTTCACCGGCCCCGGCTCAACCGGTGCTTCAGCGGCGGCGAACTTCGGACCACCCTTGGCGACGCCGACCATGGCCGGGCGCAGCACGCGGTCGCCGATCGAATACCCCGGCTGCACGACCTGGACCACGGTGTTGGCCGGGACATCCGGATTGGGCACTTCGAACATCGCCTGGTGGAAATTGGGATCGAACTTCTCGCCTTCAGGCGCGAGCTTCTTGACCCCATGCCGTTCCAGCGCCGACAGCATGGCGCGCTCGGTGAGGTCGACGCCTTCGATCAGCGCCTTGAAGCCGGCGTCACCCGATGCCTTGGCCTCGGCGGGAATCGCATCCAGCGCGCGGCGCAGATTGTCCGACACCGACAACATGTCGCGGGCGAAATTCGCGACCGCGTAGGTGCGCGCATCGTGCACATCGCGCGCCGTGCGGCGACGCAGGTTTTCCATCTCCGCCGCCACGCGCAGCGCGCGGTCCTTCAACTCTTCATTTTCCTTCAGCAGCCGCACAAGGGCTTCATAGTCGCCGTCGATGCCGCCTTCCGTGCGCTCGGCTGCGGGCTCGGTCGCCTCGACTTCATCGGGCGCGCGTTCGTCTTTTGCCTGGTCGCTCATCGCCGTTTCCCGTCAATCTCGGATGATGTGGATTTTGTGCCCGATATCGATGTTTGGCGGCCAAAAATCAAGGGGTAAGCGACTATGGAAGCCGCCGGCCAAGGCCGGGCAATGACAGGCAAGACATTTCGACTTTAATTCAAATTTTACCTTAACCGCGGGCTTTGCTTGCCATACAGGCACGATGGGGGAACCATTCTCTTGCTGCAGGAGTTTCGAAGCCGACACAGGATTTTGAGATGATGACCCGCAACATGGGCGAAAAGGCAGAGGGGCTGGCCATCGAGATCAGGCGCCAGTTCGGCGCCGAGGCGGTGACCCGCTTTCTGCGCACATTGCCGGCCTTCCGCACCGAGGCCGACATCCCGGATCGGTTCAGAGAACTGCTCGACCGCCTCGATGGGGCGGAGCGCGGTGACATCGGCTGGCGCCGGCCGTAACGCAACAATCGATCTTGGCAGCAAACCTCCTATCGGCAATAGCCGGGGAGAGCCGAACCATCTAAGGATAGATGTGTTGTGGTTCAATGGAGGACGTAAATGCGCAAGGTTTCGATCACCTCATCGCTGATAGCGTTTGTCGGCCTCGGCGCCATCACCTTGGCGGCCTTTCCGGCACAAGCAGACAATCTTCAGCTGCAATTGGGCAAACATGGCCCGCGGCTGAAGCTCATGGAAGATTGCGACCCCGCCTACGACGATTGCGAAGGCCCCCGTCGCGACGATCGGCGCGACCGCCGTCAACGAGGCTGCACGGAAGACCGGGCTCTCGACAAGGCAGACCGAATGGGCATCCGCCGCGCAAGGATAGAGTCCGTCGGCCGCCGGGAGATCACAGTCCGCGGCAGACAGGGCGGCGACCGCGTGCGCGTGACTTTTGGCACCGAGCGCGGCTGCCCTATCCTCGATCGCGAATAGCGATCGACCAGCGGAAAACCGACGCTCAGAGCCATCAGCAGGTCGATTTGGCGGGTTGGCAGGCTCGATCGCCAAGCCACGCGACAATTACGCACAGTAATTTTGCGTGATGTTGCCTTGCGGCGGCGAGGCACCCCGCCTATGCTTCCTGATGAACATGATTTCCCCTGAGGCGGTCGCCAACAGCAAGCGCGCCTGGTTGAAGATTCTCGCCCGCTACAAGAAGCCTGACAGGCGGCGCAGCGCCGTCGAGCTCGCCATCACCCTCATTCCATTCGCCATACTCTGGGGGCTGTCCTCGGCGGCTTATGCCTATGGCCATTGGTGGGGACTGGTCCTCATCCTCCCCGCGGCCGGGTTTCTGGTGCGCATCTTCATGATCCAGCACGATTGCGGCCACGGCTCCTTCTTCGCCAATCGTTACGCGGACGACTGGATTGGCCGCGCGCTCGGCATCCTGACGCTGACGCCCTACGATTGCTGGCGGCGCGCCCACGCGACGCACCACGCCAGCGCCGGCAATCTTGACGAACGCGGCATGGGCGACATCCGGACGCTGACCGTTGCAGAATACCGGCAGATGTCGTGGCGGGGCCGCCTCGCCTATCGTCTCTATCGCCATCCGCTGGTGATGTTCGGGCTCGGTCCGATCTGGCTTTTCATCTTCGAGCAGAGGCTACCCGTCGGCATGATGCGCGGCGGCCTGACCCCTTGGGTGTCGTCGATGACCACCAACCTTGGCATCGCGGTCGCAGCAGCCGTCCTTATCTGGTTCGTCGGCCCGGGCGCTTTCCTGGTGGTTCACCTGCCGATCGTCATCCTCGCCGGTTCGGCCGGCATCTGGCTGTTCTACGTCCAGCACCAGTTCGAGGAAACAGAATGGGCGAAGGATGCCGACTGGGAATTCCAGCACGCCGCCTTGCACGGATCGTCGTATTACGACCTTCCGCCGGTGCTGAACTGGCTCACCGGCAACATCGGTGTCCATCACGTCCATCACCTCTCGGCCAAGGTGCCGTGCTACCGGTTGCAGGAAGTGCTGCGGGATTATCCCGAGTTGCGCGACATAGGCCGGGTTACGCTGCTCGAAAGCCTGCGCTGCGTCAAACTGGCATTGTGGGACGAAAACCGCCGCAAGCTGGTGTCGTTCCGCGAGGCACGGGCGGCGGCTTAAGCAATTCCAGGAGAAGTGTGGAACGGTTTTCCAGGGAAAACGCGTAGCGTTTTCCCTGGGCAATTGCGTCATAACAAAAGGACCGCCGCGCCATGGGCGCCGCGGCCTGGAGCTCCGATCAGGCAGCCCTGATCATGTCGGCGGCCTTTTCGGCGATCATGATGGTTGGGGCATTGGTGTTGCCACCAATTAGTGTCGGCATCACCGAGGCGTCCACGACACGCAAGGCTTCAAGCCCGCGCACCTTGAGTTGCGGATCGACCACCGCCATCTCGTCGACCCCCATCCGACAGGAGCCGACCGGGTGATAGACCGTGTCGGCGCGGGTACGGATATGGGTCATCAGATCGGCATCGCTCGGCTCGCCGGCGATGTGCATTTCCTTGTGCCGGTAGCGCGTCAGCGCCGGCGAAGCCAGCACCTGCCGGGTGATCCTCACGCCTTTCAGCAGCAGTTCCGCATCGCGCTGGTCGCCGAGAAAGCGCGGATCGATGCGTGGCGCGGCAAGTGGATCGGCGCTGGCCAGCCCAACCTCGCCACGCGAGTGCGGCCGCAATATGCAGACATGACAGGAGAAGCCGAAACCGTAGTGCAGCGTGCGCGCATGGTTTTCGACGAGCCCGATGACGAATTGCAGCTGCAGGTCAGGGCGCTCAAGCGCCGGGTCGGATTTGACGAAAGCGCCGCTCTCGGCCGACGGCGAGGCGATCAGCCCGGTTCCATCCCGCCGCCACTGCGCGATATGCCTGAGGAAACCCCACGCGCCGCGCGGGCTCATACCGAGCATATCGGTGTCCTTCGATCTCCAGCCGACGATAAAATCGAGGTGGTCCTGCAGGTTCTTGCCGACGCCCGGCAATTCGTGGACGACGGGAACGCCATGCACGGCAAGTTCGGCCGCCGGGCCGATACCCGACAGCAACAGAAGCTGCGGCGAACCGAAGGCACCGCCACAGAGGATCACCTCGCGCGACGCCTGTGCCACGGCCTCGCCTTTGCGCGTCCGGTAGCGGATACCGGTGGCGCGCTTGCCGGCAAGGACAATGCCTGTGGCGTGCGCCCGCGTGATCACGGTCAGATTGGTCCGCTGCATCACCGGATGGAGATAGGCGGCGGCAGTCGAACAGCGCTCGCCATTACGGGCGCCACCGGCAAACTGGGTCACCTGGAAATAGCCGGCGCCCTCTTGTTCCGGTCCGTTGAAATCGTCCGAGGCGCGAATCTGGTTTTCGGCACAAGCCTCTATGAAGGCCTTGGCGATCGGCCTCGGCGAGCGCTGGTTCGACACTTTCAGCGGGCCGTCCCCGCCATGCAAGGCATCAGTGCCGCGCTCATTGCCTTCGGCGCGCCGGAAATAGGGCAGAACCTCATCCCACGACCAGCCCTCGCAGCCCAGATTTGCCCATTCGTCATAGTCGCTGCGATGGCCCCTGACATAGAGCATTGCATTGATGGCGCTGGAGCCGCCCAGCGCCTTGCCGCGCGGCTGGTAGCCCTTGCGGCCGCCAAGACCTTGCTGCGGCACGGTTTCGAAGGCCCAGTTGTTGATCCTGGGCCGGCCGGAAAGCATGCCGATAATGCCAGCCGGAGCGCGGATCAGCATATCCCTGCCCTCGCCGCCAGCTTCGATCAGGCAGACCGTTTTCGATGGATCTTCCGAAAGCCGCGCGGCAAGCGCACAGCCGGCGGACCCACCGCCGGCTATGACATAGTCGTAACGCATGAAGACCCCTCCCCGATCGTTCAACGGATTTTCCATCCGGATGACCAAGAGAAGGCCTGAACACGACTGATGTAAAGATGCGCGGAATTACCGCAACGTCAGCTGCTGCGAACGCGTCGCCAGGAGTATTTCGGGCCTTTTGGTTCCGGCACGGCGGCTGGCTGGTAGTAGAGCCCCAATCCGCCGGTGCGGCCCTCCTCCAGGCGCTTCAACAGCACCGCATTGGAAATCTCGAACTCGTCGAAGCCCAGCCGCAGCATATGCGGCAGTTGGTCCACCAGCACCTGGCCCGTGGCGCGAACGGCACCTTCGAAATGGTAGCGGCCGCGCAGCAGTTCTCCCTTGGAGAAGGAGCGGCCGTCGCTGAAGGCCGGGAAGGCCAACGCCACCAGCGACAGCTGGTCGAGCAGGTCGGCAATCTTCTCGAGCTGATCACCCGGCTGCAGCAGGACGCCGAGCCGTTCCTTGGCCGAGCGGCGCACCTCCGGATCCAGATCGAGGAAGACTTGCAACGGCAGGATGAAGCGGCCGTTGCCGGACAGCGCATCGGCGCTTTCGGCATGCGTCCACTCATCCTCGTGAAAACCCGCAGGGGTCCAGAGTCGGGTCTCCGGTGTCGTCGGTTCAGTCATCAAAAAGTTCCTAAATAGTCAAACGAACCAAGGATGTGTTGAGATTCAGGTCAGGCTGAGTCGAAAATGGCAGCTTCCGAGAACCGGAGCGGAGCGTACTTGAAGTACGTGAGCACCGGAAGCGCAGGAAGCTGCCGTTTTCAGGCCAGCCTCACCTGAATATCAGCACATCCTAAAGGGATGCGTCGGTCAGCGACTTCTCCAGCCCCGACAGGTGAATGCCGCACTCGGTCTTGGCGTGACCGGCCCAGCGGCCGCTGCGCGCGTCCTCGCCCGGCTGCACCGGCTGCGTGCACGGGAAGCAGCCGATCGACAGATAGCCATAGGCGACCAGCGGATTTTCGCGCAGCGCATGGGCGCGCATGTAGTCCGCCTGGTCCGATGTCGTCCAATGCGCCAGCGGATTGATGCGGATGCGCGGACCGACCGCCTCGAACACCGGCAGCGCCGCCCGCGTCGCGGCCTGAAAACGCTTGCGGCCGGTGAGCCAGGCACGAAATGGCGCGACACCGCGCGCCAGCGGCTCCACCTTGCGCACGTCGCAGCAGGCGTCGGTGTTGCTCTGATGCAGATTGCCCGTCGGATCGATCCGTTCGAGTGCTGCTTCCTCGGGTTTGATCACCCTTATGTTGGTCAGCCCGAAATCGGCGGCGAGCGCGTCGCGATAGCCGAGCGTCTCCTCGAAATGCTTGCCGGTGTCGAGGAAAATGACCGGCAGCGTCCGGTCGATCTTGGCGATCATGTGCAGCAGCACAGCCGAATCCGCGCCGAACGACGACACCGCCGCGATCTCGTCGAGGAACAGTTCGCGGGCCGAGCGTTCGATGATCTCGATCGGCTTCAGATGACCATAGAGCGCATCGAGCCCCGCCGCTTTGGCGGCGATACCGTCATCGACGTCTCCAATACGGTCAAGCGGCCTTGGCTTCGCCAGCATAGAGCGCCTCCTTGAACGGCGCGGGACCGACTCGGCGGTAGGCGTCGATGAATTTCTCTTGTGGGTCGAGCCGGAGGCCGAGATAGGTCTCGACGATCTGCTCGATGGCGTCGGTGATCTCTTCCGACGAGAAGCCGCGGCCGATGATCTCGCCGACCGAGGTGTTTTCGTCGGCCGAGCCACCCAGCGTCACCTGATAGAGCTCAGAGCCCTTCTTCTCGACCCCGAGGATGCCGATATGGCCGACATGGTGATGACCGCAGGCGTTGATGCAGCCGGAGATCTTCAGCTTCAGTTCGCCGATCTCGCGCTGCCGCTCAAGCGAGGCGAAGCGGCGCGAGATTTCCTGCGCGATCGGGATCGAGCGCGCCGTGGCCAGCGCACAGTAGTCGAGGCCCGGGCAAGCGATGATGTCCGATATCAAATTGGAATTGGCCGTCGCCAGGCCGATGCCGACCAGCGCATCATAGACCGCCTTGAGGTCGGCGCGGGCCACATGCGGCAGGATCAGGTTCTGCTCATGGCTGACACGCAGCTCGTCAAAGCCATATTTCTCGGCGATGTCGGCGATTGCTTCCATCTGGCTGTCCGAGGCGTCGCCGGGCACCTCGCCGATGCCCTTCAGCGAGATCGTCACCGCCGCATAGTCGGGATGGCGGTGCGTCACGACATTCTGGTCGAGCCACTCCGAGAACCCCTTGGAATCGAGCCGCGCCAGCTTGACCGCCTGGTCGCCTTCCGGCCGCCCAGCGAGCACCGGTGGCGCGAAATAGGCCTCGATGGCGCGGATGTCGGCTTCCGGCAGCTTCAGCTCGGCGTCCTTCAACTCCTGCCACTCGGCCTCGACCTGGCGGGTGATCTCCTCGACGCCGGTCTCATGGACGAGGATCTTGATGCGCGCCTTGTACTTGTTGTCGCGGCGGCCATAGAGGTTGTAAACGCGCAGGATCGCCGTGCAGTAGGACAGAAGGTCGGCTTCCGGCAGGAAATCGCGGATCTTGCGGGCAACCATCGGCGTGCGGCCCTGGCCGCCGCCGATATAGACGGCGAAACCGAGTTCGCCGGCGGCGTTCTTCTTCAGGTGCAGGCCGATGTCGTGGGTCTGAATGGCGGCGCGGTCGCGCTCGGCACCCGTCACCGCGATCTTGAACTTGCGCGGCAGGAACGAGAATTCCGGATGCACCGACGACCATTGGCGCAGGATTTCCGCGTAGGGACGCGGATCGGCGACTTCGTCGGCGGCAACGCCGGCGAAGTGGTCTGCGGTGACGTTGCGGATGCAATTGCCGCTGGTCTGGATGGCATGCATCTCAACGCTCGCGAGATCCGCCAGGATCGCCGGAATGTCCGACAGCGCCGGCCAGTTGAACTGGATGTTCTGGCGGGTGGTGAAATGGCCGTAGCCCTTGTCGTATTTGCGGGCGATGTGACCAAGCATGCGCAACTGCTTGCCGTTCAGCGTGCCGTAAGGCACCGCGATGCGCAGCATGTAGGCATGCAGTTGAAGATAGACGCCGTTCATCAGCCTCAATGGCCGGAACTGGTCCTCGGTGATCTCGCCGGCAAGACGACGCTGCACCTGGTCGCTGAACTCGGCGACGCGGGCCTGGACAAAATCGTGGTCGAACTCATCGTAACGGTACATGCTTGGTCTTTCAGGGCGCGTCCGCCCATGCCTGGTGTCTTGGTTATGCTGCCCGCGCAGCCTGCTTGCCGAGATCGTTGCGGATGGTCGGGCCGGCGGCGCGGATCTTCTCGCGCAGCCGCACCGGTTGGACGACACCGTTGACGACTTCAGCGTCGATCAAATTGACGTCGACCACTTCGTTGGCGGCATAGGCCTTGGCGCCGATCGCCTCGAGCCTGTTCTCGGCTGCCTTGTCGTGGGCGAGGTCAGCATGGTCCACCGTCTCGGCCCAGCCGCCGTCGGCGTACCAGACGGCAATGCCGTCGGTGAGGCGGTTGGCGGTCAGTATCTTCATTGCTGAACTCCTTCGGCGATCGAACTGGACGCACCTTCATGCCTGTGTGCCGCCAGCGGCTCGGATCGCTCAAAATTGGCGCCGGCGACCGCATCGCCGATGATGGTCATGACCGGGCCGGAAAGATCGGCGCGCACTTCCAGCGACGGCAGGTCGGCAAGCGTGCCGTGGAAGCGACGCCGGTTGGCGAGGCTGGCATTCTCGACCACGGCCACCGCAGTGTCCGGCGACAGACCGGCCTCGATCAGCCGTCCGGCAACCTCGGCGGCCACCGAGCGGCCCATATAAACGGCGACGGTGGCGCCGGAAATGGCGAGCTTGGCCCAGTCGGGCAGCGAATTGCCCTTGAGGTCGTGGCCGGTGGTGAACACCATCGACGAGGAGACACCGCGCAAGGTCAGCGGCAGTTCGAAATCGGCGGCGGCAGCAAAGGCCGCGGTGACACCCGGAACCACCTCATAGGCGATGCCGGCATCACGAAGTGCCGCCATCTCTTCGCCGGCCCGGCCGAACACCAGCGGATCGCCTGACTTCAGCCGCACGACACGCTTGCCTTCACGGCCAAGCTCGACCAGCAGCGCATTGATCTCAGCCTGGCTCTTGGTGTGGCAGCCCTTACGCTTTCCGACCGGCAGGCGCTCGGCATCGCGGCGACCCATGGCAACGACCGCCTCGGGCACCAGCGCGTCATGGACGATGACATCGGCTTCCATCAGCAGACGATGGGCCCGCAAGGTCAAAAGATCCTCGGCGCCCGGACCGGCGCCAACCAGCGCGATGTGACCGCAAGCGGGCGTGTCCGACAGCAGAAGATCGACGGCAGCGTCATGCGCCTGCGAAAGCTGGCCGGCTTCGGCCGCGCGCGCAGGAGCGCCAGAGAAGAAATCATTCCAGAAGCGGCGGCGGGCATTGCCTTTCGGCAGCAGCTTCTCGGCAGCCCCGCGAAACGACGCCGCAAGAATTGCCAGCGGCCCGAGCGACGGCGACAGCATGCGGTCGATGCGGCCGCGCAGCATCTGGGCAAGCAC
>NZ_RZTT01000156.1 GCF_003996995.1 Mesorhizobium sp. M7A.T.Ca.US.000.02.2.1 | reverse complement strand
GCCGGATCGCTGCGTACGCGTGGATCGGTGATGCCGAATTTCGACAGCCTGCCGACGAGGATATCTTCGAGTTCGGCCAGTTCGTCGTCACCGGCGATCGACGAAGTGACCGCCGGCGTGTCCGAAACGGTGAGCGCGTAGGTGGAATTGAACAGGCCGGTCGCCATCGCCTTGCGCTCGTCCGGACTGGCGTCATGCATGAGCTGCACCAGCGAGAAGGCACGGTCGTTGAGCCGGTAGAGGTCGACGACGTCGTTGGCCGCCGCGCGGTCGCGCGACACGATGTAGAGGGTCGCGACCTGGCTGATCAGCAGGCCGGCAATGACGATCAGCAGCACCCAGACAGGCAAGGTCTGCGGCAGGAAACGCCTCATTCGGAGGTCGTCTCGGGCAGGAACTGGTAGCCGCCGCTGCGTACGGTCAGGATCAGCTTGGGCGTCTTCGGGTCGTCCTCCATCTTGCGTCGCAACCGGCTGACCAGGATGTCGATGCTGCGGTCGAAGGAATAGTCGCTGTCGCCGCCGGACAGTTCGATGAGCTGGTCGCGGGTCAGCACGCGCTGCGCGCTCTTGACGAAGGTCTGCAGCAGGTTGAATTCGGCCATGGTCAGTTCGACCCTGACATCGTCGGGTGCGATCAGCCGGCGCCGAGCACAATCCATCGTCCAGCCGGCGAAGCGGTAGATCTGCTTGGTGGCGGCGCGCTTGGGCTCGGCGGCGCCATTGCGCCTGAGCACGGCGCGGATACGCGCCAAAAGCTCGCGCGGGTCGAAGGGTTTGGGCACATAGTCATCGGCGCCCATTTCCAGGCCGACGACGCGGTCGGTCGTCTCGGTGACGGCGGTCAGCATGATGATCGGCGTCGAATACTGGGCGCGCAGGTCGCGGCACAGCTCCAGCCCGCTCTTGCCGGGCAGCATCACGTCAAGGACGATGAGGTCCACCTGGACGCGCCGCAGGATGGTCTCCATCTCAATGCCGTCGGCGGCAACCGAGGTGTGCAGGCCCCGCTTCTGGAAGAATTCCTGCAGCAGGTCGCGGATGCCCTTGTCGTCGTCGACGATCAGTATGTGTGCGTCGGATTTCACAGCAGCCCTGTCATTGTTGCCAAGCCCTTCTGTCTTTGATTGCCAAGCCCTTCTGTCACAACCCACACGATAGAATTCAGGCCATATGTTGGCCAGTGGCTATGATGGGTTCACACCGGCTTTCTCAGACACAATCCAGAAACAAAATTCTACAGTTCAGAAAAACTCCTGAAAAATTTCAAGGGCATAACTGGTCGCGTGGCGGTCAGGTCATCGGCTGCGACGCTAGTCTCCGGGTTTACGGATAAACCGATGCCAAGGTTGTCGATCAGTTTGTTGGGTGCGTTGCTGGGCTTCTGCCTGGTCACTGCCGCTGTCGGACAATCGGACGCAAAGGTGACGCTCACAACCCGGAGCGAACGGTGCGCCAATCTCAGCCACCAATTTGATGAAGCCCTCGAAACCCACGCCACGGCAACGCAGGTCACCGCGGCAAAGGCACTTCAGAGAAAGGGCAACCGGTACTGCGCCGCCAAGAAACAGGCGCAGGGCATCCGGATGCTCGCCAATGCTTTGAAGCTGCTTGGAGTGACGCCGAACGACCCGGTTCAGTAACACTCAGAAACTTGACCCGCATAAAAAGGAAACGAAGCCATGAAAAAGTCCATCCTCTCCGCCACCGGTCTCGCCGTCGCTCTGGCTTTCGCGATGCCGGCTCTCGGCAACGCCGCCGCCACCACGACCGCTGCTCCGGCTGCTTCGACGACCACCGCTCCGGCGACTGCTCCGGCCAAGGCTGCTCCGAAGAAGGTCGTCAAGAAGACCGTCAAGAAGCACAAGAAGGCTGCTGAGAAGGCCGTCAAGAAGGACGCCCCAAAGACGTAATCAGGTCCGGCACAAAATGCCGGCCTGTTGGCCAAGGACGCTCCAGCTGGTTTCGGCTGGAGCGGCCTTCTCCCTGTCCGAAGCGCTGAAGCCCTGACGAAGTCTGGCACCGGCAGTTTACGCATCGACTGACACTTAACCCGTTTGCAACGCCGGCCGTGTAGGACAATCCGCATGAAGAAGCGGCTTTCGTCCATTTTGCGCTCGATGGTGATCGGCGGCCTGGTTGCCACCGGCGTCGCCAGGGTGTTGATCCTGTTCACCGCCAGCCCGGTGCCCGATCCGGCCACCGGACGCACCGAGCCTTCGCTGTTCGCGCCGGCGATTTCCACCAACTGGGACTACATCACGCCGGCACAGACCTGGCTGCTGATCGTGCTGACAGGCGCGACGTTGATCTGCGTCGCCGCGTGGCCGATCACGGTCTGGCTGGAACGCCGGGCGGATGCGGGTGGAAACCGCTTTCACCCCGATATCCTGCCCGCCACGACCGCGCGGCAGATTCCCAGCCGTCGCATGTTCGGCCGCCAGGGCCGTTGAACGGCAACCGACACTTTCCCACATGATTGTGAATGGCCGCGTCGGCGGACACTGGTTTTCGCGCGTCGACCAAAATGGACGACCGCTTTCGCTGGTGCCAGAATGGCGGCAGGGTTGCTACGCCAGAGCAATTCACCGTTTCGTGGAAACGGCGAACCGTTCTGATCCTTTGTCTTGACGCAATTCCGGGCGGAAAACCGTTTTACACTTTTCCTGGAATTGCTCTAACTGTCGGTTCCAATGCCTGAAATCACCACAAAACCGCGCGTCCAGGTCAAGCCGCAGGTCGAGCGGCCAAAGCTCTACAAGGTCATCCTCATCAATGACGATTTCACGCCGCGCGAATTCGTCGTGACGGTGCTGAAGGGTGAGTTCAAACTCAGCGAAGACCAGGCGCATCGGGTGATGATCACCGCGCATCGTCGCGGCGTCTGCGTCGTCGCCGTGTTCACCAGGGATGTCGCCGAGACCAAGGCGACGCGCGCCACCGATGCCGGCAAGGCCAAGGGCTATCCGCTGATGTTCACGACGGAGCCGGAGGAGTAGCTCTACCGTCCTTCGCGGTACCACATCGAACCCATTGCCAGAAGCAGCAGGCCGAGGCCGAGGAAGCCGCCGAACAGCGGCACGCGCGAGACGGCCTTGAGCACGCTGTCGTCCGTGGTGCGCAGTCCGATCCAGTCGTTGCCGGACGCGGCACCAGCCGAGCGCACAGGCACGATGGAGGGTAGCGTCACGTCGCTGCCAAGGGCTGTGGACGACGCCAGCCGGCGCACGCTGCCGCCGGTGGCTTCAGCCGGCGCCTTCAGCCGGCTTTCGGTGGAAATGACGTCGGCGAATTCCGGGGCGTTGACCGGCCCGACATGGGCGAGCGCGGTGAGGTCGCCATTGGCGACCTGATAGAGGCCGATCTCGCTGGTCTCGACGCTGCCGAGGAAGACGCCGGGCTCGGATTTCTCGAGCTTGACGGTCAAGGTCTTGCCGGATGGGGTGATGATCTGCGCGGGGCCGGGATCGTCGGCCATCGTCTGGCGGCGGATTTCCAGCACCATGCCGCGGCCGTCGGCGGTCAGCCGCTCTTCCTCGAGCTCAGGCTCCTTCATCAGCCAGTGGGCGATGCGCCGGTAGAGCTGGACATGCGGGCCGCCGCCCTCGAAGCCGCGCGCCCACAGCCAGCCCTGATCGGACAGCAGCATGCCGACGCGGCCTTCGCCCTTACGGTCGAGCAACAGCAGCGGCCGGTTGTCGGCGCCCTTCATCACCACTGCGCCTTCGGGATTCTGCACGCCGATGGTGCGGAACCAGCGGCTCCAGTGCGGCGGCTCGGTGGCAGAGCCATCCAGCCCACGCGTCACCGGGTGGCGCTGGCCGAGTTCGGTGAGGCGCGGATAGAAGGCCTTGTCGACCACCTCGCCGGTCGGCATCGCCGGCAGGGCGGACATCAGCGGCGTACGCGCGATCGAGCTTTCGCCGGCATATTCGGGGCCGGCCGCGATCAGCAGCGCGCCGCCCTTTTCGACATATTCGGAGATGTAGTCGTAATAGAGGATCGGCAGCACGTCGCGGTGCTGGTAGCGGTCGAAAATGATGAGGTCGAAATCCTTGATCTTCTCGACGAACAGTTCGCGGGTCGGGAAGGCGATCAGCGACAATTCGTTGATCGGCGTGCCGTCCTGCTTTTCCGGCGGCCGCAGGATGGTGAAATGGACGAGATCGACCGAGGCGTCGGATTTCAGCAGGTTGCGCCAGGTGCGTTCGCCGGCATGCGGCTCGCCGGAGACGAGCAGCACGCGCAAGTTCTCGCGAATGCCGTCGATGAGCGCGATGGCGCGGTTGTTGGTGTCGGTCAGTTCGCCCGGCTCGCGATCGATGGCGAGTTCGACAATGTTGCGGCCGGCGCCCGGAATGGTGACCTGCAACGGCATCGCCTGGCCGACAGTGGCGTGCTCGACCGCGACCTGTTCGCCATTGACCGAAACGCGCACATCGACCGGGCCGGTCTCGTTTTCGGTCGAGATGACGCGGTAGGTCATGTCGAGCGGCTTGCCGACAAGGCCGAAGCGCGGGGCGTTCTCAAAACGTATGCGGCGATCCTTCTCGTGATCGTTGCCGGTTATCAGCGCATGCAGCGGAGCGTTGAAATCGGGCGCTCCCGGGGGGGCGTCATGGACCTCGCCATCTGTGATCATGATGGCGCCGCCGATCCGTGACGGCGGCACGTCGCGGAAGGCGCCTTCAAGCGCGCCGAACAGCCGTGTCTCGGTGCGTTCCTCGGCGGCCTGGGATTTGCCGGCCTCGACGACGCGCACGTCGAACTGCTTGAAGCGGCCAAGCCGCTGCTGCAGCCCGGCCAACGCCTCGTCGGTCTGCTTGGTGCGGTCGCCGATATCCTGGCTTTGGCTGCGGTCGACGACGAGGGCGACAACGCTTTTCAGCGGCTCGCGCTCCTCGTTGAGGAACACCGGGTTGAACAAAGCGGCGGCGAGCGCCAGAAGGGCGATGAAGCGGAAGACCGAACCGCGCTGGCGAAACCACAGGCCGACCAGCGCAAGCAGCGCCAGCGGCACCAGCGCCAAGGTCAGCAGTGGCCAGGAGATCAGCGGTTCGAAGGAGATCGACCAATTCATTCCTTACCCTCCCGTTTGTGGGGAGGGTTTATCCGCGACCGGAGGGCATCAAACAAACTCATTCTACTGCCCCAGCCGTTCGAGCAGTATGGGCACGTGCACCTGGTCGGATTTGTAGTTGCCGGTCAGCATGTACATCATGATGTTGACGCCGGCGCGCAGCGCGTAGATGCGCTGCATCGGGTCTGCCGGCACGGTTGGCAGCAGCGCATCGCCGTTCTCGTCGACCGCCCAAGCGCCAGCGAAATCATTGGCGGTGATCATGATCGGCGAGACGCCATCGCCGGTACGCACCGGCCGGTTCTCGGCGTTGCTGGCGTCGAGCGAGGCCTCGACCCAGAGCGGGCTGCCGGCGAAGCGGCCGGGGAATTCGGGCAGGATGAAGAAGGATTTGGTCAGCACGTGGTCGGACGGTACCGGTTCCAGCGGCGGCACGTTGAGGTTGCCGAGGATGTCGCGCAGCCGCTCCGTCGCCGGGCTGGTTGAATCGGCGCCGATGCCGTTGGCGAATTGGTCGCGGGTGTCGAACAGCACCGTGCCGCCTTGCTGCATATAGGCGTCGACGCGGGCGATCGCTGCCTGGCTGGGCATCGGTGCGGCCGGATCGATCGGCCAGTAGATCAGCGGGTAAAACGACAACTCGTCCCTCGAAATGTCGACGCCGGCCGGCTCGCCCGGTTCCAGCGCCGTCTTCTCGACCAGGAAGCGGGTCAGGCCCTCAAGCCCGGCGCGGCTGATCGAATCGTCACCCGGCACGCCGGTCAGCACATAAGCGATGCGGGTCTTCGAAATCGCCTCGATGGCCACCTCGTCTCCCGGCTTGGCGTCGTCGGCGCGGGCACGGTCGGCATGACCGAACAGGCTACCCAGCGCAATAAGGACCGCGGCGGTGGTTGCCACGGCACCGGCGCGGCGCGGCCGGCGTGAAAACAGGCCGCCGATCCAGAATACCGCCAGCGTGTCGAGCAGCATCAGCACCAGGGCGGCCGCCACCAGCGCACCCTTCAAATTGCGCGATTCGTCAAAGGCATACTGGATCGAGGTGACGGGAACAGTGATTTGCGGGCGCGCCAGCGGGGCCAGCGTGCTGTCGGCTTCAAGCAAATTATGGGCAAATACACCCGTCTCGGAACCATAGAGACCGGGCGGGTTTTCAAAAGTCACCGGCAGCGCGCCAGCGCCCGGTACAAGCGGCCGTGCATCCGGCGTCGGCGGCACCAGCGAGCCGTCGGCTGCAATCATGCGATAGGGCGCCAGCGACGCCGCGGCGGCTTCGGCATTGGCGATGGCCGCGCCCTGGTTGCGCGACAGCTGCACGATGCGGCGCAGCATCTCGACGAAGCTGCCAGAGATCGGCAGGTTCGACCATGTTGCCTCGGGGGTGACGTGGAACAGCACCAGCGTGCCCTTGCCTTTCTTCAGTCCGGTGACCAGCGGCGTGCCGTCGGCAAGGGCCGCCCAGGTGCGCTCGACGATATCGGGTGTCGGCTCGGCCAGCACCTGCCTGGTGACGGTGACCTCGGTCGGCGGCGCCAGATCGGCGAACGGGCCGGCCTTAGGGAATTCGGTGACAGGCTGCGGCGACGTCCATGACAGCGCGCCGCCGAGCGAACGCTCGCCGGTGCGCAGGCGGACCGGCAGCAAATCGTCGTCATCGCCCGCCGTGGCCAGCCGCGAACCGGCGAAACGCACCAGCGTGCCGCCATTGTCGACCCAATCGACAAGTCTCTGCCGGACCTGTCCGGGAATGGTGCCGATATCGGCCATGACGATCATCGCGGGCTTCTGGTCGAGGATCTGCGGGATGGCGTCGGCAAGATCGGCGCTGGAGGGTTCGACCAGATCGGCGAAGGGCTGCAGCGCCCGCCTGATGTAGTAGAGCGGCGACAAAAGCGGCTGTGCCTGGTCGGCCTCGGCCTGCGACAATAGACCGACGCGCCGCCGCTTGGAGCTTTCGTCGAGGACGCGGACCGCACCAGCCTGCCGCTCGCCGTCGAGCGCGATGGAAGCGAAGTCGTTGCGCAGCTCGAACGGCACCGCCATGGTGCCGGTGGCGGTGGTTTCGCCAGGCGAAAAGGTCAGCGTCGCATCGGCGATGCGGCGGCCCTTGTCATCGAAGGCGCCGGCGGTGACCTGAGCAGGGGCAGGGTCGCCCGGCGCGCGGATGGCGGTCAGTGCAAAGCCGTCGACCTGGTTGTCGGCGGCGGTCAGGCCGGTCAGCGACAGCCTGTCTGCGGTTGCCCAGACGACACGCGCGGCATTTTTCGACAAAAGCGTGTTGAAGGCGGCCTCATCGCCTTTTGCCGCCAGGCCGTCGGCAAGCACGGCGACACTGGCCCCGGGCAAGGTCTCCAGCACGCCGGCGACGCGGGCATAGACGGCGGGCCGGTCGGTCGGGATCGGCCGCGGCTTGGCGGCGCGCAGCCGGTCAAGCGCGGTGGCGGCATCGAACGGGCCGATCTCGGCATTGGCCTTTTCGGCAGTGAAGGCGATGACGATCGGCACGCCGTTGGAGCCGGCATCGTTGATCAGCCGCTCGGCGGTGGCGACGCGTTTGCCCCAGTCTGCGGCACTTGCCCAGTCATTGTCGATGACCAGGGCAAGGGCGGCTCCCTCGGCCGGCAGCTTTTCGCGTGGGTTGAAGACCGGGTCGGCCAATGCCGCGACGATGAGGGCCGCCATCAAGAGCCTGAGCAGCGTCAGCCACCACGGGCTCTGCTGCGGCGTCTCCTCGCGCTTCAGCACGCGCGCCAGGATCTTCAGCGGCGGGAAGATTTCGGTCTGCGGCTTGGGCGGCGTCAGCCTGAGCAGCCACCAGATCACCGGCAGTGCCAGCAGGCCCCAAAGCACCATGGGGGCGCCAAAGGAAAGCGGCAGCCAACTCATGCGCCAGCCTTTCCTGGCCGATCGCCACCGGCGATCGTGCCGGCACGACCGCCAAAGGCGGTCGGCCTGGCCGAGGGGCCGTCAGCGGTCATTGCCATGTGCAGCCGCACCAGCGCGTCGGAGGCGAGCCGATCGGTGTGGTTGACGGTAAAGCTCCAGCCAAGCCGTTTGCACCAGGCCGTCAGTTCATGGCGGCGGGCGGCGTAGAGCAGGCGATACTCATCACCCAGCATTTCGGCGCGGCCGGCGGTCAGCTTGTCGCCGGTCTCGGGATCGGTGAACTCGGTTCGGCCGGCATAGGGGAAGGTCTCCTCGGCCGGGTCCGCGACCTCGATCAGGTGCGCGCGCACGCCGTGGCGGGCCAGCACGTCGAGCCAGGCCATCGTCTCTTCGACCGGATCGAGGAAGTCGCTGACGATGACGATGTCGCAGAAGCGCCTGATGTCGGACAGGTCGGGTTTTGCCGGCAAATCGCCCGCATGCATCAACTGGGCGGCGATGCGTTCGGCGCCGTTGCGGGCGGTGAACGGGTCGGTGAGGCCCGGCCAGGCGATGCGCTCGCCGCTGCGCGACAACAGTTCGGCCATGGCCAGCGCCAGCACCAGTGCGCGCGATTGCTTGGAAACGCTGGCGCCGGTCGATTTGTAGAGCATCGACGGCGAGGGGTCGGCCCACAGCCAGACCGTATGGGCGGCTTCCCATTCGCGGTCGCGCACATAGGTGTGGTCGTCGCGGGCCGAGCGGCGCCAGTCGATGCGCGAGGAATCTCCCTCGACATAGGGCCGGAACTGCCAGAAATTTTCACCGATGCCGCGCTTGCGGCGGCCATGCCAGCCGGCGATCACGGTGTTGACGATGCGGCGCGCCTCGACCAGCAGGTCTGGCACAAGCGAGGCTCGCAACCGGCCACGGGCGAGCGCGTCGCGCGTCGCTGCCGGAGCCTGGACCTCGCCGATGCGCGGCATCAAATTCCTTTCACGAGTTTCGCCACCACGTCACGCACGCCGGTGCCTTCGGCGCGGGCGGCGAAGGTCAGCGCCATACGATGCTGCAGCACCGGCTCGGCCAGCGCACGGACGTCGTCAACCGAGGGCGCCAGCCGTCCGTCGTAAAGCGCGCGCGCCCTTGTGCACAGCATCAGCGCCTGGCTGGCGCGCGGGCCGGGACCCCAGGCGACGTTCTTGTCGGTCTCGGCATTGCCTTGGCCGGGACGCGCCGAGCGCACCAGCGTCAGGATCGCCTCGACGACGCTTTCAGGCACCGGCATGCGGCGGATCAGCGTCTGGATCTCCTTCAGCCGCACCGGCTGCAGCACGTTTTGCGCTTTCGCGTCCTCGATGCCGGTGGTTTCCAGAAGGATGCGGCGCTCTGCCTCGATCTCGGGATAGAGGATATCCACCTGCATCAGGAAGCGGTCAAGCTGGGCCTCGGGCAACGGATAGGTGCCTTCCTGCTCCAGCGGGTTTTGGGTTGCCAGCACGTGGAAGGGCGCCGGCAGGTCATGGCGGGCGCCGGCAATGGTGACGTGGTATTCCTGCATGGCCTGCAGCAGCGCCGACTGGGTACGCGGCGACGCGCGGTTGATCTCGTCGGCCATCAGCAACTGGGCGAAGATCGGCCCGGAGATGAAGCGGAAGGAGCGTTTGCCGGTTTCGTCCTGCTCCATCACTTCGGAGCCGAGGATATCGGACGGCATCAGGTCCGGCGTGAACTGGATGCGACGCGAATCGAGGCCGAGCACGATGCCAAGTGTTTCGACCAGCTTGGTCTTGGCGAGGCCCGGCACGCCGACCAAAAGCGCATGGCCACCGGCCAGCAGCGCCACCAGAGTACGCTCGACGACGCTTTCCTGTCCGAAGATGACCCGGCCGACCCCGTCGCGGATCCGGGAGATGTCGGCAAGCGCCTTTTCGGCCTCGGCGATCATGTCCTTTTCGCTGATAGGGCTTTCCTTGACCATCACGCTCATGCCGCATCGATCCTTGTGGTTGGAATACCATGGCTGGAACAACGGCTGCACCATACCATAAGTTGCCGCGATTCGGCCTCGCGTGGCGCCTATGTCGAAACTTAAATCACAGACTTAGGCTGACAAGCGCAACAACAGTGACTATTTCGTGACCATGACGGGACCCTTGGGACATCGTGAAGAAAGCCTGACGGATGCCACCGAGGCGCGTGGCCTCGAGGCGCTCATCTCGCGCGCCGCCCGTGCCGGCAAGGGCGCGGCACCCGTCGAACGCTGGAATCCCGACTTCTGCGGCGATCTGGACATGGAGATCAAGTCCGACGGCACCTGGTTCTATCTGGGCACGCCGATCGGGCGCATGCCGCTGGTGCAGCTTTTCTCCTCGGTGCTGCGCAAGGACGCCGATGGCAGGACCTATCTGGTGACACCGGTGGAAAAGGTCGGCATCCGCGTTGCCGATGCGCCGTTCATCGCCGTCGAAATGGACGTTTCGGGTAGCGGCGAAGCGCAGACCATCACCTTCCGCACCAATGTCGGCGATGTCGTCGAGGCCGGGCCGGAACGGCCGCTGCGCTTTGTCGACGAGAACGAGACCGGCGGATTGAAGCCCTATGTGCTGGTGCGGGGCCGTCTGGAGGCGCTGGTGGCGCGGCCGGTTATGTATGAGCTGGTCGGGCATGGCGAGGAGGTCGAGATCGGCGGCGAGACGATGTTCGCGGTGCGCTCCAAGTGCGCCGTGTTCCCGATCATGCCGGCGGCCCAGTTGAAGCGGCTGAGCGCGTGATGGACCAGGTGACGCCGGCGCCGTTTTCATCCGTGGATTTTCGCGCACGTTTTGCCGTGCAGCCGGATGCGCATGCCGGCGACGATTATGGCGATCATCGCTTCAACCCCGGCCATCCGCGCCTCGACCAGGGCAAGGCGCTGCGCAATGCCGCGGTGCTGATCCCGGTGGTCGATCATGAGGGCGATGCGACGGTTCTCCTGACCAAACGGGCCGAAAAGCTGCGCAGCCATTCGGGGCAGGTGGCATTTCCCGGCGGCACCATCGATCCGACCGATCCGAGCCCTGAGGCGGCGGCGCTGCGCGAGACTTTCGAGGAGATCGGGCTTGGCCGAGACCGCATCGAGATCATTGGCCGCATGCCCGACTATGTGGCCGGCAGCGGCTACCGCATCGCGCCGGTGCTGGGCATCGTGCGGCCCGGTTTCCAACTGACGCTCAACGCCGACGAGGTCGACGCCGCTTTCGAAGTGCCGCTGCGCTTCCTGATGGACCCGGCCAACCACAAGCGCGACAGCCGTATGTGGAACGATCTCGAATGGTTCTTCTACGACATGCCTTACGGCGACCGGCGCATCTGGGGCGTCACCGCCGGCATCATCCGTACCCTCTATGAAAGGCTCTATGCGTGAGTGTCTCGATCGCGGACAGGGCCGACTGGCTCGGCGACAAGCATCTGCAGCGCCTGCTGTTCGCACTGGCCGAAGGCGGTGAAGAGGCGCGAGTCGCCGGCGGCGCGGTGCGCAACACGCTGATGGGCCAGCCCGTCGCCGACATCGACATCGCCACCACCTGCCTGCCGCAGCAAACCCTCCGCCGCGCCGAAGCGGAAGGGTTCAAGGCGGTGCCAACCGGCATCGAACATGGGACAATCACCGTGGTTGCCGGCGGAAAACCTTATGAAATCACCACCTTGCGCGCCGATATCGAGACCGACGGGCGACGCGCGAAAGTGTCGTTCGGGCGCGACTGGAAGCTTGACGCCGAGCGGCGCGACTTCACCATCAATGCGCTCTATGCCGAGGCCGACGGCAGGGTTGTCGACCTGGTCGGCGGCATTGCCGACATCGAGGCACGC
Organism: Mesorhizobium sp. M7A.T.Ca.US.000.02.2.1; assembly: GCF_003996995.1. GTDB lineage: Bacteria > Pseudomonadota > Alphaproteobacteria > Rhizobiales > Rhizobiaceae > Mesorhizobium. Next base: position 841 of record NZ_RZTT01000156.1, on the reverse strand, counting down.
CGGCTGCGCTTCATCGGCGACCCGGAAGCGCGTATCCGCGAGGATTATCTGCGCATCCTGCGCTTCTTCCGCTTCTTCGCCTGGTACGGCGATGGACGGCCGGACGCCGAAGGGCTGAAAGCCTGCGCCCGGCTTAAGGAAGGGCTGGCCCAGCTTTCGGCCGAGCGCATCTGGTCGGAACTGAAGAAGCTCTTGTCGGCGCCCGATCCGTCACGGGCGCTGCTCTGGATGCGGCAGGCAGGCGTCTTGACCGCAGCGCTGCCGGAAAGCGAGAAATGGGGCATCGATGCCATCCATGGGTTGACCAAGGCCGGGAAGGATCTGGGCTGGGCACCCGACCCGCTGCTCAGACTGGAAGCGATCGTGCCGCCCGATGCCGCTCGCATGAAGACGCTCGCCGAGCGGCTCAAATTCTCGACAGCCGAAGCGGATCGCCTGCGCCACTGGGCGCTTGCCACCGCCGTCGAACCGAAGACGACCGAGGGCGAACTGGCGAAAAGGCTCTATCGCGGCGACCGGAACGGGTTTGTCGACCGGCTGCGGCTGTCGCTTGCGGCAGCCAGGGTGCGCGCCGTCGAGGACAATGAGGCGCTGCTCGAAGCCGGTGGCTTTTCGCGCCTGCTTGCCTTCGCCGTCAAATGGGAAAAGCCGTTGTTTCCGCTGAAAGGTGCCGATCTCACGGCGCTCGGCGCAACTCCAGGACCGAAACTCGGCGAAATCCTCAGGAATCTTGAGGCGGAATGGGTCGAAGTCGGGTTTACCCCTGATCGCGACGCGCTCCTCAAGCGCGCCGCCGAAGCTTTGAACGCCGGGTAGATCAGGCCGCGTCGCGGCTCTTTTC
>NZ_RZTT01000155.1 GCF_003996995.1 Mesorhizobium sp. M7A.T.Ca.US.000.02.2.1 | reverse complement strand
TCAGTGGAACGATCGGCAAGGCGCGGGCAAAGACCTGCGCCGCTTGCGCTGATGTCGTTTCGACGACCGGCAGCGAAATGCCGAGCAGGCGCGCCCGGGAGGCGATCAGCGCCGGATCGGCGAGCAGGTAGAAGGGGGGCAGGGCGGCAGCTTCGCGCGCCATAAAGGCGGCGATGGCGATCTCCGGCCCAATGCCGGACGGATCGCCGGCGCTCAACGCGAGCGCAGTCACTGCGTTGCTCACGTCAGCGCTTGACGATGCGGGCTTTTGCCTTCAGCTCGTCGACATATTTCTTGCTGAGCGCGTCGGCATCCTTGTCGCCGCCGGAGCCTTCGGCCTGAAACGCCATCTGGGCGACCTTGTCGTCGGACACTTCGCGCGACGAGCAGATGCCGATGAATTCGACGCCGCGTTCGGTTTCGCGCGTGGCGGTGGCACCGCCGACTTTGGTCGCCTTGATCTGCTCGGCCCAGTCCGGCGGCAGCTGCGGCGCCAGCACCCGGCCCAGATCCCGAACGGTGACGTCGATCAGGCCCTTGGCGAATTCGCGCGTCGTTTTGCAGCCGTTGAAGCGGGCGCGCATGGCGTCGGCCTCGCGCTTGCGTTTGCCCAGCGTCGCGCTGCGTTCAGCTGCCGGCACCACGAAGATGACCTGCTGCAGCATGTATTCGGTGGCGCTCGGTTTGGCGCCGCCTTTTTCGAGCATCTTCCTCACGAGATCCTGCTCGCTGACGGCACCGGTGCCGTCGCCAGAACGGTAGCGCGCGCTCAAAGCCTGGTTCCAGGCCATCTGGGCGCGGATGAATTCCTTGAAGTGGCTCTTGGTGACGCCTGACTTCTCCATGACGCCGTCAAGCTGGCTGAGCTGCATCTTGTTGCTCGAGGCAAAGCGCTGATACGCCGCCTCGACTTGTGCGTCGCTGATGCGGATGCCAAGCCGCTTGGCCTCGGCCATACGAAGCGTCTGGTCGATCATTTCCTGGCCGGCATCGCCCTTCTTGCGCTGCAGCTTCAGGAAGGCGGCGCGATGGGCTATGTCGCCGGTGGTGACCGGAATGTTGTTGACGACGTATTTGATCTCGCTGGCGAAAGCCGGCGGCGTCATTGCAGTGATCGACACGGACGTCGCCGCCACGAGCAACGCGAAACCTGCTGAAAAGAGGTATTTCCTCATCGTTGGTATCCCAATTCTATCCCGGTCCCGCCCAATTTCATCTTTCCAGGTGCGCGAAATCCGTGCCAGCCCTATGCGGCGAAACGATGTCGCCGATTGTTACTGGATCGTGTCGATGGCACTGGTCGACGAGCCGAATTCGCCGAGGGTGCGGAACGACAGATTGAAGCCGATGGTCTGCGACACCTCCCTGGTGTTCAGATCGCGCGACTGCGAGTAGGTCATCAGATAAGTGAAGCAGGAATCGTTGTAGGCGAAGCCGACACCGTCCTTGACCAGCAGGCTTTGCTGCAGGTCGTAGGTTCCTGTGCCGAAGACGCGCCAGTTTTCGGCCAGATGCGTGGATGCACCAAGTGTGACTTCGTGACGGTCTTCCGTGAAACCGTACAGCGGCTGGGCCTGGATGAAGGCGTATTTGGCGCTCAGCGACACAGGCAGGCCGGAATAGGCGGCCTTCACCTCGGCACGGCGGACCTCGAAACTCTGTTCGTCGAAACGGCCGCTGACCGAGGCCGCGAAGCCGTTGGGGCTGTTGATGCCGAACAAGCCGACATAGTCGGACTTGGTCGTGTCGAGGCCGGAATTGGCGCCGACATTGACCAGATCCGGCGCGGCAAAGGAGTTCTCGCCGCCGATCTGATAGGATTGGCCGAAAATGGCATTGGTACCCCAGCCATTGTTGTACGAGCCGGAATAGCGGAGGCCGACATTGGCGCGCGAACCGCCTTCGACGCGGTCGTAACCGGAGAACTTGTCGCGCTCGAACAAGGTGGTCGCGTCGAAGACCATGCTTTGGGCGTCTTCGTTGGGCACTGAGAGGCCGCCGACATATTGCTCGTTCGGACGCATGAAGACCTGCGCCATTGGCTCGATGACATGGCTGGACCCGCTGGCCATGGAAAACAGCACCGGCCAACGCATCTCGAGGCCCGCGGTTGCCATGTAACGGGCAAATGACGAGCGCATATCGTCCTGCTCGCCCAAATGCGTTGCCATTCGGTCGATGGCGTCTAGCGAAGCCGACGATGCGTTGAGGTAGTCCACATCGCCCTGCAGCGCGAGCAACGGCGTTAGCACCAGTCCGTCATCTGTGACGAAACTCCGCTTCCACTCGGCCTCGGCGGTGAGACGGCCCGATTCGCCTTCGATGCCGCGGACGCGCTGTGTGGGAGTGAGGGCATTGTAGGGCTGGACGAAGGTCTCGTCGACATCGTCGCGGCGGATGACACGCGCGTTGACATTGAGGGACAGCTGGCCGCCAGCCACCGAGGCATCAGGAATATAGGCGTAATCGAGCGACGGCAGCACCCAGGGCTGTTGTCCGCTTCGCGCAGAGATATTGTCGTCAGGCGTATCTTCCTGCACATCGAAATGCATGGCGCGCACGTCGAAATAGTTGCGGCCGTTGAGACCCGTCAAGTAGACCGACGACTGGTGGACGCTGCTATTGTACTTGTCGATGCCGTAGGTGTTCGAGAAGTTCTTGTCGGTCTGCAGCAGCACGTCCCAGCCGAAGTTCCAGCGTGAGTTGATGGCGAACTGCCCCTGGGTACCCATCATGCCGCGGAATTTGTTGGGATCGCCGGCGCTGCCCGAATTGACGTTGTGGCCAGAGCTGGATGGGAAGGCAGTGGTGTCGAGGAAGGCGTCGGGATTCTGCTGGTGTATCCCGGCGATCTTCAAGCTGTACTCGCCATTGTCGAAGCGCTGACGCCACTCGGCCTCACCGAGGAAGCCCTGCTTGGTATAGCCGGTGCCGGTGACGGTCAGGTCGTAGGTCGGCGCCAATGCGAGATAATAGGGGACTTTCACGCCGACGCCGAGATCGCTCTTGTAGATGATGCTCGGGATCAGGAAGCCGCTCTTGCGCTTCACCGTCGGGTCGGCAATCTCGAATGCAGGCAGATAAGCAAGCGGAAAACCGAAGAACTCGAAATTCGCATTCTCGAAGCGAACCGTCTTCTTCTCGCCGTTCCAGATGATCTTCTTGGCCTTGACGCGCCAGGTCGGCGCTTTGTCCGGCTTATCCTCGCACGGCTCGCAGGCGGTGTAGACGCCATTGTGGAAGGTGGTCAGCACGCCGCCCATGCGTTCTGCGCTTTCGGCGGCGAAATAGGCCTTGTCGATGGTCTCGACCCGCAACGCATTGACGAAGCCGTCGGCGAAGTCATCGGTGATGTCGATATGTTGCGAATTGATCTTGGTGCCGTCGCTGTTGATGACTTCGACGTTGCCGCTCGCGACCATCCGCTTGGTGTTGCGGTTGTATTCGACGCGCTGGGCGACAAGGCGATTGCCACCATAGTCGATCTGCACACCGCCGACGGCGGTCACGGTCTGGTTGTCGTTGTTGTAGACCAGCGTATCGGCCGCCAGCAGCATTTGCGAGCCGGCCGGAACCGATGTCGCCATGTCGCCGACGTCCTGCGCAAGCGCCGGTGCCGGAACGGCGTAGGCAAGCACGCACGCCAAGGCGGTCGCCGCATAGAGGCGCGCCAAACCGGCCTGCCTGTTGCTGGGCAAAAACGCCTCCCTCACTAGCCGTCTTCCTTGTATAGCAGGAAAGTCACCCCGAAGAACATAGCCACCATGACCGGTACCCAGGCGGCTACGACAGTCGGCACGAATCCCGCCACGCCGAATGCCTTCACCAGCACCGAAACGACATAAAGCAGAAAGCCAGCGATGATGCCACCCAGAATCATCGTCGCCGACTGCCCCATCCTAGCAAATCGCATTGAAACCGTTGCCGCGATCAGCGTCATGGCGACGAGAAGGAACGGCAACGCCACGAGCGAATCAAACTGCATGGCAAAAGCATTTGCCTTGAGGCCGAAGGAGCGGGCAACCTCGACCTTTCCGGGCAGGTCATAGAAGGGGATGGTTTCGGGGCGCGCCAGCCGCTCTTGCACGAATTCGGGCTTTAGATTGGTCGGTACGCGATCGGTTGCCGATGCCTGGATCGTGCCGTTCTGGAACGTCTTGACGTCCTGCAATTCCCAATAGCCGTCGCGCAGGAAGGCACGGGCGGCGTCCTTGCGCTCGACGATGTTGCCTTGCGGGTCGAGAATGAAAAACACGACATCGGCCATTTCCAGGCCCTGGTTCAGGATGGCCCGCGCACCGATGATGGTGTCGCCCGAACTGGTTTTCTGCCGGATCCAGGGCGCGGCATCGGCCGAGACCGTATTCGATTTGCCGGAACGCAGCTGGGTTTCGATCTGCTCGGACCAGGAGAATGCGTGCGCGGCGAGTGGATTGATGACGCCAACCGACAGGACGCCGAACAGCAAGGCTCCGATACAGCAGGGCAAGAGGAACTGCCAGGCGGAAACACCGGCGGAACGGGCGATGACCAGCTCGTAGCGCCGGTTCAGCGACACCAGCGTGGCCATCGCCGAGAAGAGACCGACGAACGGCACCGTCTGCAGCATGATCATCGGCATACGGAGGCCTGAAATGGCTACCGCCGTGCCGTAGGTGAAGCCGGGCAGGCCGGTGGTGCGGCCGGACAGCTCGGTGAAGTCGATCAGGAACACCAATGCCAGGAGGCCGATGAAGAACCAAATGGTGATCGTCACATAGCGGAAGAAGAAGTAGCGGCCCAGTGTCCAGCCCATCAGCCGACCCCTTGCCCTGATGCGCCGCGCCTGGACAAACGCAATTTGAAAGCATTCCAGCTGTCAGCGATGCGCGTGGCGAAGTTTGTCATCCAGTCCGCCCAAGTCACCGGCAGTTCCAGTGTTCGGTTGGAGACGATGAACCAGATCGCCACCGCGGAAGCCACGATCGGCACGCCATAGACCATATACGCATATTGCGGGACCTCATCCGCCTTGCTGGCGGCAAAAAAGCCCAGCCAACGCACGAACAGCGATATCGTGATCGCCGTGATCAGGGGATTGACGCGCGCCTCGCGGTGCGAGCGCGCATCCCCGGCGACCGCAAGCGCGATCAGCGCGAAAACCATGGAATAGGTCCATTCCGAGAACCGTTGGTTGACCTCGGCCCGGTATTCGTAGGGGTTCTGCTGATAGTACTTGTCGTTGGCGCCCGGGTTGAGCAGGTACTGCGTCGTCTGGTCCTTGGGCAGGAGCGTCACCGCCGAAGCCGCCGCCATGAAGGCCGACATGTCGAAGGCATAGGAGGTAAAGCGGATGACGGAGAGATCGCCGGTCAGCGTTTTGCGATGGATGACGCCGTCATTCATCATCAGCACCTTTTCACCGCCGCGTTCGACGATGCTGCCGGTCTTGGCGTAGTAGACGAGGTTGACGCCTTCCTCGCGCGAATCGGCGACGAAAATGCCACCCAGCCGATTGTCGGGAAGGCGCTCACCGATCTGCAGGAACAGCCCGTCGTCAATCTTGCGGAAGGTGCCTTCCTGGATGATCAACGACAACAGATCCGCGCGCGACGAGGCCACCAGTGCCCGGTTCTTCTGCCGTGCGTAAGGGTCGATGCCGTTGTCGACGGCAAAGGAAAAAACGGCGGCGGCGAGCGCCAGCAACATGATCGGCCGTACGATCGTCCAGCGCGAGGCCCCCGCGGCGTTGACGACGGCGAGTTCGGAATCCGAATTCATCACACTGAGTGTCTGTGCGACTGCTACCACCAGCGCAAAAGGCACCACGATCGGGATGATGGACGGAAGGATGAGGGCGGCGACTTCGAAGAAGGTCAACGCCGACTGGCCGCTGTCTGTCACCAGATCGATCTTTGCCAGCACCTGTGTCGTCCACACGATCGCCAGCGTCCACACAAGAGCGGCCATGAAGACCACGAAAGCGCGGCGCATGATGTAGCGTTCAACGACCTTCATGAAGGCTTTTCTCGATTTTTTCGAACGGCATCATGCCACCGAACAAGGTAGCTGTCCGGCAGCGCCTGCACAACTGGCTCCATTAGATGGTCGATCCGGGTTCTGTCCCACATTACGCCCCCCCGGCTGGGCGGAGTGTCGGCGGGAATGGATAAGAAAGGGCGAACATCGATGGTTAACAACAGGTTGCGGCAAAAAGCGGAGCCGTGCCGCGACGAATCGTCATCGATTCCATAGGTCATATGGGATGCCAATTCGGCAAAGTCTTGCCAAATGCCGGAAAACGACCAAATGTCGCGCATCGTTTCGAACCGCTTCCCCAAAAGTCGCGCATTCCCTGAAAGCAGGACATGATGAATCAAAGACCGTCGATCGCCTTCGCCAAATTTTCCGGGTCCCAGAGCGCGGTAAACAAGAAGGGCACTGTCTTCGTGTTCGCGGCGGACGAGGGCGGCCTGAGCGACGTCGCCAAGGCCGGCGATCCCGGCAAGACATTGGAGCGGGCCTTTCCCGTGGCTGAGTTCATGGGCAAGTTCGCCAGTACGGTGGAAGTTCTGGCGCCGCAGGGAGCGTCGCTCGACAGACTGGTGGCGATAGGCACCGGCAAGGTGTCGGGACTGGACGAATATGCGTGGCTGAAGCTTGGCGGCACCGTTGCCGCGTCGCTGCGCAAGGCGACCGAAGTGGCGGTGGTCCTCGATGTGGCCGGCGCCTCGCCGAGTGCGAAGGACGCGGCAAACCTTGCCGCGGGCATTCTCCTGCGCAGCTATTCCTTCGATAAGTACAAGACCAGGAAGGACAAGGACGACAGCAAGGCAGAGCCGAAGAAGTCGGTCAAGGTGACCATCCACACCGCCGATCCGGCCGCTGCGAAGAAGGCCTTCGCCGATGCCCAGGCGGTGATAGACGGCGTCCTGCTGGCGCGCGACCTCGTCAACGAACCGGCAAACGTGCTTGGGCCGGTCGAGTTCGCTGCCCGCGCCAAGGAACTCGAGGCGCTAGGCGTCAAGGTCGAGATATTGGCTGAGAAGGAAATGAAGAAGCTCGGCATGGGTTCGCTGCTCGGTGTCGCGCAAGGCTCGCCGCGCGGCGCCCGCATGGCGATCATGCAGTGGAACGGCGGCAAGCCGAAGGACAGCCCGATCGCCTTCGTCGGCAAGGGCGTCACTTTCGACACCGGCGGCAATTCCATAAAGCCGGCCTCGGGCATGGAGGATATGAAGGGCGACATGGGCGGTGCCGCCGCCGTCACCGGCCTGATGCATGCGCTGGCGGCCCGCAAGGCGAAAGCCAATGTCGTCGGTATCATCGGACTGGTCGAAAATGCCGTCGACGGTCATGCCCAGCGTCCCGGTGATATCGTCACTTCGATGTCGGGCCAGACCATCGAGGTGCTCAATACCGATGCCGAGGGCCGCCTCGTGCTGGCCGATGCGTTGTGGTACTGCAACGACCGCTTCCAGCCGAAATTCATGGTCAATCTGGCGACGCTGACCGGCGCCATCATGGTGGCGCTCGGCCAACATTATGCCGGCCTGTTTTCCAACAATGACGAGCTGGCGGAAAAGTTGTCGGCGGCGGGGCAGGCGACGCAGGAACGGCTGTGGCGCATGCCGCTCGGCGCCGAATACGACAAGCTGATCGATTCCAAGAACGCCGACATGAAGAACATCGGCGGCCGTTTTGGCGGCGCCACCATTGCGGCGCAGTTTCTGCAGCGCTTCGTCAAGGATACGCCATGGGCTCATCTCGACATTGCCGGCACGGCGATGGGGGCGCCGTCGAACGAGATCAACCAGTCCTGGGGTTCCGGTTTCGGCGTCAGGCTGCTCGACCGGCTGGTGCACGATAATTATGAGCAGTGAACGGGTTCAATCACTATAGGCTGAAGCGATGGCCGACGTCCTGTTCTACCACCTGACCGAATCGACGCTGGAGGATGCGCTGCCAGGCCTCCTGGAGCGCAGCGTCGACCGTGGCTGGCGCGCCGTGGTGCAGACAGGCACCGAGGAACGCCGCGATGCGCTCGACCAGCATCTGTGGACCTTCCGCGACGATTCGTTCCTGGCGCACGCAACCGATCGTGAGGCCCATCCCGGTGAACAGCCGATTCTGTTGACCACCGGCGACGGCAATCCCAACGACGCCAAGATTAGGTTCCTGGTCGACGGTGCGGTGCCGCCTGACCTTGGCGGCTACGAGCGCGCGGTGTTCCTGTTCGATGGCCACGATGCCGCCCAGCTCGAGGCGGCGCGAGGGCACTGGAAGGTGATGAAGAGCGCTGGCCACGCCGTCACCTACTGGCAACAGACGCCAGATCGCCGCTGGGAGCGCAAGGCTTAAGGCAGGTCGCCTGAACGTTCAGGCGACATGCTTGACCAGTGGCGTGTCACGACAATATCTACTGCTTTGCCTCGATCCGGTTATCTACTGCTTTGCCTTGATCCGGTTCATTTTCGTTGTGACGTAGTCGCCGTATTTCAATTTCATTGACTCGTCCGACCGGTTTCGATGCGGGCTCTTGAAAACGTACCATTCGCCATCAGGCGATTTACGCTTGTAGATAACCTTGCCCACTTGGCGATGCTCGAAGCAGGTCATCGAGCCCTTCACCCCCCAGGAGCCATGCCATTGCGCGCGGTAGCAGAGCTTGCCGCCGCCGGGAATGAACCACATGCCGTCGCCATAGCCCGACTTGCCCTTGTCGTGAGTCCAGGCATCGAACTGCCTCTGCTTGACGGCAAAGAACCCGGCGCCCTTCTTGCCCCACAGCCACGAATGGTTCTGATAAATCTGGTAGACGCCTTCGTCAGGAACGACTGTGGCTTTTTGCGCCTGCTCGGCGATCCTTGTCGCCGTCTTGGCCGTCGCAGGAACCTGAAAGGCAAGAACAAGAACGGAGCAGGCGAATGCCGCTCCGAGATAATTTCCCACTACCCGTTTCACGAAACTTCTCCACAGACTGATTTACGCCACGCCTCAACCCTCATCCCGAACCGCTGGTTCGAGATGGATCATGATCAAACAAGGAGATTGGAAATCGATCCCGATCGCGTCGAGATCGATCAGCACGATGCGTCTATGGCAGGACGTGCTGGGTCACCCTCCAGTCGGGCAGACCATAGCCACCCAGCCACGGCCACACTTCCTTCTGGTTGAAGTAGACGACCGAAGTCAGCGCCGGGAACTCCGCGTAGGATTTGCGGGAATCTTCCTGCCATTTCGAGACATAGTCCTGCTTTCCGACATAGCCGAGTTCCGCAACGACGATCGGCTTGTTGAACACTGCAACGCGGTCATAGCCGGGCTTCAGCAGCTCAGCGAAGGTACGGTCATGACCGGCCTCGTCATTGTCCTTTTTCTGCAGACCGAACACCGACAGGCCGATGACGTCGACATAGTCGTCGCCGGGGTAGTATTTTTCCAGACCCTCTTCGCCCTTGGGCGACCACATATACTTGGCGGCGGGGGCAGCCTTGCGGCAGATATCGACCTCGCGCTTGTAAGCGGAGATCCAGTCCTTGGGAGCCCAGTTGGCCCAAGTGAAGCGGCCGTTCTTGTCTTCCATTTCCTGAGCCCAGCGAATGGTCACCGGGCTCTTCATCTGTCCCACCAGGCCGCAGATTGCCTGCATGTTGGCGTCATATTTGCCGCTCAAAATGCCGTCGCGCAATTCGGGCGGGGTGATGCGCCAGTCCTTCGACCAGGTCCATGGCTCAACCGTAATCAGCAGCGAACGTCCGCGTTGCAGCGCATAGGCATCGGCAAGCGGCAGCGTCGACAGGTCGACGTCTTCCCAAGGCAGGAACAGCTCTTCGATGCTGGCACTCTTGTCGGCGCTGAAGTCGCCGTAGGGATCATAGGATCCGAACGCCGAGGCGGCGCTGCTCGTTTGGACGGGGTCCGTCGCGGCTACCGAGCCAGCGCCTCCTGCCGTGGGGAACGCGGCGCTTCCGCCCAATGCCAGCGCGATTGCGAGTGCTTTTACTGTGGAGTATTTCATGTCGATCTCCCATGGCCCCAACCTCTTTCGGAAGTTAAGGCTTCGCCCGTGCGCATCGATGCCTGATCGACACGACTACCCAAAAACCGATCGGCTCTATTTGGCAGAATCTGCGGGATTTCGGAGCGACCCCATTGGCGGATGTGCGAACCTGGCACAGAGCCACCCAAAATTACCTCTCAAGCCCCTATACAGGGGGCGTTCGAGAGAAAGTTCGCCGCGATACTCACAAATTCGCGTCAAAATCCCGATATATCATCCCTGGCTAATTTAAGAGCCGGTCAGGGCCAAGAGTCAAGCACAATTAACGGTTGCTTAACCTTGACGACCGCAACATGGTGAACGGCTTTGGCCGGATCCCCTCCGACTGCCTCGACCCGTCGATGAATTTCCAGCACCGAAGAGTTTACCGGCTCGCCGCCAGACTGACTGCTCGGTAGCGGCTATTCCTCCCCCGATAAGCGTAAGGTTAACCAAATCTCAAGAATCATATTCAACAAACAATTAATTTAGTTGACGCTAAGAAAGCATTAGCTAATTCTAATCCTGGGATTTTGGGAGCTTCCAGCCACCTTGTCGGCGGAAGCCCAAAGTGGCGGGCGAGTAAGTGTATGAGTGCTTCCGTGCATGATGGCGTCGTCGGCCAAAAGAGCAGACGGGCGCATCGATCTGAGGCGGCTCTGGCAGTCACTGCGCAGAAGGGACCCTTTCTGGTGCCCGTGCTGTCGGCCATTCAGCAATGGATCCTGAGACTGGCGCTGGCTTTCTGGTTCTGCACACTCGGGTTTTTCTGGATCTGGTGGCTGAAGCCGGAGCATGTCGAACATCTCGGGCCATACACATTCGCAACACTCATCCTGGTATGGCTCACGCTCATGCCGTTGTACTTTCTCTTGAACGTGCATGCGTCGAAAAAACCGTCCAAGCTTCACACGATCCCGAAGCGTTCGCGGGTCGCGATGGTGGTCACCAAGGCCCCCTCCGAACCGTTTGCCGTCGTTGCGCGCACGCTCGAAGCGATGCTGGCACAGGACTACCCGCACGATACCTGGCTGGCCGACGAGGATCCCTCCGAAGAGACAGTTCGCTGGTGCGACGCTCACGGCGTGATGATTTCGACGCGGCGCGGCAGGCAAGACTATCACCGCACGACATGGCCACGCCGGACGCGCTGCAAGGAAGGCAATTTGGCGTTCTTCTACGACCACTATGGCTACGAGCGTTACGATTTCGTCGCCCAGATGGATGCGGACCATGTACCGACGCCAACCTATCTGAGGGAGATCCTGTTTCCCTTCGCCGATCCCTCGGTTGGCTATGTCTCGGCGCCGAGCATCTGCGACAACAACGCCGCCGAGAGTTGGGCGGCGCGCGGCAGGCTGTTTCCGGAAGGGATGTTTCACGGACCGCTGCAGTCCGGCCATACGGGCGGTGGAGCTCCGCTCTGCATCGGCTCGCATTATGCCGTGCGGACCAAGGCGCTCAAGCAGGCGGGCGGTCTCGGTCCTGAACTGGCGGAAGATCACTCCACCTCCATGCTCATCAACGCGGCCGGATGGCACGGCGTGCATGCGCTCGACGCCATCGCCCATGGCGATGGCCCGCAGACCTTCGCCGACCTCATCACCCAGGAATTCCAGTGGTCGCGAAGTCTGATGACGATCCTGCTCGAATATTCGCCGAGCTATCTCCCAAAGCTGTCGCCGCGGCTGAGATTCCAGTTCCTCTTTTGCCAGCTCTGGTATCCGCTGTTCGCCGTCTTTGCGTTGCTGATGTACCTCATGCCGGTCTATGCGCTGTCTACCGGGCGCAACTTCGCCAATGTCATGTATCTCGACTTTTTGTTCTATTATCTGCCGAACGCGGTCGCGCTGGTTGGCCTGGTGATGCTGCTGAAGGCGTTCGGCCTCTCGCGCCCGATGACGGCCAAGACGATCAGCTGGGAAGGCACGCTGTTCCTCTTCTTCGCGCGTTGGCCTTGGGTGCTGGCCGGCACGCTGTCGTCGATCCGCGACTATCTGACCAAATCGTTCGTCGATTTCCGCGTCACGCCCAAGGGCAGCGGCCCCAAGCACCTTCTGCCGGCTCGCGCCCTCACTCCCTATGTGGCGCTGGCCATCGGCGCGGCACTGCCTGTCCTGCTCGTTGAGAACCCCTTCGATGCCACCGGCTTCTACTGGTTCGCCGCCTTCAACGCCTTCCTCTACGGGCTGCTGGTTGTTGTGATTGTCGTAAGGCACGTCATCGAAAACAGGATTCCGTTGCGCGCCAATGCGGCGAAAGTCGCCTTTCAGGGGTCGCTTGCCGTGCTGGCGCTGATCGTGCCCGCCGCGGGCTTCTACGATCGCGGCATGGAAGGCGTCTACGGACTGCAGCAGGGCGCCGGTGGCCTGCGCATCGTGCGCATCGCCTATGTGGTTTCCGGCGCCGGCCAGGGCAACATCGGTGGCCGCAATTTCTACTTCGATCCAGGTTGGGAAACGCGGCGCTGAATGCTGGATGCGTCCGCGTAGCGGGCCGGCACTCTGGACGGCTGCAGGCACGAGCCCAAAAGATCAAACTTTAATTATATCTGATCGATTGCCGAAAGGCCGCGTTCATCGTGTCGTTTGCATGATCTTTAATAAGTTTCCCCTAATATACAATCCATGATG
>NZ_RZTT01000154.1 GCF_003996995.1 Mesorhizobium sp. M7A.T.Ca.US.000.02.2.1 | reverse complement strand
AGCCTGAGCGCGGTTTCGCGAGGCCGAGAATGGAATTGATCGTCGTAGTCTTGCCCATGCCGTTGCGGCCCATGAGCGCCACGACCTCACCCGCCCTGACGTCGAGCGAGACGCCGAACAGCGCCTGCGATGCGCCGTAGAAGGTTTCGACGCCGTTGAGTTCCAGCAGGCTCACGCAGCTTCTCCGAGATAGGCCCGGCGCACTTCGGGATCGTTGCGGATCTCGTCCACCGTGCCGGTGGCGATGACGCGGCCATAGACGAGGACCGAGATACGGTCGGCAAGCGCGAAGACGGCATCCATGTCGTGCTCGACGAGCAGGATCGGCGCTTCGTGGCGCAGGCCGTCGAGGAATTTCGTCAACGCTTTCGATCCGTCTGGCCCCATGCCGGCCATCGGCTCGTCGAACAAAAAGGCCTTCGATCCAAGGGCCAACGCAATGGCGATTTCGAGTTGACGGCGTTCGCCATGCGACAGCTCAGCGGCTGGCACGTAGGCGCGCCCGGCAAGGCCGACGCGCTCCAGCATCGCCATCGCCGGTTCTGTCAGGCTCTTGTCGCTCATCACGGGGCGTAAGAAGCGGAAGCTCGTTCCCTGGCGTGCCTGCACCGCCAGCATCACATTGCGCAGCGCGGAAAACTCCTGCGCGAGTGATGAGATCTGGAAGCTGCGGCCGAGCCCAAGCCGCCCGCGGGCCGCCATGTCGAGCCCGGCCATATCCTGGCCGAGAAAGCGGATACTGCCGCTGTCTGGCCGGAGCGAGCCCGAGATCTGGTGGATCAGCGTGCTTTTGCCGGCTCCATTGGGGCCGATCAGCGCGTGGATTTCGCCCGGCTTGAGATCGAGGCTGACGCCGTCGGTGGCCTTCAGCGCGCCGAAAGTCTTTTTGAGATCGCGTATTTCGAGGACCAGCTCAGCCATGACGCGCCTCTCCAGCCAAAAGGCCAAGCAGCCCGCCGCGCGCGAACAAAACGACGCCGAGCAGGATCAGGCCAAGGAAGAACTGCCAGCGTTCGGTGAAGCCGCCAAGCGCGAATTCGAACAGCACGTAAAGCATCGCGCCCGCAACCGGGCCGAACAGCCGACCCTTGCCGCCAAGGATGATGAGCACGATCAGCTCGCCCGACATGTGCCAGGACAGCATCGAGGGGCTGACGAAGCGGTTGAGATCGGCAAACAGCGCGCCGGCGAGGCCTGTGACCATGGCAGAGATGGCGAAGGCAACGAGCCTGATGTTGAAGGGTGCGATGCCGACGGCGGACAGCCTTGTCGCGTTCTGCCGTGCCGCCTGCAATGCGGCACCGAAGCGCGATCCGCGCAGCAGCCAGAACAGGCCAAGTGCTGCCATCAGCACGACATAGCAGATCAGGAAATAGGTCAGGGACTGCGCCGTGTTCATACCGGGAAAGCCATTGCGGACATAGATCGACAGCCCGTCCTCGCCGCCATAGGCCGGCCAGGAGATGGCGAAGTAGTAGATCATCTGCGCGAAAGCGAGCGTGATCATGATGAAATAGACGCCCGTCGTGCGCAGGCTGATCGCGCCGATCGGCAAGGCGACAAGGCCGCAAACCAGGATAGCCACCGACCAGATGACCGGCATCGAGGTCGTGCCTTGCAGGCCAAACAACAGCGGTTCGGCGTTGAAGGTATGGGTCGCCAGGATGCCGGCAGCATAGCCGCCAAGGCCGAAGAAGGCGGCGTGGCCAAAGGATACCAGCCCGCCAAGACCAAGCGCGATGTTGAGCCCGACAGCAGCGAGCGCAAGGATCGTAATGCGCGTGGCAAGCGTGACGTAGAATTGCTCGCCCATTGCAGACGCACTGAACGGGATCGCTAGCAGCAGAAGTGCCAGCAGTATATTGATGATGGTTTCGCGGCTCATGGTGGCCCTTACGACTGCGCCGCAAACAGGCCGCTTGGCCTGAAAGCGAGGATCAGGGCCATGACTATGTAGATCAGCATGGAGGCGAGTGAGGCACCGATCAGCCCGGCCTGTGCCGTCGGCATCATCAACGCCAGCGCCTTGGGCAGGAGGAAGCGGCCCATCGTGTCGACGAGGCCGACGAGGATGGCACCGAACAGCGCGCCCTTGATCGAGCCGATGCCGCCGATGACGATGACCACGAAGGCGAGGATGAGTGCTGGCTCGCCCATGCCGACCTGCACCGATTGCAGCGCACCGACCAGCGCGCCGGCAAGGCCGGCAAGGGCAGCACCTAGCGCGAAGACAACAGTGTAGAGCGTGCGGATGTCGACGCCGAGGGCTGCGATCATCTCGCGGTCGGATTCGCCGGCGCGGATGCGCATGCCGAGACGGGTGCGCGAGATCAGCAGATAGAGCCCCACAGCAACGGCGATGCCGACGCCGATAATGGCGAGGCGGTAGAGCTGGTACTGGCCACCGCCGGGCAGGGGCACCGCGCCTTGCAGCAGCGGTGGGATGTCGAGATAAAGCGGAAACGAGCCAGACAGCCAGCGCGTGCCTTCCGAAAAGATCAGGATCAGCGCAAACGTCGCCAGCACCTGGTCAAGATGGTCGCGCTCATAAAGCCTGCGGATGACAACGATCTCCATGACCGCACCGGCGGCTGCCGCAGCGATCAGGCTCGCCACCAGACCGATCCAGAACGAACCAGTGGCGGCGGCGACCGTGGCACAGGCAAAGGCGCCGACCATGTAGAGCGAGCCATGGGCGAGGTTGATCAGGCCCATGACTCCGAAGATCAGCGTCAGGCCGGCGGCCATGAGGAACAGCATCACTCCGAGCTGCAGCCCGTTGAGAAGTTGTTCGATCAGAAGGGCGATGGACAAATGAACGATCCGGACTGTGGTTCAAGGCGGGGAATGCCGAAGCAAGCCGCTGCAAGATACGGCGATGCGGCCTCGCCGCGGCCCCGGCCCCGTCGATGACGAGGCCGGCACTTTAGCAAAGCGGATGCAGCCTTGGGCTACATCTTGCACTGGTCGGCATAGGCGTCCTTGTGGTGTTCGAAGGCGGTGGCGATGATCTTGTTGGTCAAGACATCGCCTTCCTTTACCACCTCACGGACGTAGATGTTCTGGACCGGATGATTGTTGGTGTTGAAGGTGAACTCGCCGCGCACCGACTTGAAATCGGCTGCCTTGAGGGCCGCGCGGAACGCGTCCTTGTCCTTAACACTGGCCTTGGACAGCGCAGACAGGATCAGGTTCGCCGTATCCCAGCTCTGGGCGGCGTAGATTGAGGGCAGGCGATTGTATTCGGCCTTGAAGGCCTCGACGAACTGCTTGTTGGCTTCGTTGTCGAGGTCCCTGGACCAGCTCGCCGAGTTCTTGACGCCAAGGGCTGCGTCGCCAACCGCGGGCAAAATGTCCTGGTCGAAGGAGAAGCCAGGACCCATAACCGGGATGTTCACGCCCGACTGGGCGTACTGCTTCATGAAGGAAATGCCCATGCCGCCAGGCAGGAAGAAGAACACCGAGTCGGCACCGGAATCGCGGATCTGGGCGATCTCGGCGGCGTAGTCGGCCTGGCCGATCTGGGTGTAGGCCTCGCCTGCCAGCTCGCCCTTGTAGTAGCGCTTGAAGCCGGTCAGCGAATCCTTGCCAGCCGGGTAGTTGGGCGCGAGGATGAAGGTCTTCTTGTAGTCCTTGTTGGCGTACTGACCCATCGCCTCATGGAAATTGTCGTTCTGGTAGGCGACGTTGAAATAGTTCTTGTTGCACTTGGCGCCGGCAAGCGCCGACGGGCCGGCATTGGGCGACAGATAGATGACGTCCTGCGCCACCGCGTTGGGCACCACCGCCATCGCCAGGTTCGACCAGATGATGCCGGTGAGCAGGTCGACCTTGTCGCTCTGGATCATCTTTTCGGCGAGCTGCACCGCGATCTCGGGCTTCTGGGCATCGTCTTCGATGACCAGCTCGACATCCTTGTTGCCGGACTGTTTCATCGCCAGCGTAAAGGCATCGCGCATGTCGACGCCGAGACCCGCACCGCCGCCCGAAAGCGTGGTGATGACGCCGATCTTGACGGGTTCGGCATAGGCAAGGCCAGATGTGGCCAGCGACAAAGCGAACATGCTGGATGCCAGGATATTCTTCATTTTTCTCTCCTTCCCAGTGTTTTCAATATAGATAAAATAGCTTTAGAGCCGGGTGCGAACTTTCCAGAGTTCAGTGAACAGTTCAACCTCCAGCATCTCTTCAGATACGAAGCGCCCGACGTGCCGCCGGTGCTGCGTTTCATGCCGATGATGCGTTCGACTGTGGTGACATGATTGAAGCGCCAGCGCCCGGCCATTGCCGATCGGCGCGGTGTGGTCACCCAGACCCTTTTCGACCAGACGTCGGTCAGTTCGACACCGGCATTAAGGTATTCGGGGTAGTCGAAGCCATCGAGCAGGAAGTTCGGCCACTGTTCCTCGGGCGGAAGGTTGTCGCGCGTGAAAGTGTCGATATGCGCTGACGGTCCAAGCATTCTGCGGCTGTCCCCTAGATGCTCGTTGCCACGGTCTTGTCGCCGTGCGTGTGTTTGAATACGCAACTTGCGGGGAGGCTTTGCGCCGACGCCGGGCTGGTCATCCGGCATATGCGGCAGCACCCGGCGCGATCGATATGCGACCGGCATTTGGCACAGCGAGACCTCCCACGCTCTCGACTGACGATTGAGAATTGCACCAGACCAAATTTATTTCAAGCCTAAAGTTTTTAGCCCTGCCCGAGCGTTGGTGCACAAATGCGGCATGTTCGGCATCTTCGGCAAGCTCTTTGGAAAACATCGTTTTTCGCCGAACGTCTCGCCGTCGAAAACCTGGGAAGGCCTGATCGGCACGCCCTTCTCGCCGCTGCAGGCGGCGGACGTGGCCTTCGTCGCCTGCTCGATGGGATTTCTTGGCGGGTTGGTCGCCTCGGCCATCAAGCACGACCAGGGCGTCAAGGACTGGGGCCATCTGATCGAAGGCCATGGCGGCATGATGGACCGCACCGACAAGCCTGGTCTTCGCCGCGCCTGTCTTCTTTCACATTGTGCGCTATTTCTGGACGGTCTGAGCCGGCGGCCTCTTGCCCGCCGCGATCAGACCCGGATCAGCATAGTGACGACCAGAACCACGCTATTTGGCGCGTTTCCTGACATACAGTTCCAGCTTATGGCGGACGATTTCGAAGCCAAGCTCCGACGCTATCTCGGCCTGCAGTTTCTCGATTTTGTCGGAACGGAACTCGATCACCTGACCGGTGTCGAGGTCGATGAGATGGTCGTGATGTTCACGGTCCGCGTTTTCGAACCGGGCGCGGCCCTCGTCGAAGGCATGACGCTGGATGGCACCTTTCTCCTCCAGGAGCCGCAACGTCCGGTAGACGGTCGACAAGGAAATGCTGCCGTCGATCTGGTGGGCACGAGAATACAATTCGTTCGCGTCCGGATGGTCGTGCGCATCCGCCAGCAGCCGCAAGATCACCTTGCGTTGTTCGGTCATCCGGACACCGGCGGCTTTCAAATTGCTCCGGAATCGCTCGAAAAGGTCGTTATCCGCTTTCATCCGCCATACTTAGCCGCGTTGCCACGCGACTGCAATTAGCTACTTGCAAATCAGTTGCAACTGCAATATTAGATGCAAATCAAACGCATTAGCATGACGTGAGCGGCGCATGGGCGACGATCAACTCCAGTCGAAAGGCATCCGATGACTGTTTCTGCTTCCCCAACCCGCAGGACGATGCTGCGGGCGCTTGGGGGCCTTGTGGCCATCGGTTTTGCGACGATGGCGAGCCTCGTTCCGGTCATGGCACAGGAGACCCAGCCTGCGGCAGGGAAGGTTCTGCGCGTCGTGACGACGTTCACGATCATCCAGGATATCGCGCAAAACGTAGCCGGGACCGCGGCAATCGTAGAGTCGGTGACCAAGCCCGGCGCCGAAATCCACGACTATCAGCCGACGCCGCTCGACGTGGTGAAGGCGCAATCGGCCGACCTCGTGCTCTGGAACGGCATGAACCTCGAACGCTGGTTCGAGAAATTCTTCGACAACGTGAAGAACGTGCCGAGCGCCGTCGTCACGGACGGTGTCGAGCCGATGGGGATCAAGGAGGGGCCCTACGAAGGCAAGCCCAATCCGCATGCGTGGATGTCGCCGAAGAACGCCCTCATCTATGTCGAGAACATCCGCAAGGCGCTGTCCAAGGCGGATCCGGCAAACGCCCAGGTCTATGCCGCCAATGCCGCCGCCTATTCGGAAAAGATCAAGGCAATCGACGAGCCCATGCGCAAGCGCCTGTCGGCGATCCCCACGGACCAACGCTGGCTGGTTACAAGCGAAGGCGCTTTCAGCTACCTGGCACGCGACTTCGATCTGCGCGAAGCCTATCTGTGGCCGATCAACGCCGACCAGCAAGGCACTCCGCAACAGGCGCGCAAGCTCATCGACCTGGTGCGCGAGAACAAGATTCCGGTGGTGTTCAGCGAAAGCACCATTTCGGACAAGGCGGCCAAGCAAGTCGCGCGAGAAACCGGAGCCACCTATGGAGGCGTTCTCTACGTCGATTCGCTGAGCGAGGAAGACGGCCCGGTTCCGACCTATCTGAAGCTTCTCGAAACCACCGTCGAGACTATCGTCCAGGGGTTCGGCGGGTGACCGGGGTTCGCACCGCGCTCGCTCCGGACAGCGTCCAGGGCAGCCCTGATCGAACATCGACCGGTAGCGGCCGGGTCGTTGCCTCCATCGACGTGGACGACGTCACCGTCAGCTATTCAAGCGGGGTCCCGGCCGTACACTCCGCCTCTTTCAGACTCGGCGCCTCCACCATATGCGCGCTGGTCGGCGTCAACGGCTCCGGCAAATCGACGCTGTTCAAGGCGCTGATGGGCTTCCTGACGCCGTCGACCGGAACAGTGCTTATCGCCGGATTGCCGGTCCACGCAGCGCTGAAGCGCGGCCTGGTAGCGTATGTGCCGCAGAGCGAGGATGTCGACTGGAACTTTCCGGTGCTGGTGGAAGATGTCGTCATGATGGGCCGCTATGGCCACATGAATTTTCTGCGTATCCCAGGCAGAGCCGATCGCATGGCGGTCGACGCGGCGCTGGAACGGGTCGGCATGACCGATTTTCGCAAGCGCCAGATCGGCGAACTGAGCGGCGGCCAGAAGAAGCGTGTGTTCCTGGCGCGCGCTCTGGCGCAGGGCGGCGAAATCATCCTGCTCGACGAGCCGTTCACCGGCGTCGACGTGCAGACCGAAGCAGCGATCATCGATCTCCTTCGGTCGATGCGCGACGACGGCAAGCTGATGTTGGTGTCGACGCACAATCTCGGCAGCATCGTCAATTTCTGCGACCATGTCGTCATCTTCAACAAGACGGTGCTGGCCTTCGGACCGACAGAGACAACGTTTACGCAAGCCAATCTTGCGAAAGCTTTTGGCGGCGTGCTGAGGCATCTACGCCTCGGCGGCGCCGATCTTCACGACGACCCCGACGCTCGCCACCTGACCGTGCTGACCGATGACGAGCGCCCTCTGGTGCTTTACGGCGAGCGCGATCAAGAGAAGATGATGAAGCCCGACAGCGGATCGCCAGCCCCGTGATTGACATCCTGCTGGAACCCTTCACCTACAACTACATGGCCAAGGCCATCTGGGTCAGCGCCCTGGTCGGCATGGTCTGCGCGTTCCTGTCCTGCTATCTCATACTCAAGGGCTGGGCCCTGATGGGCGACGCGCTTGCCCACTCGGTGGTGCCGGGCGTTGCGGCCGCCTACATGCTGGCCCTTCCCTATGCCGCCGGCGCATTCGCCTCCGGCCTCATCGCTGCACTCGGCATCACCTTGGTGCGGCGCGTGACGCAACTTCGCGAGGACGCCGTGATCGGCCTTGTCTTTACAACGCTGTTCGCTGGCGGGCTGCTGATTGCGTCGATCAGTCCGACCTCCGTAAACATCCAGTCCATCGTACTCGGCAACATCCTCGCAATCTCCGACGAGGATGTAACCCAGGTCATCCTCATCGCAGCGGTTTCGCTGGCTGTATTGGGGCTTCGATGGAAGGATATGATGCTGGTGTTCTTCGATGAGAACCATGCGCGCGGCGTCGGCCTGAATCCGTGGCGGTTGCGGGTCCTGTTCTTCGTGCTGCTCAGCGCCTGCATCGTCGCCGCGCTCCAGACCGTCGGCGCGATCCTCGTGATCGCGATGGTGGTAACGCCTGGCGCCACCGCCTACCTGCTTACCGATCGGTTCGGCGTCATGATCCTGCTCGCGATGGCGATCGGCGCGGCGACGAGCGCGGTCGGCGCCTATCTCAGCTTCTTTCTCGATGGCGCGACTGGCGGACTGATCGTGGTGCTGCAGACCGTGGTCTTTCTGACTGCCTTCGTCTTCGCACCCAAACATGGCCGTCTCGCCGCGCGCCGGGCGGCACGTGCCGCATCCCAGGTCGCGTCATGATGACAATCTGGTCCTGGATCGCCGAACCGCTCAGCCATGAGTTCATGCGTCGCGGTCTCACCGTCGCCATTCTGGTCGGCGCCATCTGCGCGGTGTTGTCCTGCTATCTCGTCCTGAAGGGCTGGTCGCTGATGGGCGACGCCGTTTCGCATGCCGTGCTTCCGGGTATTGTGCTCGCCTATATCGCCGGGATCCCGCTTGCCTTCGGCGCATTCGTGGCAGGGCTTGGCTGCGCGCTGGCGACGGGCTACCTCAAGCAGCACAGCCGGATCAAGGAGGACGCAGTCATGGGCATCGTCTTCTCAGGCATGTTCGCGTTTGGCCTGGTTCTGTTCGTCAAGGTCGAGACCGACCAGCATCTCAATCATATCCTGTTCGGCAATATGCTCGGCGTCCAGTGGCGCGACGTGATCGAGGCGGCGATCATCGTCGTGCCGGCGATCCTCATCGTTCTGGCAAAACGCAAGGATCTGCTGCTCTATTGTTTCGATCCGGCCCATGCGCGCGCGATCGGCCTGCCCGTCAATCTGCTGCATTTCGGGCTGTTGACGCTGCTCGCGTTGACCATCGTGGCCTCGCTGAAGGCTGTCGGGATCATCCTTGTCATCGCCATGCTGATCGCGCCGGGAGCGATCGGTTTTCTTTTGACGAAGAGCTTTGAGCGTATGCTCGCCATTGCTGCCGCGGCCGCCATCGGGTCGAGCGTCGTGGGAACGATCCTCAGCTATCACATCGACGCAGCCACGGGCCCGACGATCGTCGTGGTTCAGGCCGGCGTTTTTTTGCTTGCCCTGTTCCAGTCGAAGCGCCCAAAGCAACAGGTGCAACTGGGCATTTCGGGAGAGTAATCGCGGCGCTGGCCCCGGCCGAGGCCGCACTCAAAGCCGGTTGCGGATGAGCATGGTGACGACGAAGAACGCGCCGACCGAGCTGGTGATGATGCCGATCGGCAGTTCCTGCGGCGGCAGCAGCGTTCGAGCCAGAAGGTCGCTGGCCAGCAACAGCACCGCGCCGAAGACGGCACAGCTGGCAACCAGGCGCAGATGCAAGGGACCCGCCAGCGGCCGCGACAGATGCGGGATCATCAGCCCGACGAAGCCGATGACGCCGGCGACCGAAACAAGGATCGCCGTCGAGAAGGCGGCGACGAGAAACGTCGTCCGGCGCATCCGCGCCACCGGCACGCCAAGGCTTTCGGCGGCATTTTCGCCGGCCAGGAAAGCATCGAGCCGGCGGTGGTTCCACAGCGCGTAAACCAGAATGGTGCCTGCTCCCAGCGCGCCCAGCCAGATATTGTCCCAGCGCGCCAGGCCGAGACCGCCCATTGTCCAGAACAGCACGGAGTGGGCGGCCCGCTGATCGCCGGCAAAGACAAGATAGTTTGTCAAGGCGGTGAACATGAAGGACACGGCCAGGCCGGCAAGGATCAGCCGCTCCGGGCCTTGCCCCCTCACCCGCGCAACCAGCAGCAGGACGACACCGGCAGCCAATATGCCGCCGGTGAAGGCCGCGACCGGCAATGTCCAGATGCCGAAACTGTCTCCGAAGACGGTGATGACGGAAACCGCACCCGCGGCGGCGCCCGACGACAGGCCGAACAGGAACGGGTCGGCAAGGTCGTTGCGGGTCACCGTCTGCAGCAGCGCACCGACGACGCCGAGACCGGCCCCGACGCAGATGGCCAGGACCGTGCGCGGCAGCCGCAGATCGACGACGATCTTGCCGACCGGCCCGGACACGTCGTGCCCACTGAAGCCGATTGCGCGGCCAAGTGCTGCAACAACGTCGGCCAACGGGATCAGCGTCGAGCCATAGGCGATCGACAGCAATGCGAGAGCAGCGATCGCCGCCGCTCCCACCAGCATGGCCAGTGCGAATGCCGGATGGCGCAAACCTGGAGATGCGTCGTGTCTGTCAGGACGCGTGCGACGCACTTCCAGGATCTTTTGCTCATGCATGTCGTTGCCCCAAAACCGCTGCGCACTTTTGGGCGACAGGCATCAAAACGCTTCCGGATGCATGGCCTTGGCGATTTTGTCGATCGCTTCGATATTGGCGGGTCCGGGTGTCAGTTCGGCATAGCGCAGGGCGACGAAGCGCTCGTTCTTGACCGCGTCCGTCTCTTTCATGGCCGGATGGACCTTCAGGAAATCGAGCAGCTTCTTGTAGCCGCCGCCATCCTGGTAATCGAGCAGGATGAGGAATTGCGGATTGCGCGACGCCACCGTTTCCCAGTCCGTGTTGCCCCAGCTGGTGTCCATGTCGGCCATGATGTTGTCGCCGCCGGCGGCTGATATCATGGCGCTGGGGATGGCGAACTTGCCTGCGGTGAACGGTTTGTCCTCGCCGGAATCATAGAGAAACACTCGCGTTGCCTTGCCGTTGCCGACCTTGGCGGTGATGTCGGCGAGCCGCGTCTTCCAGCCGGCAACAAGCTTCTCCGCCTCGGCCTCCTTGCCGAAGATCTTGCCCAGCTTTTCGACGTCGCCATAGAGCAGGTCCATCGAGGCGGCTGGACGGCTCTTGTCGAGATGCACGCAGCTTTCCGTCAGCACCAGCGTCTTGATGCCGTGCGGAGCAAGCGTATCGGGTGTCACCTCGCCGCCCGGCTTCATGCCGTAATACCAGCCGGCGAAGAAGAAATCCGGCTCGACCGCGACGAGGTTTTCGAGCGTCGGATATTTCGGCGCCAGTTCCGGGATCGAACCCTGCTCGGCCTTGAATTCGGGACCCACCTTGTACCATCCGGTGATGCCGGTCAGGCCGACGATCGACGGCTGCAGTTTCAGCGCGAAAGCCATCTCGGCCATGTTGAGATCCTGGATGACGGCGCGCTTCGGCGGCGCATCGAAGGTCAGCGGCTTGCCGCAGCTGTCGACCGTGACCGGGAAGGCCAGGGCTGTCGAGGCCAGCAGCGAGAAGACAAGCGAAAAGGCCAGGCGTTTCACGGGTTTGCTCCTTGTGGATGGGATTGGGTCGACTACGAAATGGCTTCAATCACGTCGGCGGCGCGGCACGGTTCGGCACATCGAACACCGTCAGTTCGCGGTCTTCGGTCGGATGGCGCAGACGCAGCACATCGATGCCGAAAATCTCGCGGATCAGCTTTTGGGTCAGCGCTTCGCGCGGTGCGGCGAGCGCTTGCAGACGGGCATGGTTCATCACCGCCACCCTGGTGGCGAACGGTGCCACCAGCGCCAGATCGTGCAGCACCGCGATCACCGTCATCTCGAAGCCTGCCACGAGGTCGAGCAGTTCGCCGCGGGCGCGCGGGTCGAGATGGTTGGTCGGCTCGTCGAGGAACAGGATCTTTGGGTGCTGGGCGATGGCGCGTGCCAGTTGGGCGCGCTGGCGCTCGCCGCCCGACAGCGAGCCGATGGTGCGGCCAAATAGCGGCAGCAGGCCGCTCCGGCGCAGCGCCTCGGCGACAATGTCGCGTTCCTCGCTCTTGCGCCGCAGCCCGGCATGCGGGACGCGGCCAAGCTCGACATAGTCGATCAGCGCCAGCCGCGGATCGGGCTGGTCGGTCTGGCCGACCACGGCAATGTGCAGCGCCCGTTCGGCGGCTGAAATCCTGTCCAGGCGGCGCCCGCCGAGCTTCACCTCGCCGGAGCTCGGCCGCAGCATGCCCGACAGCATGCGCAGCAGCGTCGTCTTGCCGGCGCCGTTGGGACCGATGATGGCAAGGCGATCGCCGGCGGCCACCGAGAAGCTGACCGCCTGAACCAGATCCCGCCCATTCGCCGTGACGCAGAGGTCACGGGCTTCGAGAAGCGCTACGGTCATCGGCTGCTGCCCGCCGGCTTGCCGGGACGGCAAAGCATATATACGACGATGCGATGGATGGAGCCGTCCAACTTTCCGTCACTTTCCAAAACTGGCGACGGAAGGAAGCTGGCGAACCGGCCGACAAGACCGGGATTCGCGTTTCCTCCCGGCACACCCCGTCCGGTCAACTCAGTGATGGCAGGTCTCCTGGCTCACGGGTCGTTGCGCCATCCAGCCTTCCCAGCCTTGCCGGCCAGTGGCATTCACGGATTTTGCTCGCCGCTTACAGTTGCGGGGGCAGCCACGGTCTCGACCTGAGCAGGCCTCACCGCGTTCCCTTTTCACCCCTCGCCTTTCGACTCGGGGACCATCACCGCTTCAGCGTAGATTTGCGCCGATCGCTTCGCAATGGATTTCTCGGACGGAGTGGTGGGCCAGCTAAGGGAAACAGGCATCGCATGCTCTCTTTATGTAATAATATAACATGCCTAAGAG
>NZ_RZTT01000153.1 GCF_003996995.1 Mesorhizobium sp. M7A.T.Ca.US.000.02.2.1 | reverse complement strand
GCGCGCCGGAAATGGCGCCCGGCACGTTCTGGCAGGATCCCGAGAAATGACCGCATTGGGAACCGACGGCACGCGTGATGCCCCGCCGAGCATGTCCGGCCGACGCAGTCTGGCGACGGCACTCATGCCCGCGCTGACCGTAGCGGTCTCCCTGCTCGGGCTTTGCCTGCTGTGGAACCTTGCGGCAAGCGTCTGGCCAAGCCGTGCCTTTCCAGGACCTGGGCAGGTCTGGCAGGTGCTTCTCAGGGAGGCTGCGAGCGGCGACCTTTTTTACCATCTCGGCGTGACTCTCGGCCGGGTCGCCGCGGCATATATCGTCGCCATGATCATCGGATCCGTCATCGGCGTTTTGCTCGGCAGCCATCGCCGCGTCGACCGTTTTTTCAACCCGTGGGTGATCCTGTTCCTCAACATCCCGGCGCTGGTGGTCATCGTCCTCGGCTACATCTGGTTCGGCCTCAACGAGGCGGCGGCGATCGGCGCGGTGGCGGTGAACAAGATCCCGAATGTCGTGGTGACGATGCGCGAAGGCGCCAGGGCGCTTGATCCAAGTTACGCCGAAATGGCCACCGTCTATCGCTTCGGCCGCCTTGAACGCATCCGCCATATCCTGCTGCCGCAATTGCAGCCCTATCTTGCCGCCGCGTCGCGATCCGGCATCGCCCTCATCTGGAAGATCGTCCTGGTCGTCGAACTGCTCGGCCGCTCGAACGGTGTCGGCTTCCAGATCCATCTCTATTTCCAGCTCTTCGATGTCGCCGCCATTCTTGCCTACACGCTGGCTTTCGTGGCGGTGATGCTTGTCATTGAACTCCTCCTGGTGCAGCCCGTTGAACGACATGCAACCCGTTGGCGCCGTCGTCCCGCTTAAGGTCGACATCGCCGAAAAGACCTTCAGGTCCGCGCGAGGCGTCTCGATCACCGCGCTTCAGGACCTTTCCTTCGAGGTCCGGCAAGGCGAATTCGCCTGCTTGCTGGGACCGTCGGGCTGCGGCAAAACCACGACGCTGCGTATCCTGCTTGGCTTGGACAAAGACTTTTCCGGCTCCTTTCAGTTGCCGCAAGGAGGTTCGAACCGCATCGCCGCCGTATTCCAGGAACCGACCCTGCTGCCGTGGCGAACGGTGGAACAGAATGTCAGGCTGGCGTTGCCGAAAAGCTTGAGAGCGAAAAATCTGGACGGGCTGTTCGACACGCTCGGCCTCGCCGGCATGCGCTCGCTCTATCCTGCCGAACTGTCGCTCGGCCTTGCGCGCAGGGCAGCACTTGCCAGGGCTTTCGCCACCGAGCCGGCGGTGCTTTTCCTGGACGAACCTTTTGTCTCGCTCGACGAACAGACCGCCGAGCGGCTTCGGCATCTGCTTTTGACCGTGTGGTCGGCACGGCCAACGACCGCCTTGATGGTGACGCACAATCTACGCGAGGCACTGATGCTGTCGGACCGCATCATCGTGCTCGCGCCACGGCCAACCCATGTGCTCGGCGTGTTCGACGTACGGTTGCCACGGCAACATCGCAATTCGCAGGTGATGAGCGACCTCCTGCGGTCGTTCCATCATAGATTTCCGGACGTCACCTGATCGCCTGCTGGCGAAATGCATATCGGAGGCCTTCATGTCGGTTGATCGGCTAAGACGCAGGCTTGTGAGTGGCTTCACCTGCACCGCTGCCAGCGCCGCCTTGCTGCCATGCTGCCTCGGACGAGCCGTTCTGGCCGCAGGCGCCAGCTTGCGGTTCTCGACCACGCAAATCGCCGACGGCGTCTTCGCCTTCCAGGGCGCGGATGAATTGATGACCGCCGCCAACAACGGTGCGATCTGCAATCTGGGCGCCGTCATCGGCACCGATGCGGTTGCCGTCATCGACAGCGGTGGCAGCCTGATCGAGGCGCAGGCCTTTCTCGCCGCGATCGGAAAGCTGACAGCAAAGCCGGTTCGCTTCCTGGTCAACACCCACATGCATCCCGACCACATCTTCGGCAATGCGGCATTCCGGAAGATCGGCGCGACCATCGTCGGTCACCGCAATCTGCCGCGTGCTCTCGAGGCGCGTGGAGCGTTCTATCTGCACAACTATCGCGAACAGCTTGGCGAGGCGCTTATGCAGGGGGTCGAGATCGTGTCGCCGACCATGCTGGTCGACGATCACCTGCAACTCGACCTCGGCGGGCGCATGATCGAACTGCGGGCATGGAAGGCGGCGCACACCGACAACGACCTGACCGTGTTCGATACCGCGACCAGAACGCTCTTTGCCGGCGATCTCGTGTTCATGGGCTCCTTGCCGACGCTCGACGGATCACTGCTTGGATGGCTCCGCCAGATGGATGCGCTCACCGCGATCGACGCCGCGCGCGTCGTTCCTGGCCATGGTCCTGTAACGGCCGACTGGCCACAGGCGGTGGCGGGGGAGCGACGCTATTTCGAGATTCTGGCGCGCGATATCCGAAAGGCGATCGCCGACGGAACGCCGCTGCGCGAAGCAGTCAAAACCGCTGGCGAAAGCGAACGGGATAATTGGCACCTGTTCGACGATTACAACGAGCGCAACGCAACGGCCGCATTTGCCGAACTCGAGTGGGAATAGACAATGCCGACATGCGTCCAGCAGCTGTAAGGCACGGCGATTTGCCAAGGCGTCGCCAAAGGCTTATCCTCAACGCCAGCCTGGGCACCACCTCTCTGCATTGGTGGAGGCATCGAAATGCAAAATCACGTTTACTCGAGCCGGCAGCTCGCTTTGCCGCTCGCATCCGTTTTTGTCGCGATCATCTTGGCCATCGGCACGCTGCTCGGTTCCTCCGGAACCGCCAGCGCACAGCAAACAACCGCGTCCTCGGACAGGATCTGGCATGACTTGAAGGGCGACGTGTTCGGCGATCGGGCAATTCTGGTCGATACCGGCGTCGTCAGGATCGAAGCGCCGAAGCGGGCGCAGGATGCCGCCATCGTGCCCGTCGACATCTATCTCGATCCAGCCAAGGCGCCGGACGGCATCAAATCCGTTACCCTGATCATCGATGCCAACCCTGCACCGGTGGCGGCAACGTTCCAGCTCGGCAAGGATGCCGGCGTGACGCATCTTTCGACGCGCGTGCGCGTCAACGACTATTCCTATCTGCGTGCCATCGCTGAGACGCAGAGCGGCCAGCTCCATATGATGCAGACCTTCGTTAAGGCATCAGGCGGATGCTCCGCCCCTGCGGTCAAGAACCAGGACGAGGCCAACGCGACGATGGGTCAGATGAAGCTGCGCCAGTTCCCGCCCAAAGAGACGATGACCAAGACTGAGGAACTGCAGTTGATGATCCGGCACCCTAACAATTCGGGCCTGCAGCGCGATCCGCTGACCCAGTATTTCATACCGGCGCATTTTGTTCAGAAACTGTCGATCTCGCAAGCCGGCCGGCCGATCCTCTCCATGGAAGGTGGAATATCGATTTCGGAAGACCCCAATTTCCGGTTCGATTTCACCGTGCATGGCAACGGCGAAATCCAGGTGGAAGCGACCGACACGGATGGCAAAACATTCCGCAATCAGTGGCCCCTGGAGACAGCAGGTCTCTAAAGTATCCCTCTTGCGCCGTAATGCCGGGTGCTTGCCAGCTCGATCCCCGAAGTGAAGCTCATTTCGGGAGGATCATGTCCAGGCAAAGGATGGAACTCTATCCGGCTTGCGGAGGGAGCAGGCTCTAAAAGCAGCGCACGTCGGCTTCCGACTGCGCGCGCTTCAATTCGGTACGGGCGGCCTTCGCCGGTGCGCTTTCGCGAAACAGCCCAGCGTTTTCGCCTGTGGTCAAAGACATACTCTTGAAAGTCTCGGCCCTCTCATAGTGGTCGTACGGAAGGATCGAGGCGATGACGTCGATCGAGCAGGAACAGCTTTCCAGCGCCTTACGTGTCTGGCCGTTCGTCTGCATGCAGCCGAGCACGTAATCGGCAATCGTTGCTGTCGGGTAATCTCCCGCGGCGCCCGCCGGGTTTGCGAAGGCCAGCGGCGCGGCCAGGAGCAGCGGCAAGGTCGAAAATCCAACATATCTGATCATGGGAAAACCTCCGGTTAGCCTGGGCGCGATGTGCCAAGTCGGGATCACCGTGGCAGTTGGCAACGAGCCGCAGAGTCAGTCAAGCGCCCATGGCTTCCGTATACGACCAAAGGAGGAATGCGGTACTCGTCGACCGTGGTTCCGCATGGCGGCCTGATGGCCCGCTCCACACCCCAACTCCAACGATCATCTCATGCTTGGCCCACTATCGATTCCCCATGCAGCACGTAGATGGCTAGGCCGAGACATCGAAGTGAATACCGCTAAATAAAATCCTTGCTTAGGTGAAATGTAAAACTCAAAAAATAATCAAATTTTATGCGGCCAACCGTTACTTAGCTAGTAGAAATACTTTATCTAACAAATACCCTCCTAATTATTTCCTTATATTGCACCGCATCATTTAGGATATTGCGGTGCAAAAAGACACCCAGGCTTTTTTGCTTGCCTAGCGTTTTGCGATGACATAGCCTCACCCTGTTTCCGGCTTCAAGGGCGTCACCGTCATTAGGGAGCGGCGACAGTCTTTCGTAGGCCAAGGTGAGGTGGGCAGTAACGGTGCCCTCTGCACATCTGGCTTAGGTCGTGACACGCTGCCGGAAATATTTCCCCCCCGTGAATCGCTTGGGCAAGCCCTTGTGGGCTCAGCAAATGATTCATCACTATGAACCTCGGGAGGAATTCGGATGCGTGTACTTACGAAAGCTACCTATATTCTAACCACTGCGGCGTTTCTGTCGCTTGGCGCGGCCTATACGGCGTCGGCTAACGAGGACCTTGCAAAGCTGGCTTCGGATTCGAAGAACTGGGCAATGCAGACGGGTGACTACGCCAACACCCGCTATTCCAAACTCAACCAGATTACTGCGGACAATGTGAAGAACCTGCAGGTCAAGTGGACCTTTTCCACCGGCGTGCTGCGAGGCCACGAGGGTGGACCGCTTATCATCGGCGATGTGATGTATGTCCACACGCCTTTCCCGAACAATGTCTTTGCGCTCGACCTCAAGAATGACGGGAAGATCCTCTGGAAATACGAACCCAAGCAGGATCCCAACGTCATCCCGATCATGTGTTGCGATACGGTCAATCGCGGTGTTGCCTATGGTGACGGCAAGATCATTCTCAATCAGGCCGACACCACGGTCGTCGCCCTCGACGCGAAGACCGGCAAGGTCGTCTGGTCGGTCAAGAACGGTGACCAGACCGATGGCGGCAAAGGCGAATCCGGTACGGCTGCCCCCGTCGTCGTCAAGGACAAGGTGCTCATCGGCGTCTCCGGCGCCGAATTCGGCGTTCGCGGCTGGCTGGCCGCCTACAATCTGAAAGATGGCAAACTCGCCTGGAAAGCCTATTCGGAAGGTCCGGACGCAGACACCCTGATCGATCCCGAAAAGACCACGCATCTCGGCAAGCCGGTGGGCAAGGACTCCGGCACGAACACCTGGGAAGGCGAGCAGTGGAAGACAGGCGGCGGCACGACATGGGGATGGTATTCCTATGATCCCAAGCTGAACCTGGTCTACTATGGCACCGGCAATCCCTCGACGTGGAATCCCGTACAACGCCCCGGCGACAATCGCTGGTCGATGACGATCATGGCCCGCGATGCGGACACGGGTGTTGCCAAATGGCTCTACCAGATGACCCCGCATGACGAATGGGACTATGACGGCATCAATGAGATGATCCTCGTCGATGGCATGGACGTCAACGGCGCCAAGCACGACGTGCTGGTGCATTTCGATCGCAATGGCTTTGCCTACACCATGGATCGCGCCAGCGGCGAACTTCTCGTCGCCAAAAAATACGATCCGGCTGTGAACTGGGCGACCGAAGTCAACATGGACCCAAAGAGCGATCAGTATGGCCGCCCGCAGGTCGTGGCGAAATATTCGACCCAGCAAAACGGCGAAGACACCAACTCGACCGGCATCTGCCCGGCCGCGCTTGGAACCAAAGACCAGCAGCCGGCCGCCTACTCGCCGAAGACCGGGCTGTTCTATGTCCCGACCAACCATGTCTGCATGGACTATGAGCCTTACAAGGTAAGCTACACCGCCGGTCAGCCCTATGTTGGCGCCACCGTGTCGATGTACCCGGCCCCTGGCGGCGACGGCAGCATGGGCAACTTCATTGCCTGGGATGCAGCCAAGGGTGAGATCGTCTGGTCGAAGCCCGAGATGTTCTCGGTGTGGTCTGGCGCGTTGGCCACGGATGGCGACGTCGTTTTCTACGGCACGCTCGAAGGCTACATCAAGGCGGTCGATAAGGACGGCAAGGAACTCTACAAGTTCAAGACCCCGTCCGGCATCATCGGCAACATCACGACCTACGAGCAGGGCGGCAAGCAGTACATCGCCGTTCTGTCGGGTGTTGGCGGCTGGGCAGGTATTGGCCTGGCAGGCGGCCTGCTTTCGCCTGATAACGCCGCTGCCTGGCATGGCGCCGTCGATCAGGGCCGTGCCCAAGGCGATGAGGCCGCCGTCGTTGGCACCGCTGGTCTTGGTGCCGTCGGTGGCTACGCGGCACTTGCCGACTACACGACGCTGGGCGGTCAGCTCACCGTCTTCGGTCTCCCGGATTGATGCGCTGGGAACCTTGAGAACGCCTCGGGTCTTGTGAGACCAAAGGCTTGAAGAACGAGAGCCCGGATCATCCGGAAGCCATGGCCGGGCTCTCGATTCGGTTACGCACCCAAAACACCGATCAATGCCGGTCGCGCCAGCAAAACCGTGTCCATTGGCAAATGAAGGAAGTTTGAATGTCCGTTCGCATTGTAATTTCGGCTATGGTCCTGGCTCTGCTGCCTCTGGCAAGCTCAGGCGTCGCCCAGGCCGACGACAGCATGGAAAAAGCCAAGGCGGTGAAGGAAGAAGGCGGCAAGTATTTGGATGCGGATGGAAATCCGACCTACAAGATCGAAAACGGAACCGTCGATTGGTACACGTTCAGCGGCTACCGCCGGTATCACTCCGATTGCCATGTCTGCCACGGACAGGATGCAACAGGTTCGAGCTATGCGCCGGCTTTGGTCAACAGCCTGAAAAACATGGATTACGGCACGTTCCTCTCGATCGTCGCCGAGGGCCGCAAGAATGTCGGCGGCGGCAAGGAAAACGTCATGCCTGCCTTTGGCGACAACAAGAATGTCTATTGCTACATGGACGACCTCTACATCTACCTGCGCGCGCGCGCAGATGGCGCGGCGCCCCGCGGACGGCCGCCCAAGCACGAAGACAAGGCCCAGGCGGCGAAGGATGCCGAAGCATCCTGCATGGGTGGATGACATGATTGGTCGCGATGCATTGAAGCTGCGCGTCGTTCTGCCGATCCTCGGCACGCTCGCCTTGCTGCCGTCGAACGCGCATGCGCAAAGCGCCGGCCTTGGTGCGGCGGGAGAACTGGTCGACCCCGACATCTTGCGCGTCTGCGCCGATCCCTCGAATATGCCCTTCACCGACAAGAGCGGCGAAGGATTCGAAAACAAGCTGGCAGAGCTGGTTGCCGCGAAAACCGGGCGCAAGTCCGTCTCCTACACCTGGTTTCCCACGATCACCGGCTTCGTGCGCAATACGTTGGGGGCCAACCGATGCGACATCATCATGGGCTATGCCCAGGGCGATGAGCTGGTGCAGAACACCAACGCCTACTATCGCTCCGCCTATGTGCTTGTGCATCCGAAAAGCCACGATATGGAAGGCGTGGAAACGATCGAGGATCCCAGACTCAAGGGCAAGACGATCGGCGTCGTTGAAAGCACGCCGCCAACCGCCAACATGGCCGCCAACAAGCTCCTGCGGACCGCCAAGATCTATCCGCTTGCGGTAGATACGCGGGTCACCCCATCCATGGGGGAGGTCATGATCAAGGACATGCTGGCACACAAGATCGATGCGGCGGTGCTGTGGGGACCGATGGCAGGTTACTATGCCAAGGAACTCGGAGCTGATGTGACGATCGTTCCACTGGTGAAGGAAAAAACCGGCTCGCGCATGTCTTACCGCATTACCATGGGCGTACGTCCGTCCGACCAGGAATGGAAGCGGACGCTCAACCGGGTGATCAGGGAAAACCAGGCGGAGATCACCAGGATCCTGCTGAGCTATAACGTGCCGCTGATCGACGAACACGACAACCTGATTACCCAATGAATGGAAGGGAGACTATTTTCTTGCTGGTCGCCGCGAGCCTTCTGGGTCTGACCGAGCCGACATGGGCTGGCGATGTCGCCGAACCCAGCGGTTTTCGGATGGACGACTATCGGGCGCCGGTGCCGCGGACGCTGCAAGGCGCGAGGGTGGTGACGACGGTGGAAGCGGAAGCGCTGTGGCGGGCGAAAAAGGCGATCTTCTTCGACGTGATGCCGGACACGCCCAAACCGACCAATTTGCCGGCAGGAACCATATGGAGGGACAAGGTCAGAAAGGACATCCCAGGCAGCATATGGCTGGCCAATGTGGGATACGGCGCTATTTCGCAGGAGACCGCCAGCTATTTTCGCCAAGGCCTCGAGGCCAAGGCCGGGACGGACAAGTCGCGCGCGATTCTGTTCTACTGCATGACGAATTGCTGGATGTCGTGGAATGCGGCGAAACGGGCCGTCGAGTGGGGCTACAGTTCGGTAATCTGGTATCCGCTCGGCGCTGATGGGTGGGAAGATGCAAACCTTCCACTGGAGGAGAAAAAACCCTACACAACGAACAATTGAAGTAAGGACTGCAATTATTCTCGATAGTTTGTTTTCAACTTTTCAAAACCTATTGTTTCATTTGTCCATTTTGAGACTTGATGGACGAGCCATTGCGTCGGTGCCCTGCAATGGTTGGCTAACGACAGGATCGGTCCCTTCGGGCTGGTATAAGAGGAGAAATGTCATGAAGAAGAACTGGAAAAAACCGACCATGTGTCAGGTTGCCGCTGGCTTCGAAATTTCACGGTATCTGCCTGCTGAAATTACTCCCAAGAAGTAGGCCGCAGAGGTGCGCGTCCCTGGCGACAGGGGCGCGCATCCCCTCGCCGCATGGGATTTTCGTGAAAGATTTTGACGCACGCAAAGCGCGCGAAGCGTTTTTTGTGACTGCAAATTGCCTGCAGGTCAGAGAAGCCGGCGCGCGGGCATTTTCATGCATTTGAGGATCATCGGATCGGCGGCGGGCGGCGGCTTTCCGCAATGGAACTGCAACTACCGTCTGAGTCGTGCGGCTCGCACCGGCATGGCCGGGGTGCATTCACGAACCCAGTCCAGTATCGCCGCCTCCGCGGACGGGTTCGGCTGGGTTCTTTTCAATGCCTCGCCCGACATTCGCCAGCAAATCGCTGCAACACCTGAACTGCAGCCTGCGGGCGATGCGCCGCTGCGCTCCACGCCTATTCGCGCGGTGGTGCTGACCAACGCCGATGTCGATCATATCGCTGGACTGCTCAGCCTGCGCGAGCGGCAGCCTTTCGCCATCTATGCAACGGCGCAGGTTCTGGCGACGCTGGAGGCGAATTCGATTTTCAGTGTTCTCGATCCAGCGCTTGTGCCGCGGCGCATCCTGCCGCCGGCGAAAGAATTGGCCATTTGCGACGCAGAAGGCCGCGAGACCGGCGTAATGATCGAGCCCTTTCCAGTGCCCGGGAAGATAGCACTCTATCTGGAGGATAGAGACCATCCGGATGCCAATTTCAACTCCGACGCAGGTGATACGATCGGAGTCCGAATCGCCGGCATCGGCAGCCGCGGCTCCGTCTTCTATATTCCGGGCTGCGCGCGCATCGATGCGGCCTTGCGCGCGCGTCTCGCCGATGCCGCATGTCTTCTGTTCGACGGCACGGTCTATACCGACGACGAGATGATCGTCGCCGGCGTCGGTCAGAAAACCGGCGCGCGGATGGGGCATCTGGCGATCTCGGGAGAATCGGGTTCGATCGCCGGCTTGGCCGATGTGAAGGTCGGCCGTCGCGTCTTCGTCCACATCAACAACACCAACCCCATCCTTGACGAGAATTCCGCCGAGCACGCGGCGGTCAAGGCGGCAGGCTGGGAAATCGCAAGCGACGGTCTTGAGGTGGAATTTTGAGCGACTTCCGCGATGCAGCCAAAGGCGGACTCTCCACGAACGCTCTCGAAGCCGTGCTGAGGCAGGTTGGCGCCGAGCGCTATCACAATCGCCATCCCTTTCACCACAGGATGACCAGCGGCGCATTGTCGAAGGCCGAGATGAAGGCCTGGGCGCTGAACCGCTATTGCTATCAGGCGGTCATCCCGCGCAAGGATGCCATGATACTCGTGCATGCCGAGGATCCAGCGTTTCGCGCCGCGTGGCGCAAGCGGATCGAGGATCATGACGGCGAGGACGGCTGGAGCGGCGGCATCGCGCGCTGGCTGCATCTGGCAACTTCGCTCGGCCTGGACGCCGAGGCCGTGAAGAGCGAAAGGCTGGCACTGCCGGCGACGCGCTTCGCGGTGGGCGCTTACCTTTCCTTTTGCACAAACCGGACGTTGTTCGAGGCGGTCGCGTCCTCGCTGACCGAGATGTTCTCGCCACTCATCATCGGCGAGCGGGTGCCGGCAATGCTGGCCAAATACGACTACATCACCGAGGATACACTGGCCTATTTCAGGCAACGGCCCGAACAGGCCTCGCGTGACGCCGACTTCGCCCTCGCCTACGTGCTCAGCCATGCCGATACGGCGGAGCGCCAGCAGCAGGCAATCGATGCACTGGTGTTCAAATGCGATATACTCTGGGCCATGCTTGACGCGCTTCAACACGCCTATGGCGAGCAGGGAAACATACCGCCCGGCGCCTTCCAGCCCGAGGCAGCCCAATGATGGCGCTGCGCGAAAGAGCCGTGGTGTCGTTGCGATCGGTACCTTCGCTGCCGAAACACGTGCGCATACAATACGATTCCGTGCGGCAGGCATTCGCCGTGCTTTCACCGGAAAAGATATTCTGGCCGAACGATGTCAGTCTCGACATATTGCGCCGCTGCGATGGACGGTCCACGGTCGGCGATATCATTGCCGGCCTTGCCGCGGATTATGAGGCCGAACAGGAGGCCGTGGCGACCGACGTCATCGCCTTCCTGCAGGAATGGTCGGACAAGCTGTTGGTGAGGCCATGAGCACGCCCCTCCTCCCTCCAATCGGCATGCTGGCGGAACTGACGCATCGCTGCCCGCTGCAATGCCCTTATTGCTCCAATCCGCTGGAACTGCTGAAGGCCAATCGCGAACTCGACACTGAGACCTGGCTCGCCCTGTTCTCGGAGGCCGCCGATCTCGGAGTGCTCCAGGTGCATCTGTCCGGTGGCGAGCCGACACTGCGCCGCGACCTCGAGCAATTGATCGCCGGGCTTGCGGGGCGCGGCGTCTACACCAATCTGATTACCGCGGGCGTTGGCATCGTCGAGGGCCGTATCGAGACATTTGCCGAAGCCGGCCTCGACCATCTGCAACTGAGCTTTCAGGGCGCGCGTCCGGCGACCACCGATCGCATCGGCAACCACAAGGGCGCTCACGAAAAGAAGCTGGAAACGGCACGCCGCGCACGCGCTGCCGGTCTGCCTCTTACCATCAACGCACCGATCCATCGCCATAACATCGAGGAAGTGCCGGAATTCATCGATCTCGCCCTTTCGCTGGGCGCGGAGAGGCTCGAAATCGCCAATGTGCAGTATGCCGGCTGGGCGTTGACCAATCGCGACCAACTGATGCCCGAGCGTGAAGCGGTCGACAGGCAGGCGGAGATCGTCGCGGAGGCACAGGAGCGGTTGGCCGGCATCATCAACATCGATTTTGTGACGCCGGACTATTTCGCGATCTATCCCAAGCCGTGCATGGGCGGCTGGGCGCGGGACGCCTTCATGGTTACGCCTGACGGCACCGTACTGCCCTGCCATGCCGCACAGACGATCCCGTCGCTCAGCTTCGAGCGTTTCGAACCACGCAGACTGTCCTCGATCTGGGCCGATTCACCGGGGTTCAATGCCTTTCGCGGTACGGACTGGATGCAGGAGCCGTGCCGTGGCTGTGAGCGGCGCGAGATCGACTGGGGCGGCTGCCGCTGCCAGGCGATGGCGATCGCCGGCGATGCCGCTGCAACGGACCCGGCTTGCGCGAAATCGCCGGTCCATGCTCGCATGGCAATGCTGATCGACGAAGCAAAGCGCATTGCCACAACTCCTTCGAGAGAACCCTTCGTCTACCGGCGGATCGGCGCCGTGACCGAATCCGCCTAAGTCGGCAATAAAGCGCGTCTCAACCCCTCGGCAAGACGCGTAGCGTCTGCTCGTCAAACAATGGCTCATCCTGGCCGATGCGCACAAACAGAAGCCTGTGCCCCTCACCCGCCGGCACCTCGAAATACTGGATGCCGTCAGGCATTTCACCCCAGTCGCCGCAGGGCGGTTCGGGAACCTCGTCGGAACTGGCAAGCGCTTTGAGTTCTTCCGCATAGGAGGCGTCAGGGCTGAATGTGTAGCGTTTGACGCCGGCAGGCTCCGTGCCCTGCGTGTATGGCGTCAGCACACAGCGGGCGCTGACCGCCTTGTCGGTCTTTTCGAGGAACAGGCTACGCAAAGCAGCCTCGGCGGTTTCACCTGATATGATGTCGAACAGTTCGACGAGAGGATCGGCCGCGCCGCCGTCGCTGTATTTGATGG
>NZ_RZTT01000152.1 GCF_003996995.1 Mesorhizobium sp. M7A.T.Ca.US.000.02.2.1 | reverse complement strand
CCCCGCCGGTGCGGAAGGTGATGTAGCGGAAGACATTGAAGACCGAGACCTTGTCCGCAAAATCGACGAGCAGTGTGAACATGCGCTTTTCGTCCCCCGACCTAGGTCTGTTTTCTGGCTGTCGATTCAGCCGGGAATTTGCCCAGCAGCGCATCCACCAGCTTTGCAAAACCGATGCCCTTCGACGATTTGATCATCACCACGTCGCCCGGCCTCAGCGCGGCAAGCAGCACCGGCTTCAGCTCCTCGACACCGGCGCGGTATTCCGTCTTGATCTCAGCCGGCAGCGCTTCTGCCAGCACCCGCATTTCCGGGCCGCCGAGAAAGACGGTCTGCGTGTCCGTGCCGACGATGAGGTCGGCAAGGGCTGCATGCAGCTTGGCCGAATGGTCGCCGAGTTCGAGCATATCGCCGAGCACGGCGATGCGGCGGCCCTCGCCCGTCACAGGCGTCGCGTTGAGCAATGCCATGGCAGCAGCCATCGATGCCGGATTGGCGTTGTAGCTTTCGTCGATCAGCGTGATCAGTCCACCTGGGTAGCTCGAAGTCGAGCCACCTGGGTGGCTCGAAGTCGAGCCACCGGGATGGCGCAGCACATGGCGCTTGCCGCGCCCGCGCTCGGCAGAGAGATCGGCCAGTGCTGAAGCCACCTTGTCGAGATCGGCGCCGACCAGATGCGCCGCACCCAACACCGCCAGCACGTTCTGCACCATATGGCGGCCGGGCGCGCCGATCCGCGCCGTCACTTCG
This sequence comes from Mesorhizobium sp. M7A.T.Ca.US.000.02.2.1, assembly GCF_003996995.1. Lineage (GTDB taxonomy): Bacteria > Pseudomonadota > Alphaproteobacteria > Rhizobiales > Rhizobiaceae > Mesorhizobium. Next base: position 11,967 of record NZ_RZTT01000152.1, on the reverse strand, counting down.
TGGCCGCCGATCCTGGCGATGATGTCGGAGTGATCCGCATGCAGTTCGCATTTGGTGAGCTTGAAGGTAGAGCGCGCATTCTCGCCGAAGCCGTAGACGTGCTCGACACCGGTGGCATGAGCCATCTTGTCGAGCAGCTTGAAGCGCGCATCGTCGCGGTTGAGGACGACGGCGCCCTCGGGCTCCAGCCCTTCGAAAATCTCGGCCTTGGCCTTGGCGATCTCGTCCAGATTGCGGAAAAAACCGAGATGCGCGGCCGCGATCATGGTGACGATGGCGACATGCGGCCTCACCATTTTTACCAGCGGCCGGATTTCGTCGGGATGGTTCATGCCGATCTCGAATACGGCATAGTCGCAATCATCAGGCATGCGCACCAAGGTCAGCGGCACGCCCCAGTGATTGTTGAAGGACTGCGCCGAGGCGTGCACCTTGCCGACGGCTTGCAGCACATGGCGCAGCGCTTCCTTGGTCGTGGTCTTGCCGGCCGAACCGGTCACAGCGATGATTTTCGCGCTCGAGCGGGCGCGCGACGCAACTCCAAGCTTTTCCAGTGCGACCAGCACGTCCTCGACGACGATAATCGGCGCCGTCAGCCGGCCGAGCGACGGCAGCTTGCCTTCGGCCACCACCAGGACGCCGGCGCCGGCCTTGATGGCGGCGGTGGCGAAGTCATGGCCGTCCATCGCCTCGCCCTTGATGGCGAAGAAGGCGTCGCCCGGCTGCAGGCTGCGGCTGTCGATCGAAATGCCGGAAATGCCTTCCGGCATCGGCCCCAACGGCCGCCCGTCCATGGCGGCAACCAGCGCCTCGCAGGTCCACAGCAAGCTCATGCGGCACGCTCCGTAAGCGCCGCGCGAACTTCTTCATGATCGGAGAAATGCAAGGTTTCGGAGCCGATCGTCTGGCCTTCCTCGTGGCCCTTGCCGGCCACGATCAGCGTGTCGCCGGCATGCAGCATGGCGACCGCCTCGTGGATCGCCTGGCGCCGGTCGCCGATCTCGATGGCGCCGGGGGCGGCGGCCAAAATAGCGGCGCGGATCGTTTCCGGCACTTCGGAGCGCGGATTGTCGTCGGTGACGATGACAACATCCGCAAGCCGCGTCGCAATCTCGCCCATGATCGGTCTTTTTCCCCGGTCCCGGTCGCCGCCGCAGCCGAACACGACGATGACGCGGCCGGTCGTGAATGGGCGCACCGAGGCCAGCACGTTTTCGAGCGCGTCGGGCTTGTGGGCATAATCGACATAGACCGGCGCGCCATTGCCGGTGGTGCCGACGAGGTCGAGCCGGCCCGGGGCGCCCTTCAATTTCTCCAACGCCAACAATGCCTTGGCTACAGGTGTTCCCGTGGAAATGGCAAGACCCGCCGAAACCAGCGCATTCGAAATCTGGAAATCACCGGCCAGCGGCAGGTCGATCTCGTAGAGCACGCCATCGGCCTCGACCTCGGCCCGCTGGCGGTGGCGCTCGTGCTCGACCCGCTTCAGCCTGAGGAAATCGCCATGGCGGCCAACCGTCAGCACTTCGAGCCCGGCGGCCCGCGCCGCCTGAAAAGTCGGTGCCGACCATGGATCGTCGGCGAAGATGACGGCCGGTGCGCCTTTCGGCAGCAGCGCGTCGAACAGACGCAGTTTGGCGCGGTGATAGTCCTCGATGGTCGGATGATAGTCCATATGGTCGCGGCCGAGATTGGTGAAGCCGCCGGCCGCCAGCTTCACACCGTCCAGACGGCGCTGGTCGAGCCCATGGCTGGAGGCCTCCATCGAAGCGTGGGTAACGCCGGCATCCGCCAATTCCCGCAGCAATTGATGCAGGGCGACCGGATCGGGCGTCGTCAGCGAGCCATAATCGTTGCGCCCAGGCGCCACCACGCCGGTGGTGCCGATCGAAGCGGCGGCATAACCGGACTGCTCCCAGATCTGCCTGGTGAAAGCCGCGACCGAGGTCTTGCCGCTGGTGCCGGTCACCGCGACCATGATCTCAGGCTGCTTGCCGAAATAGCGGGCCGCACTCAGCGCCAGCGCCAGGCGCGGATCGTCGACCGCCAATACCGGGACCGACAGCCCGGCAATGGTGCTGCCCTTGCCCGCCACGATCACGGCCGCACCGCGCGCGGCGGCGTCGGCGGCATAAACGGCACCGTCGGCCTTGGTTCCCGCGAGCGCAAAGAAGACAACACCCGCTTTTACCTGGCGGGAATCCGAAGAAATCCCTGTAACCTCCAGATCGACGGAAGCTATTCCCTCGACGGGCAGGATACCGGCTAGATCTCTGAGCTTCATCGAGTCCCGTTCACCGCAACAAAATAGCGCGCTGTTGCCGGCGCGCCCTAAGAATCACTGATAGGAAACCAGCGTTGCACCATTTTCATGGCTGAAATCTGGCTTCACGCCAAGCATGGCAGCTGAACGCCTGATGATATTGCCGGCCATGACCCCCGCATTTGCGGCCGCGACATCCGTCATGCCGGGCTTTTCAGGGTGCGGAGCATCGGCAATGGTAAACACCAGATACTGCGGATCGTCCATCGGGAAGGCGGCGACGAAAGTGTTGAAATTCAAGTCCTTGGAGTAGCGGCCATTGACGACCTTCTCGGCCGTTCCGGTCTTGCCGCCAACGCGGTAGCCGGGGACTCTGGCGTTTCGGGCAGAGCCCTTCTCGGCATTGAGCGAATAGAGGTAGCGCATGCCTTCGACGGTCTTTTCGCTCACCACTTTCTTGGCGGTGGCCATCGCTTCCGCCTGCGTGCGCACCAAAAAGGTAGGGTTCATCAGGAAGCCGCCATTCATCAACGCCGCGCAGCCCACAGCCGCTTGCAGCGGCGTCGTCGACACGCCATGGCCGAAGGCGATGGTGAATGAATTGACCTGTTTCCAGACCTTCGGTTCAGTCGGACGGGCAGTCTCCGGCAATTCGGTCTGCATCCTGTCCAGAAGGCCAAGGCGATGCAGGAATTCGCGATGCCCCTCGATGCCGACCATCTCGGCTTCCCTGGCCGAGCCGATGTTGGACGAGTAGAGGAACACCTCCGGCAACGACAGCACACGGTTCTTGCCGTGGAAATCGTGAATGGCCTGATGGCCGACCCGGATTGGATGCGAAGCATCGAAGCGGCTCGCCATCGTCGCCTTGCCGGAATCGAGCGCCATGGCTGAGGTGAAGCTCTTGAAGGTCGAGCCCATCTCGTAGAGGCCCGCCGACATGCGATTCAGCCGGTCCTTGTCCTGTGCATTGTAGGGATTGTTAGGATCGAAATCCGGCACCGAGGCCATGGCCACCACTTCGCCGGTCTTGACGTTGAGCACGACAGCGCCGGCGCCCATGGCACGATAGCGCTCCAGGCCGGCGGCGATCTCGTCGCGCACCACATGCTGCACGCGCAGATCGATCGAAAGCTTTACCGGCTTGAGATCCTTGGCAATGGCAAGGCCCGATGCCTGCAGGTCGCTCAAGCCTTGCTCGTCGACATATTTCTCCATTCCGGAGATGCCCTGGTTGTCGATGTTGGTGAGGCCGACAATGTAGGAAGAGGTCTCGCCGCTCGGATAGAAGCGGCGCTTTTCGGTACGGAAGCCGAAACCGGGAATGCCGAGTTGCATGATGTCGGACTGTTGCTTGGGCGTCAGCTGCCGCTGCAGCCAGACGAAACCGGCGCCGCTCTTCAGCTTGTGGTAGGTCTGCTCATAGTCGATGTCCGGAAGCACCGTCGACAGCTTCTCGATCGCCTCGTCGGCGTCGACAATCCGGCGTGGTTCTGCAAACAGCGACGCTGTCTTGATATCCGTGGCCAGCACTTCGCCGTTGCGGTCGACGATGTCGGGCCGCGATGCCGTCACCCGGCTCTGCGGACCGCCCGACATGTCGGGGGTCTGGAAGCCGAGGTAGACCAGCCGCCCTGATATGGTCGAGAAGATACCGAAGAACACCGCCATGGTCATGACGATGCGCGTCCTGCCCTTGCCGCCGGTCGCCTTGCGGGCGCCCTCGACCACGATCGATCCATCTTCACTCGTCCTGGCGCGACGCTTCAGCAGTTTGCCGATCATTGGGCGATGCCTCCGGTCACGACGGGATCCTTACTGTCCGAAGGCGCTTGGTCGGAATTGTCGGCCATGCCGCCCTGGCGTCCCGACAGGATGTCCTGGATGTCAAGGGATTTGGCCGGCAGGTCGCCGATGCCGCCGATCTGGCGAGCGCTGACCGGCTCGAGTTCGAGCTGCGACTTGTAGAGTTCGGCGAGCTTCTGCAGCCGCGACGGCTGGGTAAGCAGGCTCCAGTCGGCCTTGAGCAGGTCGATCGTGTCCTCCTCATAGCGTATCTGCGCATGGATCTTCTGCACCGCGGCCAATTGTTCCTCGGCCTCGCGCTTGGCCTTGTAGGTAAGGGCCGCGACCGCAACCATGACGGCGATCAGGACAATGTCGCTGGTACGAAACACTTAGCTACCTCTCCCCCGGCCGGCCTGTGCCAGGAAGTGTTGGGCCGGGAAGCTTTGGAAGGCCGAAAATCGAAAAATCGCTGCTGCGCGCTGGCGCATCCGTGCGGATTGCCGCGCGCAGCCTGGCCGAACGGGCGCGCGGATTGGCCGCCACCTCGGCGTCGCCGGCAGTCACGCCGCCACCCGCCTTGCGGAACGTCGCGGTGCGGGCATGCGCCTCGGGCAAATGCCGCGAGCCGGTCGCGACATCGGCCCGGTCGGCGATGAAACGCTTGACGATGCGGTCTTCCAGCGAATGGAAGGTGACCACGGCGAGCCGTCCGCCCGGCTTCAGTGCGCGTTCGGCCGCGAACAGGGCCTTGGCCAGTTCGCCAAGCTCGTCATTGACGAAGATGCGCAGCGCCTGGAAGACGCGCGTCGCCGGATGGATCTTGTCCTTCGGCGCACGGCCGATATGCGTCTCGATGGCGTCGGCCAGTTCCAGCGTGCGCTCGAACGGGCGCTTTTCGCGGCGAGCCTCGATCATGCGGGCGATGCGCCCGGCATGACGCTCCTCGCCGAGGAAGCCGAAGATGCGGGCAAGATCGCCCGGCTTGAAGGAATTGACGACGTCGGCGGCGCTGAGGCCCGATTGCGCCATGCGCATGTCGAGCGGCCCGTCGGCGCGGAACGAAAACCCGCGCTCGGCCTGGTCGAGCTGCATCGAGGACACGCCGATGTCGAGCACGACGCCCTCGGCGCTCTCGACACGTTCGTCCAGCGTTGAGAACGGCGCCTGCACCAGCCGCAGCCGGCCGCCGGACTGCGCTTCCAGATCGCGCCCGGCCGCAATGGCATCCGGATCGCGGTCGATCGCCACCACGGAAGCGCCCGTCGCCAGAATGGCCCTGGTGTAGCCGCCGGCGCCGAACGTGCCATCGATGATGAGGTCGCCCTGCGCCGGCGCCAGTGCTTCGAGCACTTCGGCAAGGAGGACCGGAATGTGGCGGGCCGATCCGCCAACGGCGTGCCCATCGACGGCGTGAGGAAGGTCATCGCCGTGGCCTGCCGTCATTCCGGTCGCTCCCCAGGCTTCGTCCCCTGCCGAAGCTGCAAAAGCCGTGCCCGCGCCTGCGCCCCATAGGCGGCAAGCCGTCCCGGCTCCCAAATCTGAAAGAAATTGCCGCGCCCGACAAAGGCCACTTCCGCCGAAATGCCGGTGTGTTCGCGAAGGAAATCGCTCATCGTGATGCGGCCGTCCTGGTCGAGTTTCAAGAAGGTTCCGTCGCCATGGCAGAAGAACGACATATCGTCCGCCGTCTGCAGGAAAGGATCCTCGAGCGCGATGCGCTGCTCGTAGCGGTCGAGCAGATCGAGCCCGCCGACATCCATCGCCGGCAGATCCAGGCAGCGCAGCGCATAAAGTTCCGAATAGCCGCGCTTCTGCACGACCGCACGAAAATGCGCGGGAACGGACACCCGTCCCTTCGCATCGATCCTGCTCACCGTGTTTGACAGAAACCGGTCCATTAAACGCTACAGCCGCTTGCGCCGCCGCACCCCTCTCCATCTTGTCGCCCGCGCCGCCGCGGCGCGTTCCCTGCCCCGTATCAGCCTCGTCCGCACGGGGAAAAACCGGCAAACGCGCAGCCGCCGCGGCTGCCCGATTGGCGTACGCTTTACCCTGACACGGAACGAAGGCTTTGATGTCTGGATGGGATATCATGGGGCACTATGGGCGTCAACGGGATTAGGCTTCACAAACACGCGCGCCGCGACCAATGAGAGCAGCCTCGCCGACACGTCTCGTCTTTATGGACTATTAAGCCTAACGAACCGTTTAGAGCCGCCTGGCCCAACCGGACGCGCCTTGCCGAGCGCCGCTGCCGGGCATAGCGTCTCGCCACATCTCGTCGGTCGCAAACAGGGTTGGAAATTCGATGTCCGAAACTGCAAAGTCACGCGCTGCAGCGCTTCCTCACCTGCGTCGCAGCGGGCTTGCCATGGGCGATTCCATTCCCCTGCCACTGACCATGGCCGCCATCTTTCATGCGCCCGGCGACGCCACCGGTTTCAACCAGTACGGGCGATTCAGCAACCCGACCTGGGACGCGGTCGAACATATGCTGGCCCATCTGGAGGACGCGCCTTGCGTCGCCTTCCCTTCAGGAATGGCGGCAATCTCGGCGGCGTTTTTTGCCGTGCTCAAGACTGGCGACCGTATCCTGCTGCCATCGGACGGCTACCACACGACAAGAGCGCTGGCCGATCGCTTCCTCAAGCCGCTCGGCCTCGTCTACGATGTCAGGCCTACCTCGACCTTCCTCGACGGCGGCTTCGATGGCTATCGCCTCGCCTTTGTCGAAACCCCTGCCAATCCGGGGCTGGATATCTGCGATATCGCCGCCGTTGCCGATGCTGTTCACAAAGCCGGCGCGATCCTTGTGGTCGACAACACGACTATGACACCCTTCGGCCAGCGGCCGCTCGACCATGGCGCCGATATCGTCGTTGCCGCCGACACCAAGGCACCCAACGGCCATTCAGATGTGCTGTTCGGCCATGTCGCCAGCCGCAATGCCGAGATCATCGCCGCCGTGACCGGCTGGCGCGAAGTTTCCGGCAGCATTCCCGGACCATTCGAAGCCTGGCTGGTGCATCGCGGCCTGGAGACACTGGATGTGCGCTTCGATCGCATGTGTTCCTCGGCGGAAGTCATCGCGCGGCGGCTGCAGGGCCACCGGGCAATCAGCGGCCTCCGTTATCCCGGACTGGAAGGCGATCCGTCGCACAACCTTGCCCGTGCCCAGATGGAGCGCTTCGGCTTTCTGATCTCTTTCGAGCTCGCCTCGGAGGACAAGGCCGAGGATTTCATCAACAATTGCGCCTTGATGCAGGCCGCGACATCCTTCGGCGGCGTCCACACCTCCGCCGAGCGGCGCTTGAAGCGAGGCGATGCCGTTGCCGCCGGCTTCGTTCGCCTCTCGGTCGGCTGCGAGCCGGTGGAAGAGCTCTGGAAGGCAATCGAGACGTCGCTGGACAAGATCGGCGGCTGACAAATCGGCTGGCGGGCCAAGTCATCGGCCTCGATGTTGCGATGGCCGATGGATCGCTGAACAATCTTGAATCAACAGGCGCGCCCGAGGGCGCAACCTGTGAATTCAAGAGACTTCTCTTCGATGTGGAGAGAATTGCCAGCTGGCCTGTAAGCCGGGTTCTGTATGGCCCTCGCCCCTTGCGGGGCGAGAACGTGGCGGCCATTCATCTTGGGCGCATGTTGCCATGTGCCTCACGCAACCTACCCGGACGGTGAGCCGGAAACAGCCCTCGAGGGTTTCCCCTCGCACCGTCCCTATTCGGTCTTGCTCCCGGTGGGGTTTACCGTGCCGCTCCTGTTGCCAGTCGCGCGGTGGGCTCTTACCCCACCCTTTCACCCTTACCCCGAATCCGGCAAGCCGGATCGTGGCGGTTTGCTTTCTGTGGCACTTTCCCTGGGGTCGCCCCCGCCGGCCATTAACCGGCACCGTGTTTCCATGGAGCCCGGACTTTCCTCACCCACGACCTTTCGGCGTTTGCGGGTGCGGCCGCCCAGCCAGCTGGCAGAGCGTATAAAGGGGTTCACGCCCGAAAACGCAAACGAAAAAGCAGACTTATGCGGGCGATCCGAGCGCAGCCATCTGCACCTTGACCTTGCCGCAATAGGCTGCCGACACGGGGTTCATCCGCGTTGCGGCGTGGCCGGCATTGTATTTCAGGATGGTGCCGCAGGTCGTGCCCCCACCGAGGCTCCGCGCCATGGCAAGGTATTTCATGCCGTATTTGATGTTGGTGTCGGGATCGAACAGGCCCTTGGCGGAGCCGCTATAGCCCATCATCCGAGCCGTGGCCGGCTTGATCTGCATCAGGCCGATCTCGCCTGCGCCGCCGACGATGTTGGGCCGATAGTTGCTTTCGATCTGGATAACCGCCGAGGCGAGCGATACCGGAACGCCTTCGATCGCCGCATAGCGGGCAACGATAGCGGAATACTGACCGCTGCTGGCCACCGCGGCCGCCGAGGCTGCCGCGTTCCGGACACCGATCGACGCCGTTGCCGTCATGTCGACGGTTTTTCGGCCACGCTTCGTCTGCTTTCTGGCGGACTTCTTCGGCTTGGACCAGCTTGCTTTTTCCATTTTCGCGGAAGCCCGCTTCGTCGCCTTGGCGTCGTGGCCTGCCTTGCCGCTTCTGGCCTGTGGGGCCTTGCCGCTTTTCGCGGATGCCACGACAGGCCCTTGATCGGCTCGCGGGCTGAGGGGCGCGGCATCTGCGGCACTGAAGGCAAAAGTCATTACGCCGGCAGCAAGAGCTGCCGTTAAAACGGTAAATTTCTGCATGTGATCCTGTTCTGTCTGAACCGCGCGAAGATGTTCACGCAGCAACGCCTAACCAACGTCGGAACAACCCGGGGGGCTTGGGGTCCGACATCTACACGTCAGCCGTTTGACGCCCGAATTGGTGTCAAACAAGGCCAGGCAAGTCACTTTGAGTGACAGCTTGTAACTTAAGGATTGGAAAGAATTGCTTGGGAGAGGCTTCCCGGAGGTCAGCGCCTAACGGAAGCAAGCAGCCTTTGCAGCGTCCGCAGCGTCGAGCCGTCGGCAACGCCGTCCACCTTGCGCGGCCGGAAATGACGCTGGAAGGCCTCGACCACCGCCTCCGTCTGCCGGTCGAAAATGCCGGATATTTCAACGCCATAACCGTAGAGCGCCAGCATCGACTGCAACGCTTCGACGTCGCCGCCGGTATCGCCGATTGTCAGAGTGGCGCCTCGCCTGACGGGTGCGGCCGCCACGAGATGGCCGACACCGGCCTCGAACAGCGTCCGCCACGGAAACTTCTCGCCGGGATCGATCTTGCGCCCCGGCGCAACATCGGAATGCGCGAGTACCCGCTCGGCGGCGATCGAATGCCGACCGGCGATCCCGCGGCACAGCCCGATCACCGCATCGATCTGCCGTCGGGGGAAACCGGGATAGCCCAGCGAATGCCCCGGATTGACGATCTCTATGCCGACCGAACAGGAATTGATGTCGGCCCGTCCGAACCACGAACTCTTGCCGGCATGCCAGGCGCGGTCGCTTTCCCTGACCATCTGCACGATATGGCCATTCTCGTGGACGAGATAATGCGACGAAACCTCGCTGGCCGGATCGCAAAGCCAGGTCTCGGCCCCGGCGCCGGTCGCCAAACCGGTGTAGTGCAGCACGATCATGTCAGGCCTGGGCGTCTCGCGCCGCGGGCCGAAATTCGGCGATACCCTGACTTCGGCACGTGGCTCGTCGGGCAGAAAGCCGCTCATGCGTGGCGCAGGCCCCGCTCGATCATCTCGTAGGCAACGTTGATCGCCGCCACCCTGGTGGTCGCGATCTTGATGAATTCCTGAGGCAGGCCGCGCGCAATCAGCCGGTCCGGATGATTGTCGGAAACCAGCTTGCGATAGCGCTTCCTGACCTCTTCGAACGGCTTGCCGCGCTCGATGCCAAGCACGACATAGGGATCCCCGGCGCCCAGGTTGACATGTCGCGCCATGATGGTCTCGTAATGCGCTTCGTCGATGCGGAAAATCTCGGCGATGCGGTGCAGGAAATGGCCTTCGCGCTCGTGCACCAGCCCGTCGGCCTTGGCGATGTGGAACAGACCGTCGAGTATGTCTTCCAGCATCACACAATTGGAATGCCCGGAACCGCACATCTGCGCCATCCGCTCGGCATAGGTCTCGAAACCGGCCACGTCGCGCTGGGCGAGATCGAACAGACGCGCCACATTGCGCGTCTCCTTCGGCGGCACTTCGAATATTTCCTGGAAGGCGCGCACCTCGTCCTGGGTGACGATACCATCGGCCTTGGCCATCTTGGCCGACAGCGCGATCATCGCCACCGAAAAGGCGACACGCCGGCGCAAATCCGCATCGCCGGCGAAAACCGTGCGCACGGCCTCGACCACGTCGGCGACACCCGACGAGGCTGAGGATGAAACGCGGGTGATGAATTCGCCGAGGCGATCCCAAATGGACATGGCCTGCTTCTTAGAGCCACCGCCCGCTCCTATCAAGCCGGGACAGTGCCGCAGGCTTTGCGCGACAAATCGATCGGACTCGAACGCCACGGCGCTCGGACAATATGAAAAAGGCCAGCGCGAGCCGGCCTTTCTCATTCATCACACGAAGTACTGCTTGCTCACTACTGCGCGGGCGCAGGAGCTGGTGTTGCCGGAGCCGGCTCGGCAGGCTTCTCGGGTGTGATGCTCTTCGTGGTCGAATTATCCGTTGCCGGAGGCGTCGCGGCCGGCGGCGTGGCTTCCGGGGCAGCCGGCTTCATCGGTTCCTCGGCGGCCGGCGGATTGGTGCTCTGGGTGGTGGTATTGTCCGTACCGCTGTCACTGCAGGCGGCGACGCCAAGCAAGGCCAGAGCGGAAACGGACGCGAGAATGAGCTTTTTCATTTGTCTCTCCTTCAACACACGCTCACGTTGCCGTGAGCGGTCGAAGGACAAATGCGTCAGACGGCCATGAGTTTCGTAACGTTGCGTTTCGACATGTAACATCGTCTGGTTCATTTGCGATTGCCGCTCAGGCCGTGGCGAACTAACAGCATGTGCCGAACCACCGATCGAACGTAAAAGCGCCAGGGGCTGTCATGACCGCAAAATGGGATTTCTGGATCGACCGCGGCGGCACATTCACCGATGTGATCGGCCGAGATCCGGAAGGCGGGCTGCACCCGCGCAAGCTTCTCTCCGAAAACCCCGAAGCCTATAACGATGCTGCCATCCAGGGCATTCGCGACCTTCTTGGCTTGTCGTCTGGAGACACGATCCCAAGCGGCCTGATCGGCGACATCAAGATGGGCACCACAGTCGCCACCAATGCGCTGCTGGAGCGCAAGGGCGACCGCGTGCTTTTGCTCATCACCAAGGGCTTTCGCGACGCGCTGAAGATCGCCTACCAGGCGCGTCCGGACATCTTCGCCAAGGAGATCATCCTTCCCGAACAGCTCTACGAGCGCGTCGTCGAAATCAACGAGCGCGTGCGCGCCGATGGCCGCGTCGAACAATTGCTCGACATCGCCGCCTGCAGGCCGGCGATCGAACAGGCCAGGGCCGATGGCATCGATGCGGTCGCCATCGTCTTCATGCACGCCTGGAAATACCCCGACCACGAGAAGGCGGTGGCAAAAGTCTGCCGCAAACTTGGTTTCAGCCAGGTCTCCGTCAGCCATGAGGTCTCGCCGCTGATCAAGCTGGTCGGCCGCGGCGACACCGCGGTGGTCGATGCCTATCTGTCGCCGATTCTGTCACGCTATGTGCAAAGGGTTGGCCAAGAGCTCGGCGTCCTCTCCCCCCTCGAGGGGGGTGAGGAACGATGGGCCGAAGGCCGAGAAAAAGCCAACGATTTGGCTTTTTCAGCGACGAACGCCCGAAGCCATAGCGAAGGGCAGTCGACAAAGCGGCCAGAGGGGGTCCTCTCAGAAGGCACCGCCACGACGTCGAGCCCGGTCGATCCGACCCC
>NZ_RZTT01000151.1 GCF_003996995.1 Mesorhizobium sp. M7A.T.Ca.US.000.02.2.1 | reverse complement strand
TTCGCGTAGCGGATCATCGCCTGGGCGGCGGCGCGCACCTGGGTAACGGTGCCCGGCGCCGAATCGGCAAGGTCGGTCCACAGCGTCTGGATCGAATCCAGGATGACGAGATCAGGCCGCTTGCCGTCGGCGATCGTCGCCAGGATGTCCTCGACATTGGTCTCGGCGGCAAGTTCCACCGGAGAGGAGGCGACGCCAAGCCGCTGCGCCCGCAGCCTGATCTGCGCGACCGCCTCTTCGCCCGAGACATAGACGATGCGGTGTCCTTTTGACGCCAGTGCCGCGGCCGCCTGGGTGAGCAGGGTCGACTTGCCGATGCCTGGGTCGCCGCCGACCAGCAGCGCCGAGCCGCGCACGAAACCACCGCCGGTGGCGCGATCGAGTTCGCCGATGCCTGAGATGATGCGTGGCGCGTCCTCGATATCGCCGGACAGCGTGGTCAGCACCACCGCGCGTCCCTTGCGGGCGTTGCGCGTGTTGGCTGGTCCTGAGCCGATGCCGCCGGACGTGCCTTCCTCGACCAGCGTGTTCCACTCGCCGCAGGCATCGCATTTGCCGGCCCAGCGCTGATGCACCGATCCGCAACTCTGGCAGATGAATTGGACCCGGGATTTGGCCATCAGTTTATCGGTTCCAAGAGGTATTTCTGGCGATCCGAATAAATTGGCAAAGCCTCTTTGATAGCGTCGAAATGCATGCGGCGCTGTCCGTTGTTCACGGCCCAATTGTCGTATGCCGACCGACACGCGTGGATGAACAAGCCGACCGCCAAATCGTTGTCTCGCTTGACTTCTTCGTGCAGCGTTTCCAGCAGTCGCCTAAGTCCTAGGGAGAGGCGGTGGTCCTGAAGCCGATGCATGACAAGGAATGCACACCCGATCGCAGCGACAGACGTGTCATGCTGAGACTCCACGTACCAACGTTCCAAAAGGCCAAGCAGATCATCAATGTCGGAGGTCTTGCCCAGCTTCCAAATGCGGTAGAGGCCGGTAACTGCCGCGCTGCGGGTATAGTCTTCGACATGCTTGGCAAGGAATTTCCTCACCAATTCAATGTTCCCGGGCGTCGGTTCGCTTGAATAGCAGAACACCAGCAAACCGGCATGCGATTGAGGACGAGAAATTGACCCGGCTGATTTCAAATAATCAGTGAGTTGCGCGCGTTCTTCCTCGGAGATTTCGTACTCTTCAAATTTCATCCTCTGATAGATATTGCTAAAGTCCAATCGGTTGCTCCGCGACCATGCCTACTCGAACCTTTCCGGCAGATGATGCTCCTCGGCGAGGTCGGAGAAGCGGGTGAACTCGCCCTGGAAGGCAAGGCTGACGGTGCCGGTCGGTCCGTGGCGCTGCTTGGCGATGATCACTTCGGCCTTGCCCTGGACCTCGACCATCTTCGTCTCCCAGGCGAGATGCTCGGGCGTGCCTTTCTCCGGCTCCTTGTTCTTGATGTAATATTCCTCGCGGTACACGAACAGCACCACGTCGGCATCCTGCTCGATCGAACCCGATTCGCGCAGGTCGGACAGCTGAGGATGTTTGTCGTCGCGGCTTTCGACCTGACGCGAGAGCTGTGAGAGGGCGATGATCGGCACGCCCAGCTCCTTGCCGAGCGCCTTCAGCCCGGTGGTGATCTCGGTGATTTCCTGGACGCGGTTCTGCGATGCCTTGGCGGACGAACCCTGCATCAGCTGGATATAGTCGATAACCATCAGATCCAGCCCGCGCTGGCGCTTGAGGCGGCGCGCGCGAGCCGCGAGCTGGGCAATGGAAATACCACCCGTCTGGTCGATGTAGAGTGGGCGTTTGTGGTTCTCCTGTGTGTAGGCGACGAGCTTGCCGAAATCGGCCTCGGTCAGGTCGCCACGCCTGATTTTCGACGATGGGATCTCGGTCTGCTCGGAGATGATGCGGGTGGCCAGCTGCTCCGACGACATTTCGAGCGAGAAGAAGCCGACGACGCCGCCATTGGCCGCCTTAACCGAGCCGTCGGCCTGTTGGGCGGGCTCATAGGCGGCCGCGATGTTGTAGGCGATGTTGGTTGCCAGCGACGTCTTGCCCATGCCTGGGCGGCCGGCGATGATGATCAAATCCGACGGCTGCAGCCCGCCCATACGATGATCAAGATCGCGCAGGCCGGTGGCAATGCCGGACAGGTGGCCATCGCGCATATAGGCCGCGCTGGCCATGTCCACGGCATTCTTCAACGCATCGGAAAAGCTTTCGAAACCGCCGTCGTAGCGGCCGTTTTCGGCCAGCTCGAACAGCCGCCGCTCGGCATCCTCGATCTGTTCGCCGGGCGCCATGTCGACGGGCGCGTCATAGGCGATGTTGACCATGTCCTCGCCGACCGTGATCAGCGCGCGGCGCGTCGCAAGATCGTAGATGGCACGGCCATAGTCGGTGGCGTTGACGACGGTCACAGCCTCGACCGCCAGCCGCACGACATATTGCGCCATCGTCATGTCGCCGACCTTCTCGTCGGCGGGCAGGAAGGTTTTCAGCGTGATCGGCGTCGCGACCTTGCCCATACGGATGAACTCGGACGCCACCTCGAAGATCTTGCGGTGCAGCGGCTCGTAGAAATGGCTGGCCTTGAGGAAGTCCGAGACGCGATAGAAGGCGTCGTTGTTGACGAGGATGGCGCCGAGCAGCGCTTGCTCGGCCTCGATGTTGTTGGGCGCTTCACGATAAAGCGGTGTTTCCGCCACGCCGAATTTTCGCGCTGCTTCTGCCATGATATCCCCGATTTCGATCCCGGCCTTTCGATATCAGAACGTGACAAGTCCATGCTGACTTATCTGCACCAGTGCCTGTCCAATCAGCTTTGATACCCGCGATTCACAGCCGAGTTTTTTCGGTGGAAAGAATCACAATTGACTCGAATCGAAAGAACGATTGTAGCGCATCTATAGGGAGAACAAAACGAGAAAACAAGAATGGTGCCCTGTGCAGCCATCCCGCTCAAAGCTGACCGAGTCGCCCCTCGATGAACCGGCGTTCCGCCGGTTGCCGGGTCAACTCGATCGCCCGCCGGTAGGAAATCCTTGCCGCTTCGGTCAAGCCAAGCCTGCGCTGCATGTCTGCTCGCGCCGCGTGCGCCAGATGGTAGCCGTCCAGCCCGCCTTGTGCCATGACCGCCTCGATTTCCGCCAGTCCGGCCTGCGGGCCGTCGCGCATGCCTATAGCCGCGGCGCGGTTGAGTGCCACGACCGGTGAGGGGTCGACGCGGCCGAGCACATCGTAAAGCGCGACGATCTGTACCCAGTCGGTCTCCGCCGTGCCTGCCGCCTCGGCGTGGACGGAAGCAATGGCCGCCTGCAGGATATACGGTCCGATGCGGCGCGAGGCGATCGCCCGACCGATCAGGCCGTCGGCCTCGGCGATCAGCGAACGGTCCCACAGCGTGCGGTCCTGATCCTCCAGCAGGATAAGGTCGCCGCTAGCATTGACCCGCGTCGCGCGCCGCGCCTCGTGCAGCAGCATCAGGGCAAGCAGCCCTTGCGCCTCCGGCTGGTCGAGCAGTTCGACCATCAGCCGGCCGAGCCGGATCGCCTCGGCGCACAGATCGGCCCGCGTCAGGTTCGGCCCCTCGGTTGCCGCGTAACCCTCGTTGAAGATCAGGTAGATCACCTGCAGCGCACTCTCGAGACGCGCCGGCAGGTCGTCGCGGTCGGGCACCTCGTAAGGGATCGCCTCGTCCCGGATCTTCGCCTTGGCCCGCACGATGCGTTGCGCAATGGTCGGTGCAGGCGTCAGATAGGCGCGGGCGATCTCTTCGGTGGTCAAACCACCCACTTCGCGCAGGGTCAGGGCGATGCGTGCATCCGGCGCCAGCGCCGGATGGCAGCAGACGAAGATGAGCCGCAATTCATCGTCCTGGATGTCTTCCAGCATGGCTGGTTCCGGCGTCGGCTCGGCCAAAGCCGTGAGCTCGGGAAGGGCCCCGGCCAGCCGCGCTTCCCGGCGCCAGCGGTCGATGGTCCTGAAGCGGCCGGCCGAGACCAGCCAGGAATAGGGGTTGGCCGGCACACCCTGGCGCGGCCATTGCTCGGCGGCAGCAGTGAAGGCCTCATGCAAGGCCTCCTCCGCCGCGTCGAAACCGCCGAGCAGGCGGATCAAGGTCGCCAGCACGCGCCGCGCCTCGGTGCGGTAGGCCGCCTCCAGGGCATCGCGGGGGCTGGTGGTGCTCACAGGACCGGCGGCGGCTGGCTGAAGTCGACGACCGGGCGAACTTCGACAAAGCCGATCGTTGCCAGTGGATGGCCGCTCGCCACTCGCACCGCCTCGTTGAGATCGCGGGCCTCGATGACGATGATGCCGCCCAGGATCTCCTTGGTCTCCATGAACGGGCCGTCGACGGTCGACATCTTGCCGTCGCGGACCTGCACGGTCATTGCCTCCTCGGGCAGCACCAGGGCCTCGGCGGTTACGAAGTGGCCGCTGGCTTTGAGCACCTCGTCATATCCGGAGCACTCGGCCAGCACGGCATTGGCCTCCGGGCTGCCGCCGAACAATGTTTTGGGGTGGTAATAGATGAGACAGGCGTAACGCATGGTGGGTTTCCTTTTCCAGGATTGTCGAAAACTAGGGTTCTTGGGATCAGGCGTCGAGGATCGGCGCAAAGCCGCCATGGACCCGGCGCTGGTTGTCGTAGGGCATGGTGTCGGCATACATGCGCGGATCGGCAATCACCTTTTTCCAGGCGTCATCGCGCACCTGCTTCGACGGCCATTCGACCCAGGCATAGACGACGACCTCGTCGCCCGTCGCTTTTACGGCGCCACGGTAATCGGTGATCTTGCCGTCGGGAACATCGTCGCCCCACGCTTCGACGACGCGGATTGCGCCGTGCTCTTTGATCACCGCGGCCTGCTTCGCCGCCACGGCAAGGTATGCTTGCTTGTTGGCGGCCGGCACCGGCACCAGCGAGCCATCGATATAGCCCGTCTTGCCGGTCGTGTTCTGGTCGATGAAGGGCGTGAAGCCACCGATGATCATGCGCTTGCCGTCAAAGGGCATGGAAGCGCCGATCTCCGCCATGCGCGGGTCGCTCATCATCGTCTGATAGGCCGCGTCCGCCGCCGCCTTGTCCGCGTATTCGTGCCATGAAAAGGTGATGACTTCATCCGGCTTTGCCTTCACGGCTCCCTTGAAGTCGGTGATCTTGCCGCCGGGCACGTCGTCGCCCCATCCTTCGACCATGCGGGTGGTGCCGAACTCCTTCAGCACCGATGCCACCTCGGCGACATGCCTGCGGTAAGCTTCCTTGTTGGCGGCGGGCACCGCGGCGACAAATCCTGCGATATAGCTCATTGCGTTTCTCCTATTGGCTGATGCCGTTGACACTCTTGGCGTCTCGAAAGGTCCGAGAACGCCAATGGTCGAACGGCACGGCCTGGATTCGACATCGCTTCGAAATTTTTCTTCGAGGCGGTCGCAAACGCTGCTGCTGTCTATTCGGAAGCCAGCCTGTCGCCCCAGTCCAGCCGCCGGGCCAGCTTGAAGTCGGCGCCGTCGCGCTTGGTGAACAAGCGCTCGGCGGCGGTGCCGTCGTCCCGGCAAAGTTTGAGCAGAACCTTGCCGGAACCGGATTTCGGCGGCGCAAGAACCCGCGCCTGGTGCGATGTGAGTCCGTCGCGAGAAGCCGCGAAATAGATGAATTTCTCATCTTCCCACGGCACGTCGGCGTCCTTGGCCAGCCGGTGCAGGCGCGAGCGGGCGACGCGGCGGGAAAAGTGGCACCAGTCGGGCGCGGTGAGCGGGCAGGGCGCCTGATGCGGGCAAGGCGCAAGCACATGCGCGCCCGCCTCGATCAACTGCCGGCGCACGGCAAGGATGCGCTGCCAGCCGGCGGGGGTGCCCGGCTCGACCACAAGCAGCGTGTCGGCGGTGAGTTGCCAGAGGCGGTCGATGAGCTTCGGCAGTGATGCGGGAGCGATTTCGTCGAGCACATAGGCGCACGTGACCAGATCGGCCGGCTCGATGTCGGCAAGGTCGATGGTGGCATCACCGGCCAGCCATCTGGTCTGGGCGGCAATTGTGTCGCCGGCAAGCGTCTCGCCGACCTTGCGCACCGCGGCACTGGCTTCGAACAACACTGCCTGTTCGAGATCGGGCCACTGGTCGGTCGTGGCCCAAAGCACCGTGCCAGGGCCGGCGCCGACATCGAGCAGGCTCCTGGGTTGAAAGCCGGGCTTTGCGTCGCTCAGCGCGTCGAGGCTGGCGCGGATCGCGGCATAGGTCGCCGGCAGCCGCGTCGCCAGATAGGCTTTCACTGCCAGATCCTCGGCCATGTGCAAACGGCCGTCACGCAACTCGGCACGATAACGGTCGGACAGCGTTTTTGCCGCTTGCTTGAGTACCGCAAGAGGAACGTTTTCGAGCAGGCGCTCGACACCTTGGCGAAGGGAGGCCGGCAACTCCATCTCACGCGCCCCGCGGGACGAGAAGGATCACCGAAGCGCCGGCAATGCAGAGCGCGGCACCGGCAAGATCCCAGCGGTCGGGGCGAACGCCCTCCACCAGCCACAGCCAGCCAAGCGACGCCGCGATGTAGATGCCGCCATAGGCGGCGTAGGCGCGGCCGGCGGCTGACATGTCCACCAGCGCCAGCAGGAAGCCGAACAGGGCAAGCGAGGCGAGGCCGGGAAGAAGCCACAGCGGCGACTTATCCAGCCGCCACCAGGCCCAGAACGAAAAGCAGCCGGCGATCTCGGCCAGAGCGGCGGCGGCATAGAGGACGTAGGTCATGAAAAAAAGGTCCCGCGACAGTCACGGGACCTTTTTCAGTGCAGGCGCCGGCAATGGCAAGCGGCAATGCTATTCCTGGTCGGCAACCTTGCGGCGGCGAGCCGGCTTGGCGGCCGGGCTCTTTTTGACGGGAGCCGTTTCACGATGCCCCATGTCGCGCATCTCAAGCGCTTTTTCGCATTTGGCCATGTAGTCGCGTGTCATCGGCAGCGTGTCGTTCTTCTTGGCGATCTGGATCTGGAAGATCACCAGGTCCTGCCAGCGGAAGGCGGCTTCCGAGGCCGCCAGGTAGAATTCCCACATGCGGCAGAAACGCTCGTCATAGATCGCCTTGGCCTTGTCGCGATTGGCGGCGAAGCGCACGCCCCAGTGCTTCAGCGTATCGGCATAGTGGAGCCGCAGGATCTCGACGTCGGTGACGACCAGGCCCGACTTTTCGATCGCCGGCATGACTTCCGAGAGCGAAGGGATATAGCCGCCCGGGAAGATGTATTTGCGGATGAAGGCGCTGGTCGCCCACGGTACGCCGGAACGGCCGATCGTGTGCAACAGCATCACGCCATCGGGCTTGAGCAGCGTCGCGCTCTTGTCGAAGAAGGTGCGGTAGTGGTTGACGCCGACATGCTCGAACATGCCGACCGAGACGATGCGGTCGAAACGCTCGTTGAGTTCGCGGTAGTCCTTCAGCTCGAAATGCACACGGCTTTCCAGCCCTTGCGCGTGCGCCCGGTCGGTGGCTACGCCATGCTGCTCGGTCGACAGCGTCACGCCCTGCACGTCGACCTCGAACGCCTTGGCGAGGTAGAGGCCAAGCCCGCCCCAGCCGGAGCCGATGTCGAGCACGGTCTGGCCGGCCTTCAGCCGGAGCTTGGCGGCGATGTGGCGTTTCTTGGCGGCCTGCGCTTCGTCGAGCGTCATGTCCGGCTGCTCGAAATAGGCGCAGGAATATTGCATGTCCTCGTCGAGGAAGAGCCGGTAGAGGTCGCCCGACAAATCGTAGTGTCGCTGCACGTTGCGCCGCGAGCGCGAGGCGGTGTTGATCTGCTGCAGCCGGCGGAAGGCGTGGCGCAAGCCTTCGATGGCCTTCGACCAGGTGGCGTCGATGCCGCCGCTGCCCATGTTCTGGAAGGCGATGCGCATCACGCCCAGCACGCCGCCTTCGAGAATGTCGAGTTCGCCGTCCATGTAGGCTTCAGGCACCGCCAACATCGGATCGAAGGTGATGGCGCGCTCGGCATGCGCGGTCTTGATGTGCATGTGCACCGGTTCGCCGCTGCCGTCGCCGAAAACCACAGCCGAGCCCTTGGGACCGGTCACCTTGAGATTGCCGGTACGCACCAGGCGGTCGAGAACGCGCTTCAACAGGATATTCATGACCAAATGTCCCCTCTCGGCCAGACAGGCTGCCTTGGCGCGTGACCGCGAAAATCAGTGTCGATTTCCCCGAAGATCTTGCGCCGAACCAAGTTGCACAGCGTGCTTTGCGCGGCCAAAGGACGCGCGACGCCATAGTCTGCAACAATATATAGGGGTTCGAAAAGTTCCATTTGGCACAAAAATGCCCGGGCGAGGGGCCCGGGCATTGGTCCAGCATGGCTGGATGACGGCAAAGTGATCGGAGCTTGGCGTTAAGTCGTGATCAGCCCACGGTCCAATCGTCTTGCGATGTGTGATCAGGCGTTGTCTTCGTCGCCCTCGAACTCGGTGTTCGGATCGAAGAAGTTCTCCGGCCGGGCATTGTCGTTGATGTCGTCGCCATAGATGGCTTCGGCGGTGGTCAGTGTCTCGCCCTTGGCTTGGCGCTCGGCTTCGTCGGCCGTGCGAGCGATGTTGAGCGTGACGGTGACCTCGACTTCCGGATGCAGCGCGATCGCCACATTGGTGACACCGATGGTCTTGATCGGCTGGTTGAGCAGGATCTGGTTGCGATTGATCGAGAAACCTTCCGCCGTCAGCAGATCGGCGATGTCGCGGGTCGAAACGGAACCGTAAAGCTGTCCGGTTTCGCCGGCGGAGCGAACGGCGATGAAGCTCTTGCCGTCGAGCTTTTCGGCGACCTGGGCTGCTTCCGACTTGCGCTCGAGGTTACGGGCTTCGAGTTGGGCGCGCTGGCCTTCGAACTTCTTCTTGTTGGCTTCGTTGGCGCGCAGCGCCTTACCCTGCGGCAGCAGGAAGTTACGGGCGAAGCCGTCCTTGACCTTGACGGTATCGCCCATCTGGCCGAGACGGGAAACGCGTTCGAGAAGAATGACGTCCATGGTTTTGTTCCTTCGGTTGGGCGCCAATCGATCGATGAGATCGACGCTGAATGTCTTGGGAACAGGTCAGGAAGCTTGAGCGCCTTTGGCGCTGGTGTCGCTGTCCTGCCTGTTGCGGCAGTTAGAGGTTTTGACCTCAACCCGGGATTTGATGTTCGGCCCTGCGGCGCCCGTCGCCGTGGGAGAAGAGCGGGCGGCGAACCGCCCGCATTTGAGATATTAGCGAACCACGTAGGGCAGCAGGCCGAGGAAGCGGGCGCGCTTGATCGCCTTGGCGAGTTCGCGCTGCTTCTTCTGGCTGACGGCGGTGATGCGCGACGGCACGATCTTGCCGCGCTCAGAAATGTAGCGCTGCAGCAGACGCACGTCCTTGTAGTTGATCTTGGGCGCGTTGGCGCCGGAGAACGGGCAGGTCTTGCGGCGGCGATGGAACGGGCGCCGGGTCGGGATCTGATTGATGTCGACCATTATTCTGCACCCCCTTCAAAGCCTTCGCGCGGACGGCGCGGACCACGATCGGCACCGGCGTCGCCGAACGAGCGCGGCGGACGATCGCCACGGTCGCCGCGATCACGATCGCCGAACGAACGCGGACCACGATCGCCACGGTCACGGTCGCCGAAGCCGCCGCGTTCCGAGCGCTCTTCGCGCTTCTGCATCATGGCCGACGGGCCTTCCTCATGCGCCTCGACCTTGATGGTCAGGAAACGCAGCACGTCCTCGGACAGGCCCATCTGGCGCTCCATCTCGTTGAGCGCGGCCGCCGGGCAATTCAGGTCCATCAGCGTGTAGTAAGCCTTCCGGTTCTTGTTGACCCGGTAGGTGAGGGACTTCAGTCCCCAGTTCTCGACCCGGCCGACGGACCCGCCATTAGCGGAGATGACACCCTTGTACTGTTCGACAAGCGCATCGACCTGCTGCTGCGAGAGGTCCTGCCGGGCAAGAAACACATGTTCGTAAAGAGCCATTATGTCCTATGCCTTTCTTCGTTTCTCTCCCGGTTCCCGGCGGCAAAAGCCTCTGCAACTTCTCTGACCCGCAAACCCTCGAAGGGGCAGGGGGAAGAAAGGAGCATGACGAGACGGTCGAGAGCGGAGACACGGGAGGCGGAAGCACTTCCGGCTTCACACGAAGGTTCTGAAAAACCTCCGGCCCTCCGTTCAGCCCCCAGCAAGGACCGGCAGATTGCGGGCGTCTATACAGCAATCCGGCCGCAAAGCAAGCGCAAGCGGCATTTCCGTGTGTCATAGCCGATGATCGGGGAGCAGCAACGGTCGGAGTTGTGGTTTCCGGCAACCACGTCTTAACCACACCAGCAGGTTGTGTGGAGTTGAAGCCTGGCCATCAACGGTCTATTCATCATGGAAGGCGCAAAAGCCCGGACAACCGCGCAAAAGCGGCAAGCATTTCCGGGGGTAAGGATGCTTTTCAACAAATTCTGGCGCTCGAAGAGCGGCAATTTCACGCTTGTGCTGGGACTGGGTTTGCCGGTCATCCTGACGGCAGTCGCTTTCGCAACCGATGTCTCGACCCTTATGCGGGCCAAGAGCAATCTGCAGAACGCTCTCGATTCGGCAAACCTTGCGTCTTCGCACCTTGGCGATCTCGACATCACCCGCAATGACGCTTTCAACCGCTATTTCCAGGCCAACATCGTCGGTCATGGCGAGCTCGGCAATGCGCAGGCGACGTTGACTGTCGATAAGGGCGTCAACTTCGTCAAGACAAAGGCGATTGCCTCGGCGGACGTCAATCTCAACTTCGCCTTCCTGTTCGGCGACAGCAAGCACATCGTGGTCGATGCCTCGGCGGTCGAATCGAACAACCAGCTCGAAGTGGTGCTGGTACTGGACAACACCGGCTCGATGGCCGGCGCGCGCATGACGGCGCTGAGGACGGCGACAAAATCGTTGCTCGACACGCTCGAAGCGGCGAAATCGCCGACGCGCAAGATCCGCGCCTCGCTGGTTCCATTCGTAACCGCCGTCAACGTCAATGGCGACGGCTTCGACCCGTCCTGGATCGACATGGACGGCAAGTCCTCAACCAACGGCGTCAATTTTCCCGTCATCGACGGCAAGCGGCCGAACCACATGGCGCTTTTCAAACAGCTCAAGAAGACCGGATGGACCGATGCCGGATGGAATGGCACCGGATGGAAGGGTTGTGTCGAGGCGCGGCCAGGCGCTTACAATATCTCCGACACGCCACCCGACACGGCCAAGCCCGACACGCTGTTCGTGCCGTACTTTGCACCGGACGATCCCGAAGACGCCCAAAAGCCGTCTGGCTCCTATGGCAATTCGGATAAATACTACAACAACTCCTATCTCAACGATGTCAGCGACAAAACCAGGCTTGCCCAGTCGGGCATCAACATCCTGGGCATCGATCTCAGCAACCTGCTCGGCAATCTCATCGAACTTCTGTCGCCCGATGACAGGGCTGCCAGGGAAAAGATTGCCAAATATGTTGCGCCCGCCAAGGAACTCATCACCGAGATCGGCTCTCCCATCACTATCGGTCCGAACCGTGCGTGTCCGACCCCGGTGGTCCCCCTGACCGACGATTTCGACAAGCTGCGCAAGGCTGCCAGTCAGATGACCGAGTGGAACGGTTCGGACACCAACGTCTCCGAGGGCCTGTCATGGGGTATGCGGGTGCTGTCGCCCGCCGCGCCCTACACCGATGGGGCGCCGTGGAAGACGCCCGGCATCAGCAAGATCGTGCTGTTGCTCACCGACGGCGAGAACGTCGTCTATGGCGCCAGCCAACAGCCGAGGAAATCTGACTACACATCATATGGTTATCTGGCCGGCGGCCGTTTCGGATCAGATAACCAGACGACCGCTGCACGCAATGTCGACGGCTGGACCAAAAGCGTCTGCACGCAATTGAAGAACGAGGGCGTGCAAATCTACACCATGGTGCTGCAATCCGACACCGCAGCCAACCGCGCGCTTTACAGCGCCTGCGCTTCTGATCCGAGCGGCTATTATGCAGATAACGATCCGACCAAATTGCCGGACGTTTTCCAGCAGATCGCCAACAAGTTCTCGAAGCTGCAATTGACGAACTGAACGCGCGATCCGACACAGACGAGCCTGAGGGATCGTTGGGCTCAACTCGTATGGGCGACAACTTTGTCCTTGTCGACCGTTTCGGGGAAGAAGTCAGGCGCTGCCTGACGCTTGCCGAACATCATATCGTACTGCAGCAGGCGGAAATCGCGGATCGCCGGGTCGATCTCCTTCTGCCGCGCCCAATCGGGGGTGGCTTCGCCAGCCGGCGTCAGCAGAAGATTGCGGTCGACGACACGGTAGCGTTCGCTCATCTCGCCCAGGAAGCCGGTGTAGTAGGGATGGCTGATTCCGGCCGTTTTCAGGATATGATAGGGCAGGAAGGCTGGGCTGACGGCACCCATCTGCTCAGCCGGCCCGGTGCGGTTTGACCAGATGACCAGCGGCGTCTCGTGATGCTCGAGAGCAGCCTCGGGCGACGCTTCCTTGCGCGGCGCGACATTGTCCTTGAGGAAGCCGGTTTCGACATAGACCGGCCCCAGCGGCGGCAGATGGTCGCCGAAGAAGGCGATTACGGTGGGGCGGGAGCGTTTCTTGGCCCATTCGACGAGGCGTTCGAGGCCGCGATCGGCATCGGCTGAGCCCTCGGCGTAGCTGAGTAGCGATTCGCGCGCCCACTGGCTGATCGGCGCCTGCACCCTATGCGTGGGATTGTAA